>PHEL01000118.1 GCA_002842925.1 Alphaproteobacteria bacterium HGW-Alphaproteobacteria-14
GATGTGCACGCTCCACGCCAACAGCCCGCGTGAATGCCTTGGCCGTATGGAAAACATGATCCTGATGGGCGACATCAAGATCCCCAAGGAAGCCATCAGTCGCCAGATTGCCGAATCGGTCGACCTGATCGTGCAGGTCAAGCGCCTGCGCGACGGTTCGCGCCGCACCACCAACATCACCGAGGTGATCGGAATGGAAGGTGACGTGATCGTGACGCAGGAATTGTTCAAGTTCGAATATCTTGACGAAACTGACGACGGCAAGATCCTCGGAGAATTCCGCGCGTCCGGCCTGCGCCCCTACACCTTGGAAAAAGCACGGCAATTCGGCTTCGATCAGGCTTATTTAGAGGCGTGTCTCTGACACGCCGATCCGGGCCATCCGGCCCGGATCGTGCGGCCTGACCGGCCGGCGCGCGGTCGCGCTTGCGAACCCTGTGGTTCGTTTTTGGAGGCCTGCCTGTAAGGCAGGCGGTGCGGCCTGACCGGCCGGCGCGCGGTCGCGCTTGCGAACCCTGCGGGTTCGTTTTTGGAGGCCTGCCTTTAAGGCAGGCGGTGCGGCCTAGCCGGCCGGCGGCCGGTCGGCCTTGCGAACCCTTTGGGTTCGTGGCCTAACACATGACCCATTCAACACACACAATTCGGCCAGCATCGCTGGCCGCAAGGCCGACCGGCCGCCCGCAGCGATGCGACCTTCAGGTCGCGTGAGCGAGGATGCCGCGCGCCGGAGGGCGTGCGAAAATCAAAGACCCCCTATCACCACCGGCAGGCTCATCGCAAGGCATCCGCCGCCGATCATCGCCGCGCCCATGAACAATCCGGTCCACGGCACCCAGCCGACCTGTTCAAGCCGCCCCACATCACGCCGCTTTGACCGCCGCCGCTCCATCACGCCAGCAAATGCTGCAAACACCCAGAACAACCCGCCGATAATGGCAAGCTGTGCAGCATCGCTCAGCAGCTCGAATTGGGCGATTATGTCCATGGCTTACGCATATGGGGCACGGGCACGCTTGCGCAATCCCTGCGGCTCGGCCAAGCCCGCAGCCGATGGATGGCTCAATCGCTCGCCCCCGCCCGCTGCTGGCGCTTGGTGTCCGCCTGCTCGCTGCGGCTGCGCTGGCGACGATGGCGATGTTGGTAAAACTCGCCGGGGAACGCGGCGTGCATCTGATCGAATTGATATTCTGGCGGCAGGTGCTTGCTGCGGTGCTGCTGGGCGCGGGACTGACGCTGGCTGGACGCCTTGCGCTGCTCAAGACGCACCGTTTGCGCGCCCACACTGCACGATCGGCGACCGGATTGTTCGGAATGATTTTTACCTATGGCGCGGTGCTGCTGTTGCCGCTGGCCGAGGCGACCACGCTGGGCTTCACCGCGCCGGTGTTCGCCGTGCTGATCGCAATGATATTGTTTCGTGAAAAGATCGGCCGCTATCGCTGGGCAGCGGTAGCAATGGGGTTTGCCGGTGTCATCGTCGTGATGCAGCCGGGCGGCGGCGGATTGGCTGAAGGGGTGACGCTTGCCGGAATCGCCGTCGGCCTGATGGCGCCATTGATGGTGTCGCTTATCAGTTTCCAGATTCAGGATCTCAACAAAACCGAAAACCCGTGGTCCATCGTGTTCTGGTTCGCCACACTCAGCATCCCGGTCGCCGCGATCGGCCTGCCGTTCGTGATCGGCGCGCACGACACCGAAACCTGGGGGATTATTCTGGCGATGGCGTTGATGGGTGTGCTGGCGCAGATTCTGCTTACCACCTCTTTGCGGTTCGGGTCGGCAGCGGTTATTCTGCTGATGGATTATACCGCGCTACTGTGGGCGAGCTTTTACGGTTATACCGTGTTTGACCGCGCTGCGCCTGCCAGCCTGTGGTTTGGCGCGCCGCTGATCATTGCTGCCGGACTGCTGATTGCATGGCGCGAACGTCAGCTTGCCAAGGCAAACCGTGTCGCATCTGCGGCGAGTCAGGAATAAGTCATCAGCTTTGTGCGTTATAGACCCAGACAACAAGGAAACCCGAACATGATTCGCAAGACCATCATCGCCGCCGCGCTTGCCGCCATCACGCTATCTGCCAGCGCCTGCAACACCGTGAAGGGCGTGGGAGAGGATATCCAGTCAGTCGGCCGCGCAGGCGAACGCGCGATTGATTGAACGCGGTATTGTCGCGAAGGTAGGCTTTCAAGCTTCCGAGGCAAGGGTCCGAGCGGCGCGGATTGGGTTAATGGATCCTGACCCTAATCCGGGAGCGCGACCAATTCATCCAGGAACAGCGCAATCAGCCCCGTTTGGGATTCCACTCCGGCCTTCGCGTAGATCCGGGCCAGTTGGGCGCGGACTGTGCCAGAGGCCGATCCGCGCAAGCCAGCAATTTCGCCCACGTCGCATCCTTTAAGCGCAAACAGGGCGACATCGGCCTCGGCAGGTGTGAGCCGCCACTCTTCAAATCGCAGCCGGATCAGATCACCCAAGGCTCCGCTGGCTGCGGCCACCGCAGTTTCATCGCGGCGCGCTGCGGCAATAAGATCGCGCACCTGAATGGCACCCAGCACGACTGCAATGAGCAGGGCGATGGCCGCCAACCCTTCGATCATCAGGTGGGTGCCGCCGCCTTCCGAAGACACGTCGCCAGCGAGGTCGACGAGGAAGAACGTCGCAGCCAGCGCCTGCAAGGCGACGAGGATGGTCATCCCCATGGCCTTGCGTTCGAGCCTGTGTGCGCGTCTTTCCATAGCGTGTGCTTACCGGCGCAGCGGCGACATCGCCACCAGAACCTGTCGACCGCTGCGGCGGGTTTCGAACAACACACCGGCGATGTGCAGCAGGATCAGCAAATAAAGCAGATTGGCCGCCACTTCGTGGGTCTCCTCAAGGACTTCATCCGCCTCACCTGATGCTTCTTCGCCCGCGTGCTCTGCATCATGGTCGGTTCGTTCCTCATCTTCATAGGCGACCCGTTGTTCGCCCCCACTGGCGGCGTCAGTGAGTGGCGGCACTCCGGCCATCGCGATGCCGGTGGCGATGATCACCAGCAGGCAGCTCCAAATGGCAAAGACCATCAGTGCGCCAAGCGGATTATGCGAAGCATGGCGGGTCACCGTTCCGCTGCGGATTTCCCGCAGATGAGCGATTGCCTTGCGCGGACTCGGCCAGAAAGCGACAAAGCGCGCCTCGGCTGGGCCAACCAGCCCCCACAGCAGCCGGAGAGCGAGGATCGCAGCCAGGCCGTAGCCAACCCAGATATGCGGGGCGGAACCATCTTCGGTGATGATCGCATTGGCCAGCACGGCCAGCGCGATGGTCCAGTGAGTGATCCTGACCACCGGATCCCAGCGGCGTTGTTTTGCAGCAGCTTCGGTCATGGCGCGTTCCTTTGGTTTGGGATGCCAGCGTCCCCTCAAAGGGTGAATTGCGCTGATCACCGACCCGCAGGACATGGCAAAGCGGGCGCATGGCGGCCATTGGCGCAGCGCTTATGGAGAGCGTTGTAAGCCTGCGCTTATGAGCGAGGCTGAATGAGATAGCTCTGACAGAATACCTATTGTCAATCGTTTCGATTGAGTTATGTTGCGGATGTCGGGACGTATACCGAGTCGACCGGCTTATCCTCAGCATGGAGCGAGACGATGGCCAAATACGAACGCATCCCCCCTCTTGAACAATCCCAGTTACCGCAGGTTCTGCTGGTTCCGGGCCTCAACAACAGCGGCCCGGATCACTGGCAATCCCGTTGGGAGAAAGAACTGCCTGATGCCAAGCGGGTTCAGCTTGGCCAATGGGACGATCCGGCCCGCAACCAGTGGGTCAATCAGCTCAACCTTGCGATCCACAAGGCAGGCAGGCCAGTCATACTGGTCGCCCATAGTCTGGGCTGCCACGCGGTTGCATGGTGGGCTGAGTTTGAGCAAACCGTTCGCAGTTTTCCGGTAGTAGGAGCACTGTTGGTTGCTCCGCCGGATGTCGAAAAGGCAGAGGTCGATCACCGCTTGCGGCGGTTTGGCCCGGTCATTCAGGGGCGGCTCCCATTCAACAGCCTGCTCGTGGCAAGTGAGGATGATCCCTATGCCGCGTGGGGCCAGTCAAAGCGCATGGCGCGCAAATGGGGAAGCCAGCTAATCAACGCCGGGCCGTTGGGACATATCAACGCCGATTCGGACATCGGTGGCTGGCCTTATGGCAAATTCCTGCTCCGCCAGCTGTTGCGAACCGCCGCTCCGGATATCGAGGCTGCATCGCAGGACCCTATCACCTTTCACCAGCAGCGCTGGGTTGACAGCGTAATGGCCGCGGCGGGTTGACGATCACCAACAACGCCAGCGCCGCCGGGGCAGGTGTGCCAACCTGCCCCGGCCTATTCGTTTGATCCGCCTGTTATACCAGAGCGCGATGAGACAGGCTCATCGAACTTTGGTATTAATCAACACCGCTTGAACGGCACATTCCTTTTGACTATCCAATTTTCACGGGGCCAAGCAACCCCCCGTCCAGGCCATAACAAGCCCAAGCGTTGCCTCGTCCCCTTGCCCCCGTGGCGGGGCTTCTTTGCGAGGTGTGTGTGGCTGTGACTGGTATGAACCCATCGGTTTCGTTTTCCGATCTTGTGCAGGTGTTCGCCCGCATCGGCTTCCTCAGCTTTGGCGGGCCTGCTGGACAGATCGCGCTGATGCACCGCGAATTGGTGGACGAACGCAAATGGATCGCTGAAGAAGATTTCCTTCACGCGCTCAATTTCTGCCACCTGCTCCCTGGCCCCGAAGCGCAGCAACTGGCGACTTGGACCGGCTGGCGGCTGCATGGCTGGCGCGGGGGCCTTGCGGGGGGATTGCTGTTCGTCATCCCCGGAGCGATCATTATATTGGCGCTGTCGATGCTTTATGCGGTGGCCGCCGATCTCGTTTGGGTTGAGGCGCTGTTTCTCGGCATCAAGGCCGCAGTGCTGGCGATTGTGGTGCAGGCCTTGTTGCGCATTGCCGGACGCGCGCTCGAAACCGGGTTGAAACGCGCGCTGGCGGTTGCCGCATTTGTGGGGCTGTTTCTGCTCGATCTGCCGTTTCCGCTGATCGTGCTGGGCGCAGGCTTGATCGGCATTGCGGTGGCAGCGGTTCGGCCCGACCTGCTGGCACTAAAACCTTCGAACGGCGATGGCGCAGCGACGGCGCGGCCGTGGCGCAGCACGTTCCTGTCGATCGCGCTGTGGGGGGCGGTATGGGCTGCACCGATGGTGCTGATCGCACTGACGCTAGGGCAGGATCACGTGCTGTGGGAAATCGGCGCATTCTTTTCGCAACTGGCGATTGTCACCTTTGGCGGGGCCTATGCGGTGCTCGCCTATATGGCACAGGAAGCGGTGCAGGGGTTCGGCTGGCTGCAACCCGGCGAGATGGCCGATGGTCTGGGCCTTGCCGAAACGACACCTGGCCCGCTGATCCTGGTGACGCAGTTTGTCGGCTTCCTCGCCGCCTTCCGCGCGCCGGAGCCGTTCTCACCGATGGTCGCCGGACTGATCGGTGCGGCATTGACAACGTGGGTGACCTTTGCGCCGTGCTTCCTGTGGATTTTTGCGTTTGCGCCGTGGATCGACCGGCTGGGTAACGCTGTCCGGCTCAAGGGCGGGCTGGCGGCGGTCACGGCAGCTGTGGTGGGCGTGATCGGCAATCTCACCGCTTGGTTTGCTCTGCACGTGCTTTTTGGCGCGGTGGGTGAACAGCGGTTCGGACCGTTGCGGCTCTACTGGCCCGATCTTGCCAGCTTCGACTGGCGCGCAGGGGTGCTGGCTTTGGTCGCCTGCCTGCTGGCATTCCGGTTCGGTTGGTCAGTGCCGCGCAATCTTGCAATATGTGCCGCAGGCGGCCTCGTCCTGAGCCTGCAATTCTGAACCCCCTTCCAGAAGATCTAGCCGAGCAGCCATGCCCTGTAGATGCTGTAGCCACTGGTCACGATCAGCACCACAGCGACCGCAATCAGCAAGGCGCGCGGCTGCACGCGGCTGGCAAGGATCGCTCCGAACGGCGCGGCGATCACCCCGCCGATGATCAGCCCGACGGTGATCAGCGTGAAGGCAGCAAAGCCGAGTGACGCGATAAATGCGATCGAGATCGCCAGCGTGAGCAGGAATTCGGCCGAATTGACCGTGCCGATCACCTTGCGCGGATCACCGCCCTGAATCAGCAGGTTGGAGGTGACCACCGGCCCCCACCCTCCGCCGCCTGCTGCGTCGAGAAATCCGCCTGCCGCCGCCAGCGGACGGGTATAACGCGGGTCTTCAAAGCGCGGCTTCGACAGGCGGATGGCCCGCCACAGCAAGTAGAACCCGATACCGGTGAGATAGAGCATAACAAACGGGCGGGCAGCTGCGGCATCTATGCTCGACAGCAGATAAGCCCCCGCGACGCCGCCCAGCACGCCAAACGGAACCAGCCGCCAGAACAACCCCCAATCGACATTGCGGTGCCAGATATGGCTCGCGCCCGAAGCCCCCGTGGTGAACAGCTCGACCAGATGCACGCTCGCCGAAGCGGTGGCGGGCGGCACGCCGAGCGCGCTCACCAACAGGGTCTGGGTAATCACGCCGAACGCCATGCCCAGCGCCCCATCGATCATCTGTGCGGCCATGCCGAT
>PHEL01000119.1 GCA_002842925.1 Alphaproteobacteria bacterium HGW-Alphaproteobacteria-14
TCGATTCGATTCGCGACCTGATCGAAAATTCCTCCACCCCGCTGCTGATTACCGAACGCAGCACCATCGCCATCGCCAACCGTGCCGCGCGCAAGCTTTTGGGGCCCCATGTTATCGGCCAGGACGCCCGCGTTGCGCTGCGCCAGCCCGAAGCGGCATCGCTGCTCAACGAAAATCGGGAAGGCGAGGCGATCGTGCGCGGACTCGTGCGGCGCGGCGATGTCTGGCAGATCAACCGGCAGGCAATTGATGAACGACTGGCGATGCTGGAGTTCATAAGCCAGAGCGCCGAGGCCGATATCAGCCGCGCGCACACCGATTTCGTCGCCAATGCCAGCCACGAACTGCGCACGCCGCTGGCCGCCATACTCGGCTATGTCGAAACCCTGCGCGAAGGCGATGGCGGAATTGAAACCGCCACCGCGCAAAAATTTCTCGGCATCATCGAACGCGAAGCGCAACGTATGCAGGCGCTCGTCAGCGATCTGATGAGCTTGTCGCGGGTCGAAGCGGAAAAGCATGATCTGCCGACCGAGCGGATTGACCTGCTACCGCTGGTTGAACGCGCCGCTCGCGATGCTGCGGGATCGAACCGGAGCGATAGATTGCAGATGGAATTGCACGCCGAAGCCTGCGTGTTGGGCGATCGCCAGCAGCTCGAACAGGTCGTGCGAAATCTCGTCGACAATGCGCTCAAATACGGCACCCCTGACAAGCCGGTCACTGTGGCGCTCGATCTGGGGCAGGCTGGCCACGCGCGGATTACGGTGGCCGATCAGGGCGAAGGCATTGCGCCCGAACAGATCCCGCACCTGACCCGCCGGTTTTACCGCACCGATCCGGGGCGCAGCCGCGCGTCGGGTGGCACCGGGCTGGGCCTCGCCATCGTCAAGCATATCGTGGAACGCCACCGTGGACGGCTCGACATCACCAGCGAACTTGGCGTAGGCACAAGCGTGGTGGTGAGGATTCCTGTGGCCGAACCAGAACCGGAACCGGACGCCGAAAATTCCGCCATTCATGTTAATGATTTAGCCCCGCACGAAGCTGAAACCCAACAATTGTCATAGTAGTGTCTTATTTCTTCAACATGCGCGCGTCATGGCATGAACGCCGCGTCTTCGCGAATGTGCCGGATCGTTTCAATAAATTGCGCACCCCGTGCAGGAACCACAGGTCTGATTGATGTCGCCGATCACGTTGATCCTGATTGCCATGGGGCTAGGCCTTGCAGGTTGGCTTACCGGCCGGGCCAAGGCGTGGAGCTTTCAATCGAGCGATCCAGCGCTGCGCTCAGCCTCGCGCCCGGTCTATCATGCCTGGTATGTCGCATTGTGGGTGGTGATCCCGGTGCTGGCATTTATCACCATATGGTCGGTGCTGGCACCGCAACTGGTGACGCAATCGGTGCTGGCGTCGCCCGCTGCTGCCCAGCTTCCCGCCTTCGGATTTGAACGCGATGCATTTATCGGTGAAGCGCGCGCGGTGGCGCAGGGCACTGCGCCGGCTGTTTTCAATGTCGAGGCAGAAGCGCTGGTCGCCCCGTTCAGGGAGGCTATCGGCCGCTACAAGATCATCGGCATAATCGTGACTGTGCTGATTGCGCTGACTTGCGGCGGGCTTGCCTTCCTGCGGCTGCGCCCCGATTTTCGCGCCCGCACCCGGGTTGAACGCACGGTGATGATGATCCTGCTGCTGGCCTCGCTGGTGGCGATCCTTACCACGCTCGGCATTTTCGGCAGCCTGGTGTTTGAAACCTTCCGGTTTTTCAGCTTCGTTTCACCGGTGGATTTCCTGTTTGGCACCTTCTGGGGCCCGGACACGATGGTCAGCCCCGAAGCGACCGACCCTTCCCGTTACGGCGCGGTGCCATTGTTCTGGGGGACAATCTTCATCGGCGCGATCATCGCGATGATCGTGGCAATCCCGCTCGGCTTGATGAGCGCGATCTACCTTACCCAATATGCCCATCCGCGCGTGCGCAGCTGGGTTAAGCCGCTGCTGGAGATTCTCGCCGGGGTGCCAACGGTGGTTTATGGCTATTTCGCCGCACTGACGCTGGCCCCGATGATCCGCGATGCTGCCATTGCAATCGGCATCACCAGCGCCTCGACCGAAAGCGCACTGGCGGCCGGTATTGTCATGGGGGTGATGATCATTCCCTTCGTATCATCGATGGCAGATGATTCGATGGCGGCTGTTCCCGGTGCGATGCGTGACGGCAGCCTGGCGATGGGGGCCACCAAGTCCGAAACCATCCGCAAGGTGCTGTTCCCGGCGGCGCTGCCCGGTATTGTTGCCGGGATCATGCTGGCGGTCAGCCGCGCGATTGGCGAAACCATGATCGTGGTGATGGCCGCATCGCCCGCCGCCAATCTCACCGCCAATCCGCTTGAACCAATGTCGACAGTGACGGTGCAGATCGTCAAGCTGCTAACCGGCGAGCAAAGCACCGATCACCCCGCCACGCTCAGCGCCTTTGCCTTGGGATTTGTGCTGTTCATGGTGACACTGGCTTTGAATTTCATCGCCCTGCGCGTCGTCAAACGTTTCCGCGAGGCCTACGAATGAGCAGCATCGCCCTCCCCACGTCAGACGTGAATGCCGATTCTTCGCGGCCAACGCGCACGCCCATCTTCGAAAAAAGGCTCGCCAAGCGTTACCGTGATGAACGCAACTTCCGCCTGCTCGGCCTCGCAGCTGTCGGGTTTTCGGTGGCGGTACTGGTGTTCCTGCTCGGCAATATGCTGATGAACGGCATCGGCGGGTTCCAGCGCGCCGAACTCGCTGTCGCCATCGACTTTCCCGAAAGCGGAATATCCGGTGATGCGGTATCGCTGACGGCGCCCAGCGCGACGCAGACGCTCGAAATGCAGGGCCTGCCCGATGTGGTGGCATTCTATGCCGAACAGCAACTCGGGCCCGATGCCGCCGCTGAGCTGTCGTCTGAAGGCTGGCGTGATCTGGCCGCCGCGTTGGCCGCCGATCCCACGCTGATTGAACGCAGCGCAACATTTCAACTGGCTGCCTCCTCCGCGCTGGCTGCCGGAATGCGGGGCGAAGGCCCGCCCGCAATGCAGGCGCTGGCGGCGCAGTTGGTCAGCGAAGGCAAGCTCGCGCGGAACTGGGACTGGGGTTTCCTCACCCGCTCGGATGCGACCAGTCCGCAGGCGGTGGGCATCTGGGGGGCGCTCAAGGGCACCATGCTGACGATGCTGGTCACGCTGGTGCTGGCCTTCCCTATCGGGGTGCTGTCGGCTTTGTATCTGGAAGAATACGCGCCCAGAAATCGCTGGACCGACCTGATCGAAGTGTCGATCAGCAACCTGGCTGCGGTGCCTTCGATCATCTTCGGCTTGCTGGGCCTTTCGATTTTTCTTGCGATCTTCCCCAACCTGCGATCCGCCCCGCTGATCGGTGGGATGACATTGGCACTGATGACAATGCCGGTGATCGTGATTTCCGGGCGCAACGCGATCAAGGCGGTGCCGCCGTCGATCCGCGATGGGGCGCTGGCGATTGGCGCTTCTCCGGTGCAGGTGGTGTTCCATCATGTGCTGCCGCTGGCGATGCCGGGGATGCTGACCGGGACGATCATCGGGATGGCCCGCGCGCTTGGTGAAACCGCGCCGCTGCTATTGATCGGAATGCGCGCCTTTGTCGCGACCCCGCCCGATGGCTTCACTTCGCCGGCCACGGTGCTGCCGATGCAGATTTTCCTGTGGTCTGACGAGATTGATCGCGGCTTTGTGGAACGCACCAGTGCAGCTATCATCGTGCTGCTGGTGTTCCTGTGATCCATCCCAAGATGACCGACGAAAGCGCCAAGATCCGCGCGCGCGACGTTTCGGTCTTTTACGGCGACGTTAAGGCGATTGACGCGGTGTCGATCGACATCTCGCCCAATTACGTCACCGCCTTCATCGGCCCGTCCGGCTGCGGCAAATCGACGTTTCTGCGGTGCTTCAACCGCATGAACGACACGATCAGCACGGCCAAGGTGACCGGGTTGATCGAGCTTGATGGTGAGGACATCCACGCCGACCGGATGGACGTGGTGCAACTGCGCGCGCGGGTCGGGATGGTGTTTCAAAAGCCCAACCCGTTCCCCAAATCGATTTATGAAAACATCGCCTATGGGCCGAAAATTCACGGCTTTGCCGAAAAGAAGGCCGATCTTGATGTGGTGGTCGAACGATCGCTGACCCGCGCGGGGCTGTGGGACGAGGTCAAGGACAGGCTCGACGATTCGGGCACGGCCTTATCGGGGGGGCAGCAGCAGCGCCTGTGCATCGCGCGCGCCATCGCGGTTGACCCGGAGGTGATCCTCATGGATGAACCGGCAAGCGCGCTCGATCCGATCGCGACCGCCAAGATCGAGGAGCTGATCGATGAACTTTCAGGCCGTTACGCCATCGTGATCGTAACCCACTCGATGCAGCAAGCCGCCCGCGTCAGTCAGCGCACGGCGTTTTTTCACCTTGGCAAGATGGTGGAATATGGCCCGACCTCGGAAATTTTCACCAATCCGATCGAAGAACGCACCAAGGATTATATAACCGGAAGGTACGGCTGATGGCTGAACATACCGTCAAGGCCTTCGACGAAGACATCACCCGGCTGCGCGGCCTGATCGCGGAAATGGGCGGGTTGGCCGAAGTCGCCATTGCCGAATCGCTGGACGCGCTGGTGCGCGGCGACGTGGCACTGGCCGAAAGCGTCGTGGCGCGCGACAAGCGTATCGACGCACTGGAGACAGAGGTCGACAAGCTGGCGGTGCGAATCATCGCTTTGCGGGCGCCGATGGCGGATGACCTGCGCGAAGTGATCGCTGCACTGAAAATCGGCGGAGTAATCGAGAGAATCGGCGATTATTCCAAGAACATCGCCAAACGGGTCGGCATGATCGAAGGTCGCGGCCGGTTTGAACCGCTGACACTGCTGCCGACAATGGGTGAGCTGGCTGGCGATATGGTGCACGACGTGCTCACCGCCTATGCCGCGCGCGATCCCGATCTGGCCCGCGAAGTGATCGCCACCGACGCCAAGGTCGATGCCTTTTACAACAGCATTTTCCGTAATCTTGTCAGCCATATGGTCGAAAATCCTTCGACTATTTCGAGCGCGGCACAGCTGTTGTTCGTTGCCCGCAATATCGAACGCATCGGCGATCATGCGACCAATGTGGCGGAAATGGTGCACTTTGCGGCTACCGGTGTCTATCCGCCCGAAGGGGACCGGTGAAGGCGAGATAGGACGGGGGATGCGTAACGGCTGTGTGGAAAACTAGTCGCATTCGATTTCATCAAACTGTCGCGTAGATGACACATAGCACTGGTCAGCGCCCGTCTGTGCGGGCTTGAGGAGGCATCTTGCCCATGTCCGCTGCCAAGTTACTGCTGGTTGAAGATGATCCGGCGCTGTCCGAACTGCTCGAATATCGGTTCCAGAACGAAGGCTATTCTGTCCGTTGCACGGGTGATGGCGACGAGGCCTTGATTCTCGCCAGCGAGGAAGTGCCCGATCTCATCATCCTTGACTGGATGATCGAAGGCACCAGCGGGATCGAGGTTTGCCGCCGGCTGCGCCGCGACAAGGAAACCGCGCACGTTCCGATCATCATGCTGACCGCCCGCGAGGCCGAGGATGATCGAGTGCGCGGGCTGGAAACCGGGGCGGATGATTACCTCACCAAGCCGTTCAGCCCGCGCGAACTGCTCGCCCGGGTGGCGGCGGTGATGCGGCGTATCCGCCCGGCACTGGCGGGTGAGACGATCGAGGTTGGCGATCTCAAGCTTGATCCGGTGGCACACAGAGTCCAGCGCCGGGGCCGCGCGCTGCAACTGGGGCCGACCGAGTACCGCTTGCTCAAGTTCTTCATGGAAAGCCCGAGCCGGGTATTCAGCCGCGGGCAATTGCTCGATGGAGTGTGGGGCACCGGCTCTGACATCGAATTGCGCACGGTCGATGTCCACATCCGCCGCTTGCGCAAGGCGATCGGTATCGACGGCGCGAAAGACCCGATCCGCACGGTGCGGTCTGCCGGCTATGCGCTCGAAGCGAGCTGAAGTTTGCTCGCCAAGCCTAATGAAAATCGCGTGATTTTGGCAACATCCGATGGTCGCGCGGGTGACCTCTGACGTTGGGTTTCGGGGCCAGCTCATCGATCAGATCGCGCGGCGCAAATGATTTGCGTCCGGTGATTGGCGTGTTCACATGATCAGCGCGGGCCAGCGGGGCCTCCAGCAGATCGTCTGATAGCGCGTGCAAGGCGTGGGTCGCATCGGTCATTTGCGCGGCGATCACATGGATCACCTCATCATCATATTCGACCCGCCCGCGCACCTCCATCAACCGCGCGCCCATCACCACCTTGCGTTGCTTCTCTTTCAGGTCAGGCCACACCACGAGGTTGATGACCCCGCTTTCGTCCTCCAGCGTGATGAAGGTGACTCCCTTGGCGCTGCCTGGCCGCTGCCGGATCAGCACCACGCCGGCGACCTGCACCATGCTGCGAAACTTGCGGTTGCGCAGGTCGATCGCCCGCACAAACCCGCGCGCGGCAAGGTCTGCGCGCAGGAAGGCCATCGGGTGCGCTTTCAGGCTGAGCCGGGTGGTCTGGTAATCGGCCACCACTTCTTCTGACAGCGGCATGGCGGGCAGGCGAACAGCAGCCCTCTCCGCCCCCTCCTCGCGCACGGCAGCGGCGCGGAACAGCGGCAAATCGGGCGCGGAAATCAGGCTGCGCGCGTCCCACAAGGCCTGCCTGCGGGTGAGGCCGAGCGAGGCAAAGGCATCGGCACTGGCGAGGCGTTCAATATGCGCAGGCGACAGCCCCGCCCGTGCGCGCAGATCGGCGATGTCACGGTAAGATCCGTGCTCCTCGCGTTCAGTCACCAGCGCGGCGGCGGCGTGTTCGGGCAGCCCGTCGATCTGCCGCAGGCCAAGTCGCAAGGCGTGCTGATCGCCTTCACCCGCCTCCAGCGTGCAATCCCACACGCTGGCATTCGCATCCACCGGCAGCACCGCCACTCCGTGATCACGAGCATCGCGGACGATCTGGGCGGGCGCATAAAACCCCATCGGTTGCGAATTGAGCAGCCCGCAGGCGAACGCCGCCGGGTAATGGCATTTCAGCCAGCTCGACACATACACCAACTGCGCAAAGCTCGCCGCATGGCTTTCGGGAAAGCCATATTCGCCGAAGCCCCTGATCTGATTGAAGCAGCGCTGGGCAAAGTCACGATCGTATCCGCGCGCGACCATGCGTTCGACCATCATGTCCTGCAATTCATCCACCATCCCTCGGCTGCGGAAGGTTGCCATCGCCTTGCGCAGCCGGTTGGCTTCAAGGCTGGAAAACTTCGCCGCATCGAGCGCGATTTTCATCGCCTGTTCCTGAAAAATCGGCACGCCTAGCGTCCGGCCAAGAATGCTGGTGAGTTCATCGGGGGGGCCATGTTCGGGAGCCGGTGCGGGGATAGCCACGGGTTCCGCCCCCCGGCGGCGCTTGAGGAAAGGGTGCACCATGTCGCCCTGAATCGGCCCCGGTCGCACAATCGCGACCTGAATCACCAGATCGTAGAACTCGCGCGGGCGCAGGCGCGGCAGCATGTTCATCTGCGCCCGGCTTTCGACCTGAAACACCCCGAGCGAATCGCCCTTGCGCAGCATGGCATAGGTTTCCGGGTCTTCGCGCGGGACGGTGGCCAGTGTCAGCGCGCGGCCATGATGCGCGCCCAGCAGATCGAGGCATTTGCGGATGCAGGTCAGCATACCCAGCGCCAGCACATCGACTTTCAGGATGCCCAGCGCCTCAATATCATCCTTGTCCCACTCGATGAAAGAGCGATCGGGCATCGCACCATTGCCGATCGGCACGGTTTCGGTGAGCGCGTTTTCGGTGAGGATGAACCCGCCGACGTGTTGCCCCAAATGGCGCGGCATTCCAATCATCTGCTCGGTAAGTTTCAGAACCCGCCGCAAGTGCGGATCACTCACATCCAGCCCGGTTTCAGCGGCGTGTTTTGCGTTGATTTCGCGTCCCCACCCGCCCCAAACGGTGCGCGCCAGCGCGGATGTGACGTCCTCAGACAGGCCCATCGCCTTGCCCACTTCGCGGATCGCCATGCGCGGGCGGTAGTGGATCACGGTCGCGCACAGCCCGGCGCGGTGGCGGCCATATTTGCGATAAATATACTGGATCACCTCCTCGCGCCGCTCATGTTCGAAATCGACATCGATATCGGGCGGCTCCTTGCGTTCTTCGGAGATGAAGCGGTCGAACAATAGCTGGTGTTTCGCCGGATCGACGGATGTGATGCCGAGCACGTAACACACCGCCGAATTGGCCGCAGAACCGCGCCCCTGACACAGGATCGGCGGATCGCACCCGCGCGCGAAATCGACGATATCCTTGATGGTGAGGAAATAGCGCGCAAGTTCGAGCTTCGCGATCAGCGCGAGTTCGCGCTCAAGTGTGGCACGCACCGTCTCCGGTAGGCCGTCCGGGTAACGTCGCCCTGCCCCGGCCCATGTTTCCGCTTCAAGAAATTGCTGCGGGGTCTGGCCTTCAGGATGGATTTCTTCGGGGTATTCATACCGCAGCTCATCAAGGCTGAACTGGCAGCGGTCTGCCACTTCGCGCGCGGCGGCAATCGCATGGGGCCAGCGGGCGAACAGGCGCTGCATTTGGGCAGGGCTTTTCAGATGCCGTTCGGCATTGGGGTGCAGCAGGGGGCCAGCTTTCGTCACAGTGGTTTTATGCCGGATCGCGGTCATCACATCCTGCAACGCCCGGCGTTCTGGCGCGTGATAGTGGACATCATTGGTGGCGAGCAGCGTCAGGCCGTTTGCCTGTGCCAACCCATTGATTTGTTCGATCCGGGCAATGTCGTCCCCGCGATAGAGATAGGCGGCAGCGAGGTGCTTGAGAGCGGGAAGTTGGTGGGTGAGGTGGGGGAGCAAATCGGCAAAAGCGGCGGTGAAAGAAGTGGTTTCGCGCAGAGGTCGCAGAAGAGCAGCACCTCCGTGTTCCTCTGCTCCCCTGCTGCCTCTGCGCGAAACCGAAACCGGAACCGAAACCGGAAACGGCACCACATTGCTCGGCACCCGAATAGTGAATCGCGCCTCCAGATCATCGGGCGGCAACAGGATCAGTTGCACGTCCCCCTCGCCTTCTTTGGCGCAATGCTCCGTCAGCATCGTCAGGGTGATCTGGCACACGCCCTTTTCCTGCCATTCGCCCTCAGGCGTCTGCATCCGCCCGGCGCTGATGAGGCGGCACAACCGGCCATAGGCGGCGCGATCTTCAGGATAGGCGAGAAAGGCCAGCCCCTCCACCGTCTCGATCCGGCAGCCGATCACCGGGCGCAGCTTGAGCGCTTTCGCCTCGGTATGCAGGCGCACCACGCCTGCCAATGAATTGGCATCGGCCAGCCCGATTGCATCATAACCGTGGGCGTGCGCGGCCAGCACCATATCAGCCGCGTCCGACGCGCCGCGTAGAAAGCTGAAACAGCTGACGAGGCCGAGTTCGACAAAGGCGCTGCGCAAGGGCAGCACATCAGCAGGGATTTCGAACCTTTTCTGGGACATCTGGAACCTTGAGAAACATCTTCATGTTCCTTATATGTTTCTATGCGCTCACTGCCAAATGCAAAGCTTGCAAGCGGGTAGTCAGACCCTGCGGTGCTGCGGGGCAGCCAGCTTTGCGCCGCCCTGTTCGCACAGATGATCAATCACAGCGGGATGCATCGCGCCTTCGAAAGCAACGCCCGCGATTGGCCCTTCAATCCAGGCAATTTTGCCGAGCGGCGCATTGATCCCGTTCACCCTCATCGTCACCCGGTCGCCCATCTCGGCAAATCCGGGCTTCCCACGGATCTTGCAACCCCCTTCGGACAGGTCGATCAGATCGACGAACACCACGCGCGAGCGCACCCGGCTTTTCACCATCAGGCTTATCGGTCGGCGATCAGACGCGCGCGAGATCGAATCAAGGTTCATGGTCTCAATTTCACATAAATACGTAAAGGAATTCTGAGCAGGCCGATAAGGAGGCTTAAGGGCAGCATGTAGTGGATTGGCTCCGACATTCCGCTGCACGAACCCGCTTCGCGGGAGTGTCGCTGGCGGCGAGGTGATGCCGTTTCATTGGCGTAGCGAGTAGATCGAACAAGGCCGAGCATTGCGGCT
>PHEL01000120.1 GCA_002842925.1 Alphaproteobacteria bacterium HGW-Alphaproteobacteria-14
TGTTCATGGTGGGCGGATTCGTGGCGGGACGCGCGGGCTTGGTCAAGCCCTTTGCAGCATGATCCCACGGGTTTGGCAGATGCTTGTCATGGGCCGCGAGAGGGCTATAGCGCCGGAATATGGCCAACATCCTCGCCCGCACCGGCTCGATAGAGCGCAACACCACCGAAACCCGCATCGCGGTCCACGTCGATCTTGACGGGACGGGGGCCTATGACGTGTCCACGGGAATCGGCTTTCTCGATCATATGGTCGAACAGTTCAGCCGCCATTCGCTGATCGATGTGACGATGAAGGTCGAAGGCGACCTCCATGTGGATCAGCACCACACCACCGAAGATTCGGCGATTGCGCTGGGGCAGGCCATCGCGCAGGCGCTGGGCGACAAGGCCGGGATCGGGCGTTACGGCGCGGCCTATTCGCCGATGGACGAGACGCTGGCGCGCGTGGCGCTGGATATTTCCGGGCGCCCGTTTCTGGTTTGGAACGCGCGCTTCACCCAGGAAAAGCTGGGCGAATGGGATAGCGAACTGATCGAACACTGGTTCCATTCGGTATCGCAGGCGGCGGGGATCACGCTGCACGTCGAACTGCTGTATGGCAGCAACAACCACCACATCTGCGAAAGTCTGTATAAGGGCTTTGCGCGCGCGATGCGCCAAGCGGTCGAACGCGATCCGCGCAAGGGCGGGGCAATTCCCTCGACGAAAGGCCAATTGGGTGGCTGATCAGAGCAATTCGGCTGCGCAGCAATCGCAAGCGCGACTGCGTGCCCGCAGCGGGTTCAGCTTTGCTGCGCGCATAGCGAGGACCGCGCGCCCGGAAGGGTGTGCGGAAAACCAAAATGCCTGAAGTCGTGGCCCTCGTCGATTACGGCGCGGGCAACCTCCATTCGGTTCACAATGCGCTCAAGGCGGCGGGAGCGGAAGTCACCGTCACAGCAGAACCCAATGTGGTGCGTGCTGCTGACCGCATCGTGCTGCCCGGTGTCGGCAGTTTCAAGGCCTGCGCCGACGGGCTGCGGGCGATCCCGCATATGATCGAGGCGATGACCGAGCGTGTCCATATCGGCGGCGCGCCGTTTCTCGGCATTTGTGTGGGGATGCAATTGCTGGCGGATCGCGGCCTTGAACATGGTGAAACCCCCGGCCTTGGCTGGATAGCGGGCGAGGTGCGGCTGATTGCGCCGATCGACCCGAACATCAAGGTGCCGCATATGGGCTGGAACGACGTTGCGATATTGCCGCACGCCAGAAATCACCCGGTGATCGCAGACGGCGAGGCCTATTTCCTCCACTCCTACCACTTCGCCGCCGATAATGGCGCGGATGTCGCGGCGATGACCGACCACGGCGAAGGACTGGTCGCCGCCGTCGCGCATGGTAATGTGCTGGGCGTGCAGTTTCACCCGGAAAAGAGCCAAGGCTACGGTCTGGCGACGCTCAGGCGCTTTCTGGAGTGGTGCCCATGAGAAGGAGTTTGGCATGATCGTGTTCCCCGCCATCGACCTCAAAGGCGGCCAGGTCGTCCGCCTTGCCGAAGGCGACATGGAACGCGCCACGATCTATGGCGATGACCCGGCAGCCCAAGCGATGATCTTCGCCGATGCGGGCGCGCAGCATCTGCACGTGGTCGATCTCGACGGCAGTTTCGCGGGCGAAAGCCGCAACCGCGCGGCGGTCGAAGCCATCGTCGAGGCCTTCCCCGGCTATGTGCAACTGGGCGGCGGCATCCGCGATGCGGCGGCGGTCGAGGGCTGGTTCAACCTCGGCGTGGCGCGGGTGGTGATGGGCTCCGCCGCGCTCAAAAACCCGGAATTCGTGCGAGAAATGGCGCGCGAGTGGGAAGGCGGCGTCGTCGTTGCGGTGGACGCCAGGGACGGCCATGTAGCGACCGAGGGCTGGGCCGAAGTCTCGGACGTGCCCGTGGTGGATCTTGCAAGGCGCTTCGAAGATGCGGGGGTTGCCGCGTTGCTGTTCACCGACATTGGCCGCGATGGGCTGCTGAAGGGCGTGAATATCGACGCGACGGTCGATCTGGCGCGCCGCGTCGACATTCCGGTGATCGCCAGCGGCGGGGTCAAGGGGCTGGACGATATCCATATGCTCGCGCTCCACGCGCATGAGGGGATCGAGGGCGTGATTTCCGGGCGGGCGCTGTATGAAGGGCGGCTCGATCTGGCGGCGGCGATTGCGATGGGTCAAAAGGCGGAAGGGCGCGCGTAATGACCGTCCGCATCCGTGTCATCCCCTGTCTCGACGTGGCGAATGGCCGCGTGGTCAAGGGCGTCAATTTCGTCGATCTGAAAGACGCGGGCGATCCAGTGGAGCAGGCCCGAGCCTATGATGCGGCGGGCGCGGACGAGCTGTGTTTCCTCGACATTTCGGCCAGCCACGAAGGGCGCGGGACGCTGCTAGATGTGGTGCGGCGCACGGCGAAGGTGTGCTTCATGCCGCTGACTGTCGGCGGCGGGGTGCGCAGCGCCGAGGATGCGCGCGCGCTGTTGCTGGCGGGGGCGGACAAGGTCGCGGTGAACTCTGCCGCAGTTGCCCGGCCCGAACTGGTGGGCGAAATCGCCTCGCGCTTCGGCAGCCAATGCGTCGTCGCCAGTGTGGACGCGCGCCGCACCCCGCGCGGGAACTGGGAAATCTTCACCCACGGCGGGCGCAAGCCCACCGGGATCGACGCGGTTGAATACGCCTTGCAGGTCGCCGGGTTAGGCGCGGGCGAATTGCTCGTCACCTCGATGGACGGGGACGGGACGCGAAGGGGCTATGACCTCGACCTCACCCGCACGATTGCCGACGCCGTCAGCATCCCGGTGATCGCCAGCGGCGGGGTGGGAAGCCTCGATCATCTGGTGGACGGGGTGGTGAAGGGCCATGCCAGCGCGGTGCTCGCGGCCAGCATCTTCCATTTCGGCACCCACACCATCGCCGAGGCCCACGCTGCGCTGCGGGCGGCGGGCTTGCCTGCACGCGGGGTTTGATCGAAAGAAGCTTTATGGACACCCTAACTCGCCTCGAAGCCGCTATCGCCGAGCGTCGCCATGCTTCGCCTGACGAAAGCTATGTGGCCAAGCTCCACCACAAAGGTCTTGCCAAAATCGCGCAAAAACTGGGCGAGGAAGCGACCGAGGCAGTGATCGCCGCGCTGGCGGGTGACGAGGTCGATCTGGTTGAGGAAGCGGCCGATCTGTTGTTCCACCTGCTTGTCATGCTTGGCGCGCGCGATGTTAAGCTGGCGGCAGTGCTTGCCGAACTTGAACGCCGCGAAGGCACGTCAGGCATCGCCGAAAAAGCATCACGGAGCGAATAATGCCGATTGATCCGACCCTGCCCTATGATGACGCCAATCTTTTTGCGAAAATCCTGCGCGGGGAAATTCCTTCACGCAAAGTCTACGAGGATGACTGGGCCTTCGCCTTCGAGGATATCAACCCGCAGGCCGAAGTGCATACCTTGGTGGTTCCCAAGGGACGTTATGTCAGCTGGGATGATTTTTCCGCCAAGGCGCCTGATGCTGAAATCGCCGGGTTCATCCGCGCTGTAGGCGCCGTGGCGCGGGCCAAGGGGCTGGTCGAACCCGGTTATCGCCTGCTCGCCAATATCGGCGCGCATGGCGGCCAGGAGGTGCCTCACCTCCACGTGCATATCTTTGGCGGTGAGCCATTGGGGCGAATGATTTGTAGGTAATGCAGCCCCTCCGGGCTGCATTTTCCTCGCTCACGCGACCTGAAGGTCGCATCGCTGCGGGCGCGCAGTCGCGCTTGCGGTCGCATTGCGACCGATGATCTGGAAGCGTTAGGGCGCGGTTAGCCCTCGTTCCACTGCCATTCATCGACAAATCGCAACACTCGGCTTTGCAGCGATTCACGGCTGCGCTAATGCGAGCCGCGATGATCTCTCCCACTCTCCCCGGCGGTATCCTTGACGGCGCGCGCCACCTCTATGCGGTGCGCGTTTATTACGAGGATACCGACCTGTCGGGGATCACCTACCACGCCAATTACCTGCGCTGGTTCGAACGGGCGCGTTCTGACCTGTTGCGCGTGCTGGGGATTGATCAGCGCGCCGCGATCGAGGCAGGGGCCAGGGGAGAAGATGGCGGCGCCTACGCCCTGTCCGAAGTGAACCTCAAATACCTGCTTCCTGCCAAACTTGATGATGACGTGGTGATCGAAACACGCTGCACTGAATTAGGCGCGGCGTCGTGCCGGATGCACCAGATTGCGCGGCGCGGGGACGAGTTGCTATGCGAAGCCCACCTGCGCGTTGGTTTCATCACCCTTGATGGCCGCCCGCGCCGTCAGCCTGCCGCTTGGCGCGCGGCCTTCCAGACATTCATGAACAAGGAAACCTGAACCCGTGACGCTTGCCCTGCTTAGCGCCGTTGCCGCTGCCCCTGCAGCCACCCGGCTTGATCCGGTCGAACTGTTTCTGCAGGCCGATATCATCGTGCAAGCCGTGATGGTGGGGCTGATCCTGGCCAGTATCTGGGTGTGGATGATCATCGTTTCGTTCAGCTTGCGGATTGGCGCTTTGGCGAAAAAATCGCGCGCATACGAAGCCGAATTCTGGGAGCAACGCGACCGTGAAGGCCTGCTGACCAAACAGGCGCGCAGGCAAATCCCCGCCGCACGTGTGGCAGGGGCCGGGCTGGATGAATGGAAGCGTTCGACCGCCAAGCAGCCGTTTGATCGCGACGCCACCCGCCAGCGGGTCAGCGCGGCGATGGACAGCCAGATCGCCGAGGAGGCCGACGAACTGGCCGGACGGCTCAATTTCCTTGCCACGGTCGGATCGGTCGCGCCGTTTGTTGGCCTGTTCGGCACGGTGTGGGGGATCATGAACAGCTTTTTCCAGATTGGCGCGCAGCAAAGCGCCAGCCTCGCCGTGGTCGCCCCCGGCATAGCCGAGGCGCTGTTTGCCACCGCCATCGGGCTGTTCGCGGCGATCCCGGCGGTAATCGCCTATAACCGCTTTGGCGCGTCGGTGAACCAGTATGAAGCGAAGCTGCAACGCTTTGCAGACAAGCTGCACACCGGGCTGAGCCGCGAGCTGGATCGGTTGTAATGAAGGTTTTTGTTTTTCGCACGACCCTCCGGGCGCGCGAAATCCTCGCTCATGCGACCTTGCGGTCGCGTCGCTGCGGGCGGGCGGTCGCCCTTGCGGCGGCTGCGCCGCCGTTTGGAACTGAAAAATGACCATGAATCTCTCATCCTCCCGCCGGGGCAAGCGCACGCGGCGCAGCGCGATGGCTGAAATCAACGTCACGCCGCTGGTTGACGTGATGCTGGTGCTGTTGATCATCTTCATGGTCACGGTCACGCTGCCCGCAGTCGGCGTGCCGGTGGAACTGCCCGAAAGCCGCGCCGTGCCGGTGGAGGAAACCCCCGATCAGATCACCATCTCGATCGACCGGGCAGGTGTCATCTATATCGAGGATGCTGCCGTGCCGGCCGGGGGGCTTCCCGCCGCGCTTGAAGTGCTGGATCGGGGCGGGGAGCCGCCGCTGATTGTGCTGCGCGGAGATCGCAGTCTTGATTATGGCCGGGTGATGGCGGTGATGGGCGAATTGGGCCGCGCAGGCTTCACTTCGATCTCGCTAGTCACCGATGGTTCAGTTTCGGCCCCATAACCGCAGGACTGTGATGGGAGAAATTGCGTTCCGCAGCGAGGAGAAAGTCGGCCTTGCCGCAGCATTGGTGCTGCACGGCGCGTTGGTGGCTGTGCTGCTGCTGCAGACGGTGCGCAGCGAGGTGTCGGTGTTTCCTGAACGCATGACGGTGAGCCTGGCGACCGAAGTTGGGCTGGAAGCGACCGCGCCCGATCCGGTGGCGGAAAGCCGCGCCGCGATTGCGCCAACGTTGTCCGATGCCCCTGCGCCCGCGCCTGACCCTGTGCAGCCTGAACGCGCCGTTGTGACCCAGCCGAAGCCCCCGCCGCCGCAACGCACGACCCGCACCCCTGCGCCCAAGCCGAGCGCTGCCCCCGCCAAACCGGCGGAAGCGGGCGGGGGCAGCCGGATTGGCGATGATTTCCTCGGCGGGAGCGGTTCGTCCACCACCACGCAGGAAACCCGCATCCCCGCTTCGCAGATCGGCGCGAGCGCCAAGGCCTCGATCGGGCAGGCGCTGGCGCGTCAGGTCAAGCCGCATTGGACCTCGCCGCAGGGTTTGGAGGTTGACCAACTTGTAACTTTGGTCGACTTTGACCTGAACCCGGATGGTAGCCTGAATGGCCGCCCGCGTGTGCGCAATCAGAGCGGGATCAACGATGCCAATCGCACACAGGCAGCCCGTCACGCAGAAAATGCCATTCGCGCAGTGCAACTGGCCGCGCCGTTTGACCTGCCGGAAGAATATTACGAGGCTTGGAAGACTGTCCGGGGCGCTCGGTTTGATAGG
>PHEL01000121.1 GCA_002842925.1 Alphaproteobacteria bacterium HGW-Alphaproteobacteria-14
CCAGCCATCACAAACCTCCTTCGGCTCGCGACTCTGAATCAGAAAATCAGCCCCATGGGAATCCCCTTAATGAGTCAGGATCAATGGGACTTGGTATAAGGGCGTTCGGGGGGAACTGAACAAACGGGATCGCGGTCAACGTGTTCCTGCATAACATAAAATGGTCGCGTATCCCGTAACGGGAAGTTTCCTTCGGCAGGCGTCCCGCCGGTTCGTCCGGTCTGGCGTGTTTTCAATCGGCCCCAATGGCCCTCTGATGCTTAAGGACTGTACCATGACCAACCTGATCAAGAATTTTCTTAACGACGAATCCGGCGCTTCGGCTGCTGAATATGCCCTGATCCTCGCGATCGTTGGCTCTGCCATTGCTCTTGCTGCCGTCAACCTCGGCGGCGCAATCTCCGACGCGCTGGATAATGCAACTGACACAATCGATAACCCTCCGGCCTCGACCCGGCCTTAACATCTAATGGAACGAGGGTTCATGTGGCGACTGCTGCATGAACCCTTCTCCGTTTCGTTTATCGATTGGGGGGCGGCCGTTGCAAAACCGAAATATCTTTATCGTCATCGGTGCGTTGGTAATCGCCGCTTTTGCGGTGTTTCTGGTAAACGCCTATCTGACTGGCGTTGAACAGCGTGTTGAAAAACAGGCGGAAGCGCAGAATCTGACGACTATTGTCGTCGCCACCCAGCCGCTCGATTTCGGTGATCCGCTCACCCCTGAAAATATCAGGCTCCAGAATTTCCCCGCCAGTTCGGTGCCGCAGGGTGCGTTCACCACCATCCGCGGGGCGCTGGCCGATAACCGCGTGGTTCTGCGCCCGATTGTGCCGGGCGAACCGGTGCTGGCTGACAAGGTCAGCGGCGCCAGCGGCAGAGCAGTGCTCGCCGCCAATCTGCCCGAAGGTATGCGCGCTGTCGCGATCCCGGTGACCGACGTAACCGGGGTTTCCGGATTCGTGCGCCCCGGCGATACCGTTGACGTTTTGTTGACCCGCCAGATCCCCGGTGACGGGGCAGAGGCCGCCGATCTGATGTCCGACATCATCCTTGAACGGGTCAAAGTGCTCGCCATCGATCAGGTCGCCAACGAAGGCGCGACCGAAGCGCAGGTGGGCAAGACCGCCGTGCTGGAAGTCGATCCGCAACAAGCCCAGCAACTGGCGATCGGCACCAAACTGGGCACGCTCAGCCTGGCGCTGCGGAACATCGAATCGCAGGAAGAAGCCAAGGGCCGCACCCTGACCAACCGCGATGTCGGCAATTCGCGGCTCTATATCCGCAAACGCCCGACTGGACAGGCATCGTCAATGGCCCCGCCCGCCGCCATGGCGCAAGCCGGCAGCCCGATGGCGCGGCCGATACCCAGCGGGCCAAGCATGACGATTTATCGCGGAGTTGAAGGTCAGGCCTATCCGGTCAACCTTCTCGGGGGGAAATAGGGATCATGAAGAATATTCTGGCAGCTGCCCTGCTGGCCTCAGCCGCTTTAGTCGCGGCTCCGGCGCAGGCCCAATCTTCGGGTGCCGACATTCACGCCGGCGAAATCGAAGTGGCCATCAATAAAAGCCAGATCGTCACCGCCGACCGCGCGATTGATCGCGCGATGATCGGCAGTGAAGCGATCGCCGATGTCCTGCCGGTGTCCGACCGGTCGATCTATATTCTGGGCAAGTCAGTCGGCACGACCAGCCTGACGCTGTATGACAAGATGAACCGCGTGATCGCGGTGATGGATATCTCGGTCGGCCCCGATGTTGAATCGCTGCGCACCCAGCTTGACGAAATGTTTCCCGGCTAGGTGATTGATGTGCGCCTGACCAATGGCAAGCTGATGCTGTCCGGAACGGTCAAGGATGCGGGTGTCGCCAGCCGCGTGGCGCGCCTCGCCAGTGCATTTGCGGGCGATGATGTGATCAACATGCTGTCACTCGGCAGCCCGCAGCAGGTGATGCTGGAAGTCCGCTTTGCCGAAGTGAACCGCACGGTCGGCGAAAAACTCGGCGTAAGCGGCTTTGCCAACTCGCTTGGCGGGAGTTTCCGCGGCGTGACCGGCAGCGGCGCCTCAGCCCGCGCGGATGGGTTGGGGGGCACCCAGCTCGGAATCGATCCGATCCTCGACAATTTCGGCATTTTCAGCGCGCTGTTTTCAATCGGCGATGTCGATATCGACGCGTTCCTCAACGCGCTTGAAGAACAGGGCATGTCGAAAACCCTGGCAGAACCGACACTGGTCGCGCTGTCGGGTGAAAAGGCATCCTTCCTTGCAGGCGGCGAATTCCCGATCCCGGTTGTGCAGGGCGGTAATGCCGGCGGCGGTGGCGGCGGCGGTGGTCAGGCGATCACCGTGGAGTTCAAATCCTTCGGCGTCAGTCTGGGTTTCACCCCGACCGTGCTGGGCGACAATCTTATCAACCTGATCGTCGAGCCGGAAGTCAGCTCGCTCGACCCTTCGGCTTCGGTCACCATCAACGGCCTGACCATTCCGGGCCTGCAAACCCGGCGCGCGTCGACCACGCTGGAACTGCGCGACGGGGAAAGCTTTGTGCTGGCCGGGCTGCTGCGCACCGAATTCCAGACCAATGTCCAGCAGTTGCCGATCCTCGGGTCGATCCCGATCATCGGCTCGCTGTTCCGGTCAACCCAGTTCCAGAAGGGCGAAACAGAGCTGCTGATCGTGGTTACACCGCGTCTGGTGAAGCCGATCCGGCCCGATCAGGTGCGGCTGCCGACCGATCGCGTAGCCGATCCCGATGTGGCCGAAACGCTGCTGTTCGGACAGGATTACAAGCCCCAGGCGCTGCCACCAGGCGCGCCAGCAGTGCAGGCACCCAAGCAGGGAGACGGCTATGAATACTGATCGTATTGTTCTGGCCATTGCGGGCACCGTGCTGCTGAGCGGCTGCGCGACCTACGGCAATCTTGACGGGGCCTATGATCCCGAAGCGTTTGGCGAGGCGAACCGGCAGACCTATGCCGCGATGGTCGTCAATCCCGAACCGGTTTACACCGAAGATGCGACCCACAGCGGCGAAAAGGCGGTTGATGCGATTGATCGCTACCGCGAAGATGCGGTCAAGCTGCCCGAACGCCTGTCGACTTCGGAAATTCCCGAAGGCGGATGAGACAGAGGGGCGGAACCATGATCGAGAAGCGACTCTTCATCGATTTTGCAAAGGCTCGCGATGCGGCGATTGCCCCCTTGTATGCGCTGGCGTTGTTCGGGCTGATCATGATTGCCGGGGTGGGCTGGGATTACAGCCGCATGGCGACGATGCACAGCGAGTTGCAGAACGCCGCAGACCAGGCTGCGTTGGCCGCTGCGACGCAGCTGACTGGTGTGACCGACGCTAGGGCCAATGCCGAGGCAGCCGCCACAACCTTCCTCGCCACCGCAGGCAGCGCTTGGGCCAACGAAACCAAGCTCGCCAATGAGCCCGGTCGAACCAATGATGCTGATGGCCGGACAGTTCGCTTGGCGACATTCGAATTTTTCCAGAGCTGGGACCACGCGACCGACGTCCCCGGCCCGCTGGCGACCAGCGATGCCAACGCACGCTATGTTCGCGTGACGGTCGACGGGCGCGAGGCATTTTATGCCCTGACTTCGATCGGCGGGCTGGTTTCCTCCGGCTTGATCGACGCCAGTGCGGTGGCGACGCTGGAAGCTTCCGCGTGCAATGTCCCGCCGCTAATGGTGTGCGCACCCACTGGCAATTCGGGTTACCCCGGCACCAGCGAGATCGGCATCGCGCTCGACCTGCGCGAAAAGCCGCAAAGCACCGCAGATTTCACCCCGGGCAATTTCGACCTGCTCGACATCGACTATGAGAATATCGCGAACAACCAGAAGAACCGGACGCTGGGGCTGAATTCGGATCTGCTCGGCTGCACTGCGGCCCAGATCACCACGCGTCCGGGCGCGCGCGACACGGAAAACACCGCGATCAACACCCGCTTTGGCATCTACCCGAACGGGCAGAATTTTTCCTGCGAGGCCAATGGCGATTTCTGCCCTGCTGACGTGACCCGCAATGATTTGGTGCGGAGGGTGACGGTGAATGGCAATGGCAACAACGCAACCTGCGCGAATACCGCTGGCGGCGATCTGATACCCTATACCGACATCCCCGGTGGTGCTGTGCCCAAGCAAGGGTTCCCGCTTGATACGTGTAAGGCACTTGGCCTCGCGGGTTGCCTCAGTTTTGGCGATGGTGTGTGGCCGGTGGATACTTATCTGAATGATATTCATGGCACCACATCGGCATCGATTCCCGGTCTGGATGCGGATGGTGACGGGCAGATCACCCGCTTTGAAGTCTATCAGTGGGAACGCGCCGTCGCGTCGCGAACCGCGCCGCGTGAACTGGCCCGTGTCAATACCACCTCGCCGACCAGAACCACGCTTTATTGCTCGGCCCCGCGCCCGATCGCAGGAACGCCGGTCGTGCCGTCGCCCACGCAAAAGGACCGCCGTATCGTAACCGTGGCAGTGGTGGACTGCACTGGCCAGAGTGGCCGGTTTGACGCCAAAACCTTCAGGTTTATCGATCTTTTCCTGCTTGGCCCCATTACCGGCCCGGCCGGAGCGGGAGAGCTCAAGGCAGAAGTCATCGGTCCCGCAAAGCGCGCCGACGGTGGCAGTGGGTTCCAGAACTTTGGCCGCAAGAAACCGGTGCTGGTACAATGATCCGCCGTTTCATCCGAAACCGCGTGGGAACCGCCGCGACCGAGTTTGCGCTGACGTTGCCATTGATGCTGGCGCTGATTTTCGGGTCGATGGAGGCCGGGCATTTTTTCTGGACGCAGCACAAGATTGTCAAATCGGTGCGCGATGGCGCGCGCTTCGCCTCCCGGCTCGATGTCGAACGCCTGTGTGCGGGCGATACCACGCTGCTGGAGGAAATTCGAAATGTCACGGCAACCGGCCAATTGACTGCAGGCGGCACGCCTAAAGTTCCCGGCTGGGAGCCTGCGGATGTCGTGGCCATCCCAGATTGCGAAATGTTCGTCGATACGGGAATCTACGCCGATCTCGGCACACGAGGGCCCCTGATAACAGTCGATTCAGGCCCGGTCGCCTATCCTTCGATCCTTTCCGGGCTGGGCTTTATCGACGACACGATCAACCTCTCGGCCAAGTCTAGCGCGGCGGTGGTGGGCATATGAAGCGCCTTGTGACCATGTGGCGCGACAGGCAAGCCGCCTCGGCAGCGGAATTCGTGCTCGTTCTGCCGGTGGCGCTGCTGCTGCTGTTCGGCATCATCGATGTCGGCAATTATGCGTGGACGCTCAACGAGTATGAAAAGGCGACCCAGATGGGCACCCGCTATGCGGTTGTCACCGATATGGTTTCTACGGGGCTCAAACAGCAGTCCTATGTCGGGGCCAACTGCAATGGCACCGCGCTGAGAGCCGGCGATCGGATTTGTAGGGAAGCACTGGGCACGCTCGAATGTAGCAGCACTGGGTGCGTGTGTGCTCTTACGCCCTGTCCCAGCGGCACTGGCTCAAATGCACCCGCTTTTAACGCCCTGGTTACACGCATGCAGGCCATTCAGCCGGACATAACACCGGCGTCGGTGCGTGTCGTATATCAGGGATCAGGGCTGGGTTTTGCCGGTGATCCCAACAAGCCTGAAATTGCCCCGCTTATCACAGTACGAATCGTAAATGCGACGTACACGCCCATCAGCTTGTCGCCTTTCGGCGCCACGGTTGGCCTGCCGGACTTCTCCTATACTTTGACGCTCGAAGATGGAGAGGGCGACCCTACCGTCTAGAGCTGAAAATGGATAACCACATGACCAAGTCTGAAACTCTCACCCTCTTCCGTCGCCTGCCAACGCGAATGTGCGCTTGCGTGGCGGCGTCAGAGGAGGAGTTGGCACGTCTGGAAAGCCAATTTCCCGAACAGTTCAGGCAGATTTTCACCAGCGTTGCCTTGCCGGCCAATGCTGCGCTCCCCGCGCTTCCTGTGACACAGAGCACTGTTCTGGTGATCGAGGTCAATCCGGGGCTGCCCGGCTCGATCGGGCGTATCGAACAGGCGCGCTCCAGATATCCAGACCTGCCGATCATCGCCGCGGTCGAAAACCTTGACCTCAGCAAGGTTCGCACGCTGATGCGGCTGGGCATCAAGGATGTGGTCGCTCTGCCCTTCAATGCCGATGAACTGCTTCCGTTTAGAGTTTCGGACGCCGAGAGGCGTCGGAAAGTCGACGGTGCCCGAACCCGCGGTCCGCATGCGGTGAGCTATGGGGTTTTCAATTCCGGTCGGG
>PHEL01000122.1 GCA_002842925.1 Alphaproteobacteria bacterium HGW-Alphaproteobacteria-14
AAGGTTTCTTGCCCGAACCAGCAATTGAGCACGACATTGGCGGTCTTGCGCCCAACGCCGGGCAGGCGGGTGAGGGCGTCGCGGGTATCGGGCACTTCGCCGCCATATTCATCGACCAGCAGCTGTGACAACGCGATCACGTTCTTCGCCTTGGAATTGAACAGGCCGATGGTCTTGATGTGCTCTTTCAGCCCATCCTCTCCCAGATCAAGCATCTGCTGCGGCGTCGAAACCTTGGCGAACAGCGCCCGCGTCGCCTTGTTCACCCCGACATCGGTCGCCTGCGCGGACAGCGCCACGGCCACCACCAGCTGATAGGCATTGCCGTATTCCAGCTCGGTCTGGGGCGAGGGGTTATCCTCGGCCAAGCGGCGGAAGAACTCGAAAATCTGGTCACGGGTCATCGGCGCGGGTTACAGCCCCAGAACGTCGTTCATGCTGTAACGCCCGGCGGGCTTGCCGATCAGCCATGCGGCCGCCTTCACCGCCCCGCGCGCAAAGATCATGCGGTTTTCGGCGTTGTGAGAGATCGTCAGGCGTTCTTCCGGCCCGGCAAAGATCACCGAGTGTTCGCCCGCCACCGTGCCGCCGCGCAGGGTGGCAAAGCCGATCGCGCCTTCGCGCCGCGCGCCGGTCATGCCGTGACGGCCGCTTTCCGTATTGGCGGCCAGATCAATCTTGCGCGCTGCGGCTGCGGCTTCGCCCAGCAGCTTGGCGGTGCCCGACGGCGCATCGACCTTCATCCGATGATGCATTTCCAGCACTTCGATATCCCAATCCGGCCCCAGCCGCGCCGCCGCCTCGCGCACCAGATGCGCCATCAGCGTGATGCCTAATGAGAAGTTGCCCGATTGCAGCACCGGCACCGCACTGGCGGCCTTGGCGAGCAAGACGAAGTGTTCCTCCTGCAATCCGGTGGTGCCGATCAGAATCGGAATCCCCGCCACCTTCGCCGCGCCAAGATTGGTGGCCAGCGCTTCGGGCGCGGAAAAATCGACCAGCACATCGCATTGCCCCGCCAGCGGGCCGGGATTGCCCCCGGCATCCACGCCCACACGCATTGCGTGCCCCGCTTCGGCAATTGCTGCCTCCAGCGCCTGCCCCATGCGGCCCTTGTGTCCGATCACCCCGAATTGCACCTGTGCCATTGCCACACCTCTTGCGATCATGTTTCAACGCATCATGGCAGGATTCGAACGCATCGTCATCCTCACCGGCGCCGGGATTTCCGCCGAAAGCGGAATTGATACCTTTCGGGCGGCTGGGGGGCTGTGGGAACAGCACTGGGTAGAGGATATCGCTACACCCGAAGGTTTTGCCCGCGATCCCGATCTGGTGCTGGGCTTTTACGATATGCGCCGTGCCGCCTTGGCGCGGGCGGCTCCCAATCCGGCGCATGAGGCCTTGGCGCTGCTGGAGCGCGAATTCAGCGGCGATCTGCTGCTGGTGACGCAGAATGTCGACGATTTGCACGAACGCGGCGGTAGCGCGCAGGTGCTGCATATGCACGGCGAGCTGAAATCGGCGCTGTGCACTTCGTGTGAAACCCGTGTCCGCTGGGATGCGCCCATGCTCGCCAAAGACGGCGACCGCCCGCCATGCCCTGCCTGCTGCGCAGTCGGTTTGCGTCCCGATGTCGTGTGGTTCGGCGAAATGCCCTATGAAATGGACCGCATCTACGGCGCGCTGCAAACCTGCGATCTGTTTGTCAGCATCGGCACCAGCGGCGTAGTTTACCCGGCGGCGGGGTTTGTAGAGGAGGTGCGGGCGGCAGGCGCGTGGTGTCTCGAACTCAATCTCGATCCCAGCGACGGATTGCGATGCTTCCACGAATCGCGGCTTGGCCCGGCGAGCATATTAGTGTCACAATGGATAGATGAGGTTTTAGCTCACTGAATCGGCTGAAAAATCTTTGAGGAATAGCTGGCTATGAATATTTGACGCTGGCGTGATCGACGGGCGGCTGATAATTCCTTCGGTGGAGGGCATATGAAACAGCACATCGTAATCAAGCACGCCTTGGCGATCGTGATTTTATTGAGCGGCATGGCAGTGCCTGCTGCCGGTCAAACCACCACGGCAAGTGGGGGTTTCCGCTGGGAAGTCACGTTAACCGGAAAACTGACCGACATCAGCATTGGTCCGCGCCGGTTGGTGCGCACGCGCTGCATCACTGCGCTTGAGGAAATCATGGCGACCCCGAAACACCGGGCACGCCTACCTGAGTTTGTCGAGAAGGTTGAGCAGCCGGTTGAATTCGCGTGGAATCCCAACAATCTGAATTACCAATCGGAATACTACCATTTCATCCATCCAGACCGCTACGAACTTCTGGTGCGGTGCAATCTCCAGCAACAAGGTTTGGTGGGGATGAAATCAACCTTCGTTGTTGAGGCACGACCATTGCCATCCTTCAAGGGAGGCGATCTCGAAGATGTGGCGCGTTCGCACATGGCATGGATCAGGCGTGAACTTGCCAGAGTCGTTGATTAGAGCATCGTGCGGAAAAATGGGCATCGGGTTTCAGCTTTTTACGATGCGATAATAAAGGCTGGCGCGGACGGCGCGCTGCAAGTGCGTTTGGCGGAGTCTGTTTCAGCGTTCTACGCCGCACCCCTTGCAGCCCGCATCCTTGGCGATGCGGATCGTGCGTAGGCCCGGCGCAAGGCCATCGAGGATATGCAGCCGCCCCCAGCCGGGATCGCCCAGCGCCGATGTGCCTGCCAACAGCACCTTGACCGCTTGCAGCGCGGCAAAGCTGCCCGCCCATCCGGCCATCGCCCCCAGCATCCCGTCATCGGCGCAGGTATCGCAATCTTCGGCATCAAAGGCATCGCCGACAAAGCAGCGGTAGCAGGCTTCACCCGGCAAATGCCCGGCGAAGGCGGCGACCTGTCCCTGAAACCGCCCGACGGCGGCCGACAGCAGCGGAACCCCTGCCGCCACGCAGGCACCGGACACGGCCAGCCGGGTGGCGAAATTGTCGGTGCCGTCGACCACCAGATCAACGCCCGCGATCAGGCCGGCGGCATTGTCCGGCGTGATCCGCGCGTCGGACACGTCGACGGCCAGCGTATCGTCGAAATTGGCGAGCCAGCGCCGCGCCGACACCGCCTTGCCATAGCCGACATCGCGGGTGGTGAAGATCGTCTGGCGTTGCAGGTTGCTGACATCAACCACATCGTCATCGACAAGGGTAAGCCTGCCGATCCCGCTCGCCGCCAGATATTGCAATGCGGGGCTGCCAATCCCGCCAAGCCCGATAATTGCGACGTGGCTGCCCGCCAGTCTGACTTGCCCCGCGCCGCCGACTTCGGGCAACACGATGTGGCGGGCAAAACGGTCAAGCCGGGCGGGCGAGAGGGTCATGGTTCGTCCGCGGGTGCCCCAAGGGCAGGCGGGGCCGCGCGCCGTTCCTGCCGGAACGCGCCGATGCCGTGCCACCACAGGAACGCAATCACCGCGCCCTTGACCGGTTGCAGCATGGCGATCAGCATCACCACCGCCACCGGCAGGATAATCGCCAGCGTTGCCCAAGCCGACATGCCGAAGGTGCCGATCATCGCGATCACTACCGGCGCAAGCAGGTGGCCGACCACGAAGATGCCGATATAGGCGGGAAAGTCATCGGCCTGCTGCACCGACCAATCCTGCCGGCAATGCGGGCAGGCGTCGACCGGTTTCAGCCATGCGCGAAACAATGCCGCCGCGCCGCAGCGCGGGCATTGCCCCTTGACGCCGCGCAACAGCGCCGGAAACGCGCTGGCGGGCAGATCGATCTGGTCGGGCGTAAGCGGTAGAGTGGGCATGGGCAGGCTGTTTACAACCTGCGCGCCGCCTGTCGAGGATTGTCTCTGCATTGCGCCGGAACGCACAATTGCAACTGTTCAGCTTTCCAGCTGGCGCAGCAGGCTTCGCACATCGCCGTCCATATCAGCATCGCGGGTGCGCAGGTCTTCGATCAGGCGCACCGCGTGGATCACGGTCGAGTGGTCACGCCCGCCGAACTTGCGCCCGATTTCAGGGTAGCTGCGCGGGGTCAGCACCTTGGACAGATACATCGCCACCTGACGCGGGCGGACAACCGCACGCGCGCGGCGCTTGCTGCTCATTTCCGCGCGGTCGATGCGGTAGAACTGGCACACCGTGCGCTGAATCTCGTCAATGGTGATTCGGCGGCGGTTGGCCGAGAGGATATCGGTGAGCTGTTCTTCGGCCAGCTGCAATGACACTTCCTGCCCGGTCAGCTGGGCATAGGCGATCAGTTTGTTGAGACCGCCAACCAGTTCGCGCACATTGCGGGTGATGGTGCGGGCGAGGAATTCGATGACGTCATCGGGAACCACAATCGCAGCAAAGCGGGTCAGTTTGGACACCAGGATTTTCTTGCGCAGTTCGATATCGGCAGGCTGAATATCAGCCACCAGCCCCATCGACAGACGCGAAAGCAGGCGCGGTTCCACACCGTCCAGCGCCTGCGGGGCGCGGTCAGCGGCGAACACCAGCCGCTTGCCTTCGGCCAGCAGCGCATCGATGGTGTAGAGCAGTTCTTCCTGCGCGCTCGCCTTGCCGATGATGAACTGGATATCGTCCACCAGCAGCAGATCGAAACTGCGCAGCCGGGCTTTGAATTCGATCGTCTGGCTCGATTTCAATGCCTGCACGAATTCAACCATGAAACGTTCGGCTGAACAGTAAAAGATGCGCGCGCGTGGATGGGTTTGCAGATAGGCGTGGCCGATAGCGTGCAGCAGGTGGGTCTTGCCCTGCCCCGTCGCCGCTTTGAGATAAAGCGGCGAGAATTGCGGCTGTTCCAGCGCGGCCATGCGCTGGGCGGCGTTGCAGGCCAGCACGTTGGCTTCGCCCGTGACAAATGCGGCGAAGGTCAGCGACGGATCAAGCCCGACCGATGATGTGAAGCTGGCATCGCCCATCGCGCCTGCGGCCATCGCAATCGCCGATGCGCCGTCATTGGCGGGGCGGCGGCCACCATCCAGCCGCAGTTCGGGCAGCTGGCGGCGGCCGGGATGCACCTGGATGTTGACGCTGCGCACTTCGCTGCGCGCGATTTTCCACGCCAGTTGCAGCCGATCATGGAAGCGGTCACGCACCCAGTTGGCGGAAAATTCGGTCGGCAGATAGAGATCGAGTGTGCCGGTTTCGCGGTTGATATTGCCAAGCTGGATCGGCTTGATCCACTGGCTGTGCAATTGGTGGCCCAGATCCTTGCGCAGGCCCTGGCTGATGTCCGACCAATCGGCGGCAAGGTTTACGGCTTCTGCGTCTTCCATCAGATGTTCATCCGCCTGTCGGCCGGATGTCCGTGCCTTGTCGATTTTGTGCACAATCTCGTCCCCAATCCATGCCTGTTCTGCGCGCCCCTATGGATCGCAGAATCATGCCTTCCCCATTGCGACAGGCAATACCTTGCCTGCTCCGGAAACCGAGTTTCCGAAGCCCCCCCTGTCGGCCAGTTTGTAAAGGCCCGGGCTAAATCGCACCGGACAGGGACTATCTAAAGAACTCCCCGCAGGTTTGCGCAAGCACGGACTTTTAAAAAAAGTGAAATATTCCTGTTGACTCGGCGCAATGCCGCAGACTTGCATTCAAGTGCATGAATTTACACAATAACAGGGTGTGACACCGCGCGAATCGCGAGGAATCCTGACATTTGTGAGGGTTCGCCTTGTCACGATCGCCATAAACCAAAACGGGCCGCGCTGCTTGAGCGCGACCCGACAGGTCATTTGCATATTTTGCAACCCGTAAATGCCCGTTAAGCAAGCTTACGGGAGCCGGGAAATGCGAATCAGAGCGTGGCGACTCGGCGTGTCAGCCGCGACAATTTGCGCGCCACGGTGTTTTTGTGCAGCACGCCGCGCGCGACGCCGCGCGCCATTTCGGGCTGAGCAGCCTTGAGCGCCGCGCCAGCGGCTTCCTTGTCACCGGCTTCGCAGGCCGATTCGACCTTCTTGATGAAGCTGCGGATGCGGCTGATGCGCGCGCCGTTGATTTCGGCGCGGGCGGTGTTGCGGCGGATGCGCTTTTTGGCTTGCGGCGTGTTGGCCATAATTCGTGTCTGTCTCGCGTTTGGTTCTGGCCGCCTGAGCGGGCCGGGAAAACTGTTCGGTGTGCTCGAAAATAAGGGGTCGGACGCATGGCCCTACCGCCGGAAAGCAGCGCGCATAGTCGCTGATGCGCGATGCGGGTGATCACCCCGCTATCGTCGCTGTGGCAGGCCTGTCCTTCGCGGCCATACACATCAAAACTGCTGGAGAAATAGCCAAGCTCGCCATCGGGCTGCGCATAATCGCGCAGGCTGGAACCGCCATCTCGGATCGCGGCGTCGAGCACGTCGCGGATCGCGGGCACCAGCCGCGCCAATTGCGGCCCCGATACCTTGCCCGCAGGCTTGGTCGGACGGATACCGGCGCGCCAAAGCGCCTCGCACACATAGATATTGCCGAGGCCCGCAACGATCCGCTGATCGAGCAGGCACAGTTTTACCGGTTGCACCTTGCCCGCAAGCGCGGCCTTCAGGTGCGCTGGCGTCAACCCCGGCCCCAGCGGCTCTGGCCCCAGCGCGGCGAACTGCGGCCATGCATCCAATGCACCTGTTGTCAGCAGATCGACCGAACCAAAGCGGCGCGGATCGCACAGGGCAAAGCGGTGGTCAGCGGTTTCCAGCAGCAGGTGATCGTGCTTATCAGGCACCTCTGGATCGATCCGCCAACGCCCGCTCATGCCAAGATGGAAGATCATCGTCGCATCGCGGTCCAGATGGATCAGACCGTATTTCGCCCGGCGCGAAAGGCCGCGGACGGTGGCACCTGTCAGCACCTGCACCAGATCTGCGGGGAAGGGACGGCGCAGATCGGGGCGGTTCACCACAACGCGCGTGATCCGCTCGCCTTCAAGGAAGCGGGAAAGGCCACGCACCGTTGTTTCGACTTCGGGGAGTTCAGGCATTGCAAACTTCGCACATGGGCACCCCTCTAACACCCTTTGCGCCCGGCTCAATTCCCTCTAGGGAACGCGGCATGACACAGAGCACTGACGATACGGTCTCCTTCGGCTACACGCAGGTCACGCCTGAGGAAAAAACCCGCAAAGTGGGCGAGGTTTTCTCCAGCGTGGCGCGCAAATACGACATCATGAATGATGCCATGTCGGGCGGGATGCACCGGTTGTGGAAAGATCGTTTCGTCAAGCGCGTGAAACCGCAGGCGGGTGAGCAGATTCTCGACATGGCGGGCGGCACCGGCGATATCGCGTTTCGCATGGCGGCCAGGGGCGCGCATATTACCGTTGCCGATATCAATCAGGATATGCTTGATGTCGGGGCCGAACGGGCTTTGGAGCGCGGGCTTGGCGAGGACGATGGCAGCCTCGTGTTTACCTGCCAGAACGCCGAGGAAGTGAGCTTTCCTGCCAATACCTTCGATGCATACACCATCGCCTTTGGCATCCGCAACGTCACCCATATCGACCGTGCGCTGGCCGAGGCATTGCGCGTGCTGCGACCGGGCGGGCGGTTTTTCTGCCTGGAGTTTTCGACCGTCGAATGGTCGGGGCTGAAACAGGCGTATGACATCTATTCCGAACATCTGCTGCCGCGTATGGGACAGATGATTGCAGGCGATGCGGATTCGTACCGCTATCTGGCCGAATCGATCCGCAAGTTTCCGCCGATGCCCGCGTTTGAAGCAATGATCCGCAGCGCAGGCTTCGCCAATACGCGGGTCGAACCGATCATGGGCGGACTGGTGGCGATCCATTCGGGGTGGAAGATTTAACGCGTGACAGGTTCCGCAACGCACCTCTTTCGCCTCGCGCGCTGGGGCGTGACGCTGGCGCGCCGCCGGGCGCTGGTGGGGATCGAGAATGATCCCAACGCGCCTGCAACGCTGCGCCGTCTGGTGCGGCTGGCGCGGCTCGCCACGCTGACCGGCAAGCGCGGCACCCCCGATTATGCCGGAGCGTTCCGCGCCATCGGCCCGGCGGCGATCAAGCTTGGCCAAAGCCTTGCCACCCGGCCCGATCTGGTGGGTGAGGAAGCGGCGAACAATCTGCTGTCATTGCAGGACAGCCTGCCGCCGGTGGCATTTGCCGAAATCAAGGCGGCGATTGAGGGCAGCTTTGGCCAGCCATTGGGCAAACTGTTCGCTGAAATCGACCCCGCACCGGTCGGCGCAGCTTCAATCGCGCAGGTGCACAAGGGCATCACCACCGATGGCCGCAAGGTCGCGATCAAGGTGCTGCGTCCCGGTATCCGCGAAAAGTTCGCCCGCGACATCCAGACCTATGAATGGGCCGCTGCGCATCTTGAAGCGATGGGCGGGGGGGAGGCCGAGCGTCTGCGGCCGCGCCTGACCATCGCCAATTTCAAACGCTGGACCAATTCCGAACTCGATCTGCGGCGCGAGGCGGCCTCGGCCAGCGAGCTTGCCGAACAGATGGCAGGCGTGCCCGGCTATCGTATCCCGGCGATCGACTGGGATCGCACCAATGGCCGGGTGCTGACGATTGAATGGATCGACGGGATCAAGATCAGCCGGGTCGAGGAATTGCGCGCGCGCGGGCACGATCTTGCCGCGCTGTCGGAAAAACTGGTGATCAGTTTTCTGACGCAGGCGATCAGCGCCGGGTTCTTCCATGCCGATATGCATCAGGGCAATCTGTTCGTGGAGGATGACGGCACCATCGTCGCGATTGATTTCGGGATCATGGGCCGAATCGACCGGCGTGCGCGGCAATGGCTGGCAGAGATTCTCTACGGTCTGACCACGGGCAATTACCGGCGGGTCGCAGAAATCCATTTCGAGGCGCAATACGTGCCGAGTTATCATTCGGTCGGCGAATTTGCCACGGCGCTGCGCGCGGTGGGCGAACCGATGCGCGGCAAGCCGGTCAAGGAACTCAGCGTCGGCCAGATGCTCGACGGGCTGTTTGCGATCACCCGCGATTTCGATATGCAGACCCAGCCGCACCTGCTGCTGCTGCAAAAGACGATGGTGATGGTCGAAGGGATCGCCACGCAGCTGAACCCCGATATCAATATGTGGGACACCGCCGCGCCGTTCGTGCGCAGCTGGATTCGCGATGAGCTGGGGCCGGAAGCCGCGCTGGCAGACCGGCTGAAAGAAGATACCGAGACGCTGTTTCGCCTGCCCGGCCTGATCCGGCGGCTGGAGGAGAAATTCCCGCC
>PHEL01000123.1 GCA_002842925.1 Alphaproteobacteria bacterium HGW-Alphaproteobacteria-14
CGAAAAACTCAGCGTCAACGCCCGGGTTTACCGCGCGGGCGAATTCAAATCGGCGGTGGAGCCCTATTCGCGCAGCTCGATGTCGGATGAAGCGCGCGCAAATGTCGGCGGCGTTTACAGCGCGTTGTGGGAAGAATGGCAGGCCAATGTGAAAAAGGCCCGCCCCAAGCTGGCGCTGGCCCGCGTTACCAGTGACCCGGTCGCCTGGATCGATAGTGCAGACGGCAATCTGGCCAAGGCGGCACTGTCCGCGGGGCTGGTCGACAAGCTGGGTGATCGCGTGGCATTCGGCACACGGGTTGCCGAAATCGCGGGCAAGGACGCCTGGAGCACAAAGCCCGGCAGCTTTGCCGCGAGCGACCTTGGTGCATTCCTCGCAGCTGTCGGCGAGAAACACAAAGGCAAGGCGATTGGCGTCGTCACGATCGCAGGCGATATCGTCGATGGCGAGGCTGGGCCTGGCATTGCCGGGGGCACCCGCATCGCCAATATCCTCGACGAGGCGCTCGATGATGATCTGGCAGCGCTGGTGGTGCGGGTCGATTCGCCGGGCGGATCGGTAACCGCTTCGGAAGAAATCCGCCGCGCCATTCAACGCCACCGTGACCGCAAGATCCCGGTCGCAGTCTCCTTCGCCAACATCGCAGCGAGCGGCGGCTACTGGGTATCGATGTCGAGCGACCGGATCTTTGCCCAACCGGAAACCATTACCGGTTCCATAGGGGTGTTCGCGGTTGTGCCGACCTTTGAACAGAGCGCCGCACGGCTTGGGATCACGGCGGACGGTGTCCGCACCACGCCGCTGTCCGGCCAGCCCGATTTCATCGCAGGTTTTTCGCCGGAAATGGATGCGATACTGCAAGCCTCGATCGGAGGAAATTATAGCAATTTCATCAATCTGGTGTCTGGTTCACGCAAGATGCCAGTCGAAAAGGTCGATGCCATTGCGGGCGGACGCGTATGGGATGGCGGCACCGCGCGCCAGTTAGGGCTGGTCGATGAGTTCGGCGGGCTTGGCGATGCCTTGGCCTGGGCGGCAGCCAAATCGGGGGCAAAAAATGGCGAGTGGCACCCGGTTTTCCTTGGCGACAAGGCCGAGAATTACGATTCGCTGATCCGCCAGCTAGTGACCAGCAACGCAGCCCGTGCACCCCTGACACAGGGCGGTGACATCTTCGCCCTCACCGCGCGGCGCAATGGCGACCTTGCCGCCCGTCTGACACGTGATGCACAGCGGTTGCTCGGCACAAGCGGCATTCAGGCCTATTGTCTTGAATGCCCCGAGAGCGTCAGCGCGCCATCCAGGCGCGAGCGAACTGGCCGCGAGCATCAAAGCGCGTTGTTCAATTTGCTGGCTTGGATGGCAGCGCCATAAGGCCCTTTGGAAAATCCAAGCGAAGCCAGCGGCAACGCTTGCCAAGCGCGTGGGCGCACAGTAAAGGCGCCCCCCTGTCCGGGCCTTTCGGCCCCGAAGGACGGGCGCGTAGCTCAGCGGTAGAGCACACCCTTCACACGGGTGGGGTCGCAGGTTCAATCCCTGCCGCGCCCACCATAAATCCCTTTGAAATATAGGGAATTTATGGATGGTCATTTTTCTTGCTTGCAGGTTTTGACCCCGTTTCACCCCCGAAAAGGGCCGGAATCGACCTACGCTCGTACAAAACCCGTACAGCATCAGAGCTCCTTTCTCAGCTTGAGCCGCGTCTTGCGCTCGGCTTTCAACAGTCCCCGTCGCAGGGCCTCATTGATCTTGATCTCCGCATCCTCGGCATGCGTGTAGGTGTTGCGCATCAGATTGAGGTCGGACCAACCGCCGAATGCGCCGGCGGCCTTCTCGTCGACTCTCTCGCGGACGTTCATTTCCTGGCCGAAGCCGTGCCGGCCCGCCGGATGAAACGGGATCTGCTCGATACCGGCAGCTTCGCAGGCCTTGTTCCAGAGATTCCTGGGTCCGCCGCGGTCTGCATAACCGAAGAGCCTCAGGTTCTCCGGTTTGCGTTTCCACTTTCGGGGATAGACCTCGGGCAAGGCCGTCAGCTCGGATAGGATCTCGTCAGGCACACGCAGCCATCGATCCCCATGACCTTTGGCGCCGGGAATGCAGATCATGCCCTTCGCCTTGTTGATGTGCTTGTGCGGATGCATCGAGACTGCCTGACTGATCCGGGCACCAGTGACGAACATGAGCAGCGCCAGCGCGCCCAAGCGAGGAGTTGCATGCTCCCGGAACTTGAGCAGCCATTCCCAGCTGCCGGGCGGATACCTCTTCCGTCCGGTGCTCTTGCGCTTGTTGTCCTGCGCGACCTTCTCTTTTTGGGTGTAGCCCCTGACCCGAAAGGCGATCCCGCTTTCGCTGTCGTTGATGTTGTTGAGGACCGCCCTGACCGGCGTCACCACCTGACGAGTCCAGGTGTCTGTGGAGCAATTCGGATACAGCTTCGGGCCTAGCTCGCGGACCATCTTGGGGCTGATTTCGTGGATCGGGACCGAGCCGATTTCCATAGTGATTGGAACCAGGTAGGCGGCTTCCTTTGGCTTGGCGTCGTACCTCAGGACAGCATCGGCAAAGGTGATAGCCTTTTCTTCCGGATCCTCACCTAGAAGGTGGATGCGGATGGCGCTTTGCTCTTCCTTCCGGCACCAGTCCCAAGCGCCTTGTTCCTCAGATGCGCCAGTGCTGCATCGGTAGTATTCGGTGATCGGCGCGCCGTTGTACTCGACACGGCCGCGCGCCCACCAGACCGCGCCGCGGGGATAAGGTTCGAGGGGCATTTCTTCTGGCTTTCGATAATGAGGTCGAGCTGCTCTGGCGTAATGAGCATGACCCGGCCCACTTTGTGGCAAGCACCCCACCGGCGCGCCAAGTCCCGCAAGGTTCGCGGCGAGAGCACAATCCCGCTGGCTGCAAGCAATTCAATCCAACATTCGGGCGTCTTCGCACGGTCCAGAATGGGAGTAAGGCTGGTCACAGGGCATCTCCCATTGCTTCAGAAGGATTGAGCTTGTCTGGTGCGCTTTCCGGCTCGACCATATTTGACTCAAGAAATTCGCTGATCGCGCTTTCCGGGATGAGATACCGATTGCCGCGCTTCACATGCCTGATGCGTCGCTGTGTCAGGAGTTTTCGTATCGATTTGACCGACCAACCAGACAGATTGGCCATTTCGCGCGGGGTCAGCAGGTCGCCTATCTCACTTCTCATTGGAGAAACCTCCCACAATCGAGCCCTTTCGGGTATGTTCAGGACATCGACTCGCCCTTTAGGGAACGTTTGAACACCAATGGGGAACAATGTCAATATGGCGGGACTGGCAGGCATCGGTGCTAGGATGGCAGCCTGCCGCGCCAAAAAGCAGGCTTCACAAGTCAAAGCCGCAGCGATGCTCGAAATTTCTGACAAGGCCTATAAGAACTACGAAGGTGAAAAGCGCGAAATGCCTCTCTCAACCGCTGTAGCATTTTGCGAGGCCTTCGAGGTTGATCTCGAGTGGCTCATCTTTGGACAAGGTTCTCAATCCAACGAAAAGACTGTCGCTATTGTTTCTGAAACGATCGAAGCGCTGGTTTCTGAGGCGAAAGAGCGCAAGCTAGCCTTGAGCCCAAATCGTGCAGCAAATATAGGCCGCTACATCTTTCGCAACTGCGTCCAGAATGGCACTAGCCCTGCGAATGAAGTTGGCCCTATCTTCGACATGTTTGATGATGGATGAAGGGAGTATTTGCTATGCATGACCGACCATCGCTGGAAAGCAAGATTGCTGATCTCGCAAATAGGTTTTGCTTCATAGGCATTGGCTTTGCCTCCATTGCGTTTGTTGGTTTCGTGTTTAATCCTCGCGGCGACAATTGGCCCCTTGACCCCACCTCGGTTGCCCTATTCATACTTTTCTCTATCGGCTGCACTTCTTTGGCATGCGGCCGACTAACCATTCGCAAGCTGGTTGGCTTCGGCTCGATCGAACCGCCACCGATAACTCTACCGCGCTCGAAGACTTGAGCGTTCGTGCTTTCCGGAGCCTGTTCGGTTCACTGAGACGTGCTCCAAAAAGATGAAAACACATGGCTCGATCTGGAGCGATGATTGCTGGAAATCGGCGTGATCATTGGACCTTGGTTCGGCTGTGGAATTTCAACCGAGAACCTCGCGCATTTGAGCTCCGTCCGCCACTCAAAGCACATGTATCACTCATGTCGATAAGCTTCCAAGCCAGCTTCTTGTAATCGTCCATATAAGGCCCGCAAATTTGACATTTTAGCAATAAACGTCCATATGAGGCCAATGATATCCACTCTCGATGATCAGATGCTTGATCTAGGTAAACGGATAAAGGCTCGCCGCCTGGCCCTCGATCTTACTCAGCAAGCGGCAGCAGCCAAAGCAGGCGTGGCCTACCGAACATGGCGGCGGATGGAAGCCGAAGGTCGAGCATCCATCGAGGATCTGGTTCGCGCTGCCATTGCCCTGCGGTGTGACGAGGGCATTGCCGACCTTTTCCCGGAGATGGCCGCTACGAGCATGGATGAACTGCTCGCGCAGCAGCGCAAGGCAACAAAACCGTTGCGAAAGCGCGCGACGGGGGCAAGGCCATGAAACTTGCTCCGGGAACGCCTTTGGCGATTGGGTTGCTCATCGACGAGAACGCACCGGCGCATCTGGTCGGCCGGCTCGCGATGGCCGGAGGACTAGCGCAACTCGAGTGGTCGGCCCAAATCATCGCGAATGGCCCCTCAATCTCTCCCCTGCATTACCCGAAAGAGCCCGGCCTGCACCCTGCACGCAGCCGGACATTCGATGGCCTCCACGGTTTCCTGTCGGACTGCCTGCCCGATGCCTGGGGCCTGTTGTTGCTGAGGCGTCGCGTCCAGCAGTTGGGGCATCGTTTTGAAGACCTCAATGCGGTGGACCGGCTTGCTCTGGTCGGCGCGAGAGGCCGCGGCGCCCTTGTCTTCCAGCCTCAAACGCTGTCGGACGAAGCAGCTGATAGCATCGACCTTGACCTTCTGGCCGATGAAGCCCGCCATGTGCTTCTGGGCGAGGCGTCAGAATTGGACGATCTGCTCGCGCGCCTCGGCGGCGGTTCTGGCGGCGCGCGGCCGAAGGTCCACGTGGCGATTGGCGCAGATGGCAGCCTGTGTGCCGGAGACGAACTGAGTATCGCCACTGGCGGAAGAGCCGGTCAGCAATGGATCGTCAAATTTGCCGCAACCAATGACCCCGTGGATATTGGGCCGGTGGAAGAGGCCTATGCCCGCATGGCGCGCGCCGCGCAGATCGACATGGCGGAAACGCGGCTTATCCCCTCGAAGACCGGACCGGGCCATTTCGCAACCAGACGTTTTGATCGGCCGGCTCCGGGAAAGCGGCTGCATATGGTCAGCCTCGGCGGAGCCCTGGAAGCGTCCTCACATATGCCGAGCGTCGATTACGACGGCTTCCTTAAGGCGACACTGGCCATCACGCATAGCATGGCGGACGTCGAGCAAGCTTTCCGCCGCATGGTCTTCAACATCCTCGCGCGAAACCGCGACGATCATGTCCGCCAGCATGCCTACCTGATGGATGATCGGGGAAATTGGCGGCTTGCTCCTGCTTTCGACCTTACATTCTCGAATGGCCCCGGCGGCGAGCATTACATGGCTGTTCTGGGCGAAGGCCGTGCCATCACGCGCGAGCATGTCGAGAAGCTTGGGAAGCACCACAGGATCCCCGCCAAGCGTGTAAGCGCCGCTATCGACGAGGTTCGGGCGGCCCTCGCGGATTGGCCCGTCCATGCGCGTGATACGGGCGTAAGTATGTCCAAGGAAGCGGTGACAGAAGGCTTGGCCTCTGTGGCGCAGCAGTTTGGCTAGCCAAGCGCGGCACAATAGTCATACTATGGCGTTATTGCCTGTTCTGCGCTTCGACCCGACACCACGCCCCGCAGGCCGACGGATGCTCGTTTGTATTGAGAATGCAGAGGGCAGCTTGAGACACTGACCTGGAGGAGCCTGGGCTTCATGTTAGGCCATATCGAGACGAAGTTTTCCAATACAAAATTCTGATATTTAACGATAATCATCGATCCCGATGAGATAACATACATTATGTAAATACCGATACCCTAGATGTCCATGTAAACTGTGTTCGGCGCGCTTGCGCGAGGCTTCTTTCACAGCCGTTCCATGAACTAAACTAGATTTGTCGCGCCCGATAGTCGCTGCCACTTAAGCGCAGGGCTCGCGCGATTGCGCAGTCCGTACCAGCAGCGCCGGTAAACAGGTCTGCGCTGGCCTCAGCGCAGAAGCTCGCCGACCAGCGAGGGCCTGCGGGCGATCATCGCCAGCAGCACCTGTGCCGGGCCGGTTGGTTGCCTGCGGCCATGCTCCCAGTTGAGCAATGTGCCCTTGGCGACACCGATGCTGCGTGCAAACGCGCTTTGCGACAACCCTGTCTGGGCGCGGATCGCCGCGACATCCACAACCGGCACTTCGATGGCGTGCACGCGCGCGCCGGCCTCCTTACTCTGGGTATGGTCCAGCGCCTCGTTCAGTCCCTGCATGATGCTCTCGTAAGCCGTGCTCATCATCGATCTCCATAGGCCGCGATCAGGGCCTTGCTCAGTTCAACCGCTGCCGCCTGCTCGGCCCTGGTCAGATTGTCCTTCTCGTTCTTGGCGAAGACGGTGATCAGGTAGATCGGCATATGCCGCCCGCCGAACACATAGATGGTGCGGTAGCCACCGCTTTTGCCGCCACCTTCACGCGGGATCCGGATCTTGCGCAATCCACCGCCCAGCGACACCCCTGCATCCGGGCTGGCGGCGATGAAGCTAATCAGGCACAGGCGTTCGTCATCGTTCATGATGGCCTTGGCGCGCCGTTGGAACTCGGGCAGTTCGACAACGGTCTGCAAGGTCGTCATGCGCGTCATATATGCGCCGCTGACGCATAAGTCAATGACATACGCCCGTCTTTGCCGTCACGCCTTGAGCGGCCTACGATTCAGCGCGCCGACAGGATTGCGGAACCATCTCATATCGCATTGATTGCATTGAGAAGTCTGAAGGAGGCTGAGGTGAATTCCTGCAAATCTGCAATGATTGTGGCTGCACTTATACCAAGGCGCATTGATCATGACCCATGCGCTCACTGGCGCATGCCGATGGACATGATGCGCCATGGCTGATTGACGAGGTTGTTCCAGGCGAAGCAGCAGTGGTCGACGATGTCGTCATAGGATTTGAAGATGCGGTCCGAGAGCCAGTTGTCGCGCATGAACTGCCAGACGTTTTCGACCGGGTTGAGCTCAGGGCATCGCGGCGGCAGCGGCAACAGGGTGATGTTGGAGGGGACGACCAGTTCGGCAGACCCGTGCCATCCTGCCTGATCGAGGATGACGACGGCATGAGCGCCAGGCGCTATGTGGAAGGCGATCTCTTCAAGATGCATGCTCATGGCCTCGCTGTTGCAGCGGGGCATGACGATGCCGGCAGCCTTGCCTTCAGCCGGACAGATCGCACCGAAGATCCAGGCCGAGGACCGCCGTTGATCGCGAGGAGCCGAAGGGCGCGTGCCGCGCCTCGCCCAGCGCCGGGTGAGCTTGGTCTGCTGCCCGATCCGGGCTTCATCCTGCCACCACAGTTCTATGGGCGTTCGTTCGGGGAGGCCTTTGCGGATTTGCGCCACACGGGCAGCGAAGCCTTTTTTAAACATGGCGATGCCCTCGTCCTTCTGACCACGGTGGCGCGGCCGCGCGGAGAGCTTGCGATAACCCATCGTCCGAAGCTCGCGGCCCAGAGTGTGACGTGTGACCGATACCGAGAACTCGTCCCTTACCCACTGGGCAAGATCGGCAAGCCGCCAGCGAACCACGCCATGCGCCGCCGGGATCGGACCCGCCTCGACGATCTCAGCAAGGCGGGCGCGCTGCTCGTCGTTCAGAATAGATGCGCGCCCGGGTGCTTTACGGGTCGCGAGACCATCGGGTCCATCCGCGTTGAAGCGCAGCACCCAGTCCCGAACGATCTGCAGCGTGACCCCGGCAAACTTCGCCGCATCGCTCCGGCTTCCGCCGTCCAGAATTAACGCCATCGCTAGCAGTCGCCGGACCTGATCGGGATACCCACATCGTCGCGCAAACCGCCGCAAATCCTCAGATGTATGGTCCGTTCGAACCCCAATCGCTGCCGCCATCGCAAGCCTCCACATGCCTGCGACACTGAATCAGGTGAACTGCGACACGGGAATCCCGCCGCATGAGTCATCCACAGCGCTCATTGGTATAACCCATCACTGCCATATCCTCGAAACCGGCAATGACAGCTTCCGGTTCAAGGCATCCGCCGCCCAGCACAAAACCAAAAAGGAGAACGTCCAACACTTGACCAAATCCCAATCCGATCGGACATAGCTACCTACAATCCAGGTCACTTCTCGATGAAAATCCCGGGTCAAATCTCAACGGAAATCTACACTGAGGCCAATCAGAGCTGCATTTGGATTGCAGCCGGGCCGTTTCCTGACCGCCGAACCTTGCCTCGCGGGGGCGCAGGGCGCCAAACGACTTCCGGGGTGCAGGCGAGTCTAGATGCCCTTTCACCCGCTGGGTTCGGTCACGCCAGCGCCGCCGCCAAGCGACACGAACAAGGTCGCGCGGTTCTGCAGCCAGGCACGGCGGGTAGCGAGCAATTGCTGTTCGGCGCTGAACAGGTTGCGCTCCGCATCGAGCACTTCGAGGTAATCGGCCACGCCCTCGCGATAGCGCGCGCGGGCGATGCGGGCGATCTCGGACTGGGCGATGCGCGCCCGCTCAAGCGTCGCGATCTGCTGGGCGAGGTATTCACGCCCCGCAAGCGCATCGGACACTTCACGGAACGCCTGCTGCACCGTGCGGTCGTAATTGGCGAGTTGTTCAACCTCCAGCGCCCTGGCAAGATCGAGATTGGCCTCGCGCGCGCCGAAATCGAAGATCGGCAGAGAGATCGATGGGCCGAAGCTCCAGCCGAAACCGTCGGTGTCGAACAGGCTGCCGAGGCTGCCCGAGGTCAGTCCGGCGTTGCCTGTGAGCGAGATCGAAGGGAAGAAGGCCGCGCGCGCTGCACCGATATTGGCCCGCGCCGCGCGCAGCTGCTCTTCTGCGGCGAGGATGTCAGGGCGCGCAAGCAGCAGTTCGGACGGGAGCCCGGCGGCAAGCCGCCGCTCGTCCGCCTGCGCTTCGAGCGAGAGGCCCTCCGGCAAGGCTTCGGGCACGGATCCGCCCACCAGCACCGCCAGCTGGTTGCGCAACTGCGCCAGCGCCAGCCGCTCGCTCGCAAGCTGCTGCTCGGCCTGCGTCAGCAGCGTTTCCGCCTGACGATAGGGTAAGGCCGAGGTGACCCCGGCATCGAGCCGCAGCTTTGCGATCTTGAGGCCATCCCGGCGGCTGGCCGCAGTCGCTTCGGCCAGCACGATCTGCTCCTCGGTCTCAATGATCTCGAAATAGGTCATGGCGGTGCCGGCGATCAGAGAGAGGTAAAAGGCCCGCTGTGTCGCCACCGAGGCGAGGTAGTTCGCCAGTGCGGCATCGCTCAGGTTCTTGACGCGCCCCCAGAAGTCGAGCTCGAAGGCGCTGACGCCGACCCCGATTTCGTAACGGTTGAAGGTGAAGGAAGTCGGCAGGTTTGCCCCGCCACCGACGCCGAAGACCGGGTTGCCGGCCGTCGCCTGCCGCGTGCGCGTGCCGCTGGCGGTGGCGACCAGAGAGGGGAGGCGGCGGCTGTCGTCGATCCGGAATTGCGCGCGGGCCTGCTCGATCCGGGCGGTGGCGGCCATCAGGTCGCGGTTGTTCTCGAGCGCCGTGGCGATCAGCGCCTGAAGCCGCGGATCGCGATACCAGTCGCGGTAGGACAGCTGCGATGCGACCACCGTGCCATCGGGCCGGTAGGC
>PHEL01000124.1 GCA_002842925.1 Alphaproteobacteria bacterium HGW-Alphaproteobacteria-14
TGATCCGGTGCGCTACATCGCCAACCGGTCGAGCGGGAAGCAAGGCTTTGCCATTGCCGCCGCCGCCGCCGCGCTGGGCGCGCGGGTGACGCTGGTGGCTGGGCCGGTCGCGTTGAAAACCCCGGCGGGGGTCAAGCGTCTGGATGTGGAAAGCGCGCAGGAAATGGCCGAAACGGTCAAGCGGTCGCTGCCTGCCGATGTCGCGGTGATGGTGGCTGCGGTGGCCGATTGGCGGCCCAAGGAATATCGCGGCGAAAAAATCAAGAAGCGCGGATCGGCTCCGCCTGCGCTGATGCTGACCGAAAATCCCGATATCCTGACCAATCTTGCGACCGGGGCCAAACGCCCCGGACTGGTGATCGGCTTTGCCGCCGAAACCGAAAACGTGATCGAAAACGCCAAGGCCAAGCGCAAGCGCAAGGTGGCCGACTGGATCGTTGCGAATGATGTGAGCGGCGACGTGATGGGCGGGGATATGAACCGCGTGCATATCGTCAGCGCCGAAGGGGTCGAAACGCTCGACGAAATGCCCAAGAGCGCGGTGGCGATGGCGCTGGCCGAACGCATCGCAGCGGAGTTCCGGGTCGAGGCGGCGGAATGAGCATTCCTGTTGCGGTCACACGCCTGCCCCACGGCGAAGGCCTGCCGCTGCCCGCCTATGCCACATCGGGCGCGGCGGGGATGGACGTGGTTGCGGCCGAGGATGTGGTGATCGCGCCCGGCGCGCGCCATGCGGTAGCGACCGGGTTGGCAGTCGCAATCCCGCAAGGCTTTGAAATTCAGGTGCGCCCGCGTTCGGGCCTCGCATTGAAGCACGGCGTCACCGTCCCCAATACCCCCGGCACGATCGATTCAGACTATCGCGGCGAGTTGAAGGTGATCCTGATCAATCTGGGCAACGCCCCCTTCACGATTGAGCGCGGTGACCGCGTGGCACAACTGGTGCTCGCGCCCGTCGTGCAGGCGGCGTGGCACGAGGTGGCGGAACTGGACGCAACAGATCGCGGCGCGGGCGGGTTTGGTTCGACCGGCGGCCACGCCAAGCTATGATTTGAGGCTGACGGGGCGGTTGATCTTTTGCTGTCCAACAAAAACGGCGGCACCGATACCCCGGTGCCGCCAGATTGCCCCCACCCAAGGGAATTATTATCAGTAACCGCCGCTACCATCCGGGGCGGGGCGCACGGTCTTTTCGTCATCCTTGATGGTGATGCGTACCGTTTCGCCCGAGCCGCCGGGGAAATCGGTGAAAATCGCGTCCACCAGATTGGGGACGAGGTTGGGCAGGCGGTTTGACCGCGACACCGCTTCGGCCTTGCCTTCAAACAGGCGCTGACCATCAGCGGTGCGATCGATCTTTACATCGATCCCGCTGGTATAGACCGTGTAGCTGCGAACCCCGCCCCCGCCGAGATACGGGTCGTACAAGCCATAGGCATAGCCGCCATGATGACCAAAGCCGCCGAAACCACCAAACCGACCGAAGGCGCCATAACCACCGTAACCACCATAGCCGCCATAATCCGAACGCACCCGTTCACGCCCGTTATCGACCCCGTAATCGAACCGCACCAGCATGTTGGCAGCTTCGGGTGACGATGCGCGGGCATAGCCCAGCCGCTCCATCTCCTTGGCGACCATGTCGGCATAGAGCGAGAATTCCAGCCCGCCTGCCAGCTTGGGGTCTTCCGCCACGACAGCGAAGGTTTGCCCCTGCGGCGCGGGCAGCGGCACGGCAAAGCGCGACACGTCGGCCTTGAACGGGGTGGCACAGGCCGACACGCCGAGCACAAGGGCAAGCGGCAGGCCGAGACGGGCGAGAGATTTCATCGAGGACATAGCAGTCATCATGACACAACCCTTATTTTAGCGCCAGTGCGACAATAGCAATGGTGCTTGAACGCGATATCATATCTTTAAGTCATGAACGGCGATTGAACATTGGCCTTGCACACGTCTCGCTTCGTCGCGTGGCGTGCTGGTTTAATGGCGCACCAGTCCCAGCGCGCGGTAGGCCGCGCTCAGCGTCGGCGCACCACGTTCACGCGCCTTGGCTGCCCCGCGTGCGAGGATCGCGTCCAAGGTCTCACGGTCGTCTTTCAGAGCCACGAATCGCTCGCGAATCGGGCTGAGGGTTTCGACCAGCAATTCCGCCAGCACGGGCTTGAAACCGCCGAACCCCTGCCCGCCATACTGGCTGAGCACTTCGGCCACCGATTGCCCCGACAGCGCGGCGTAAATCCCCACCAGATTGCGCGCCTCTGGCCGGTCAGCCAGCCCGGCTTCTTCGCTGGGCAACGGTTCGGGATCGGTTTTCGCCTTCCTGATCTTTTGCGCCATCGTGTCGGCATCATCCGACAGGTTGATGCGGCTCATGTCGGACGGGTCTGACTTCGACATCTTGGCACTGCCATCGCGCAGCGACATGATCCGCGCGGCTTCGGCGGGGATGATCGGATCGGGCAGGGTGAAGACCGGCGCTTCCTCAGTCCCGAAATCATTGTTGAATTTTTGCGCAATGTCGCGGGCGAGTTCGAGGTGCTGTTTCTGATCCTCACCCACCGGCACGTGGGTCGCCTGATACAGCAGCACGTCGGCAGCTTGCAGCACGGGATAGGTGAACAGCGCGACCGATTGCCCTTCGCGGTTCTTGCCCGCCTTGTCCTTCCACTGGGTCATGCGGTTCAGCCAGCCCATGCGGGCGGTGCCGCTGAGCAGCCATTGCAGTTCGGGATGGGCCGGAACCTGTGCCTGGTTGAACAGGATGGTCTTGTCGGGGTCGAGCCCGCAGGCGACCAGCGTGGCAACCAGTTCGAGCGTCGATTCGCGCAGATCAGCCGGATCATGCGGCATCGAAATCGCGTGCAGATCAGCGATGAAAATCAGGCACTCGCCCCCGGCGGCATGGGCATCATCCTGCAACTTCACATAATTGCGGATCGCGCCGAGGTAATTGCCAAGGTGGGGCTTGCCCGTGGGCTGGATGCCGGAAACGACGCGCATGTCACTTAACCTCTAGTATTGTGTCATCGGCTGCGGTGCGGGCCGGCCGCCGCCGTAGCTGGCCGATCAGATCCTTGTCGAGCGCGCCGAATACAAACGCGGCGGTAAAGAACACCGCTCCGCCCGCCACCACCAGCACGCCAAGCGACCACACCCGTTCGATCAGGCTGGCACCGTAACGATCCGCCATCAGCGGCATCAGGTACCACAGCACGCCGGTCATCGCCGCGGTTGCCAGCAATTGCCGCGCCACCCGGCTGACCAGCTTGGGGGTGAAGTGGAACCAGCCGCGCCGGTGCAGGATCACATAAAGCAGCACGCAATTGAGGCTTGCCGAGGCCGCCGTGGCTGCGGCCAGACCGACGATTCCGTAGCGGTTCACCACATAAAGATTGACCGCGACATTGAAGATCAGCGAGGCGAGCGCGGTCCACACCGGAGTGCGGGTGTCCTCGCGCGCGAAAAAGCCGGGGTTCAGCACCTTGACGATCACGTAAGCGGGAAGGCCCGCGACCAGCGCGACCACGATCTGCGCCATGATCGCACCGTTAGCGGCGGTGAACTTGCCGCCGACGAAGAACGCGGTGCAGAACGCCGGCGCACATACCGCCAGCGCGGCGGCTGCGGGCAGGGTCAGCAGGGTCGCGATTTCGAAGGCATTGCCCTGCAACCGCTGCGCCTCCGCAGAATTGCCGGTGTGGATATGGCGGCTCAGCATCGGCAGGATCGCCGTGCCGAGCGCGATCCCGACGATCCCCAGCGGCATCTGGTTCAATCGGTCGGCGAGCTTCAGCAGCGTCAGTGATCCTTGCGGCAGCGAGGTCGCAAAGAACGTGTCGACCAACTGGCTGATCTGATAAATCCCCGCCCCGAAGGTGGCCGGCAGGATCAAGAGGCCGAGTCGTTTGACCTCGGGCGTGAAGCGCGGCATTTGCACCTTCAGGCGAACGCCCGCGCGGCGGGTCTCCCACGCCAGATAGATCAGTTGCGCCAGCCCCGAGAGCGAGACGGCGGCGGCCAGCACCTTGACCACCAACACATCATCGCCGCTGTCGCCGCGCCAGTAATCGCCCAGCAAAATCCCCGAGATGAGGAAGATGTTGAGCAACACCGGCACGACCGCGCCCGGCCCGAACCGCGAGCGCGCATTGAGCAGGCCCGAAAGCATCGCCACCAGGCTGATGAAGAACAGATAGGGGAAGGTCACCCGGCTGAGGAGCACAGAAAGTTCGAACTTGCCCGGAACGTCGGCATATTCGCGAGCCAGTGCCCAGACGATGGCGGGCATGAACACCATGCACAGCCCGCTGAAGGCAAGCAGCACCCACACGAACACGCTGAGCACATCGTCAGCGAATTTCTCCGCCGCCGCTTCGCTCCCCGGCTCGCCATCACTGCCGTGCAGCGCGCGGCTGTAAAGCGGGACGAAGGCGACGCTGAACGCGCCTTCTGCAAACAGGCGGCGGAAGGTGTTGGGCAGGGTGAAGGCCAACTGGAACGCGTCAGCCGCCAGTCCCGCGCCCAGCACGCGGGCGAACAGGATGTCGCGCGCAAAGCCGAACACGCGGCTGACGGCTGTCAGCCCGCCAATGGTGCCGACGTTTTTCAGCAGGCTCATCGCGCGTGCCGGCCGATGCCGGAAATCAAGAGTTGCCGCTGACGGGCGCGACCGGGGTGCCTCCGGCGGCTTCCTCAGCCCGGCGCGCAGCCAGTTGCTGCATATAGAGGCCGTTGAAATCGACCGGATCGACCATCAGCGGCGGGAACCCGGCATCGCGCACTGCATCGGAGACTACCCGGCGGGCAAAGGGGAACAGCAGGCGCGGTGCTTCGCCATAAAGAAAGGCGTGGGCCTGATCCTCAGGCACGTTGCGCATCCCGACCAGCCCGCAATAGGCCAGATCGATCATGTACATGGTGCCGCGCGTCGATGCGGCGGTCAGCGTCAGCTTCAATGTGACTTCATGAACATCGGCGCTCACCAATTCGGCGGCGATGTTGAACTGCACGTCCATCTGCGGCGGTTCTTGCCACTGGAACACGTCGGGCGCGGCGGGGTTTTCAACCGACAGGTCTTTCACATACTGGGTGATGATCCCGACCGCAGGCAGAGTATCGGCGCCATTGGGCTTGGGATCGCTGCCCGCGCCAGCGTTGGCATTGTCCAGATCGGTGAGCACGCCTTCTTCGTCGGCCATTGGATATTGTGTCTTTCAATTTGGGTAACAGGAATTGCGTCTGACGCACCGTTTCCGTGCGCCAAACACCGCTTGCCGCGCGCCTAGCAGGGGCGCGGCGCGCTCGCAACAGGGTGCAGAATGACATCGCAAACCGCCCGGCACCAGCCGACCGGGCCACCGATCGGCTGTTGGCTATTTGTAATCGATACCCATTTAAGGCTAAAGTAATTCTTCATGGACGTTTGCGTGTCATCGGCGCGCGCGCCCGGTTCGCAGATCGGATTGATAAAGTGCTTGAAATTGTTCTCCTCGCCATGGTCGCCGCGTTTCTCGGCCTTCGCCTCTATTCGGTGCTTGGACGCCGGGCTGAGCATGAAGAGGAATCCGTTCCGCAGCGCTTCGATACGGATGACAAGCCCGCTGGCGTTGTCCACCCTGCGCTTGCTGCGGCCGTGGCTGCCCCGCGCGCGCCAGAACTGGAAGGCGTTATGCCTGCGGTCGAACGGGGCCTGCGCGAAATTGCTGCTGCCGACAACTCATTCAATCTTGGTCAATTCCTCGAAGGCGCACGCGGCGCCTACCGCATGGTGCTCGAAGCCTTCTGGCAGGGCGACCGTGAAACCCTGCGCGAATTGTGCGACGACGATGTTTATGCCGGCTTCGTTGCAGCGCTTGATGTGCGCGAGGCGGCGGGAGAAACGCTCGACAACACGCTGATCCGGATTGAGGAAACCCGCATTCATTCAGCCTCGCTTGATGGCCGGATGGCGCGGATTGCGCTGTTGTTTGTGGCCGATGTCGCCGCCATCACCCGTGACAAGGACGGCAATGTTATCGCAGGGTCACTCGACGATGCGATTGAAAGCCGCGACGTGTGGACGTTTGCGCGCAACACCGCAGCGCGCGATCCCAACTGGGTGCTCGACGAAACCGACGAGGGTTGATGCGGGCGCATGATTCCCGATGGCAGCGTGCCGCAGCCAGTGGTTGCAGCCCCGGTCGCGCCTGTCGCGGCGAGTGCCTTGCTCGCCGGAATCGCTGCCGGCCCCGCCTTCGCTATGCTTCCGGTCAGTGACCGCGATGCGCAAGGCGCGCTTGCCAGCTTTATCGAATCCTGCCCGCGGCTGCTGACGCGTGACGATGCCAGCGGATTGACCCTTGCGGGCGATTGGCGCCGGCCGTGTGATGCGGCGCGCGGGTGGGCTCCGGCGCGGGCGCGGCAATTCTTTGCAGAACAATTCACCCCCGTGCAGGTCGGTGACGGCCGCGCGTTTGCCACCGGCTATTTCGAACCTGAGATCGCGGGCAGCCGCACCCGCCGTGAAGGCTTCACCGTACCGGTATACGCAATGCCGCCCGATCTGGTGCGTGCCTGGCCCGATGATGTCCCCGCTGCCGAACGCACCGGCCGCGCGCCGCTGGGCCGCTATGACGAACAGGGCCGCTTTGTGCTCTATCACGACCGCGCGGCGATCGAGGATGGGGCGCTTGATGGTGTGGCTCCGATCATCGCGTGGGCGGCTGATCCGGTCGAGTTCTTCTTCCTCCAGATTCAAGGCTCGGGCCGGTTGCGCACCCCCGAAGGCGGGGTGATCCGCATCGGCTATGCCGGGCAGAACGGGCGCGAATATGTCGGCATTGGCGGGGTGATGCGCGAACGTGGCCTGCTGGGGACAGGGCCGGGGAAGTATTCCGGATCAATGCAGGGGATCATGGCCTTTATCCGCGACAATCCGCGCGAGGGGCGCGATCTGATGCGGCTCAACAAAAGCTGGATTTTCTTCTCGGAATTGCGCGGGGATGGGCCACTGGGGGCATTGGGCGTGCCGGTGCGGCGTGAAAACTCGGTCGCGGCTGACCCGGCGTTTGTGCCGCTGGGCGCGCCGGTATGGCTGGAACTGGACCGGGCGGAGGCCAACGGCTTGTGGGTCGCGCAGGACACCGGCGGCGCGATCAAGGGCGCCAACCGGTTCGACACCTTCTGGGGGGCAGGCGATGATGCGCGGGTGATCGCTGGCGGGATGAGCGGGCGCGGACGGGCCTATGTGCTGCTCCCGCGAGAGGCCGCAGCGCGGCTCGGCGTAGGTCAATGAAGCGGCTGCCGCGCGGGCTGAGCACTGGCGAACAGGCCGCCTGGGCGCATCTTGCCGCGAGCGTCACTCCGATACCGGGGCGTGAACGCCCAAGCCTTCCGGCCAAGCCTGCACCGACCCCTTCCGGGCACGGCGCGGCGCCTGTGGCCAAGCCAGCCATTCCAGCCAAAACCGTAAAGCCCGTGCCCCGGCCGCCGCTTCACCAGCCCGCGCCGCCGGCTGCTGCCAAACAGGCAGGCCTCGATTCGCACTGGGATCGGCGGATGAAGGGCGGACGGCTCGATCCCGATCTGACCCTCGATCTGCACGATTGCACGCTCGATGCCGCTTATGACAGGATCATGGCCGGGCTGGATCAGGCACGGATGATGAACGCGCGGGTGGTGCTGGTGATTGCCGGGCGTGAACGACCGGTCGATCCGGCTGACCGGATGGTGCGGCGCGGGGCGATCCGGGCGAAACTGCTCGATTGGCTCGCCGCCAGCCGTCACGGCAGTGCGATCAGCGCGGTGCGCAAGGCCCACATCCGCCACGGCGGTGAGGGCGCGCTTTACCTGATTCTGAAACGCTGATGAAAGCGTGACCCTGGGCCTTCCATCGCTTTTCCGGGTCAGAAAAAGCGGTGGCGGAGACGGAGTCCGCCAATTCGCCCATTTCACACGATACCATTCACAGCCATCAAGTCCATAAACATATTGTAATTGTGATATATTTTTAGAAATCGTGTTCCAAGCTATGTCTCGACATTCCGCTCAATCTCACGCATAAAGTGGGACCGATAGTGGGACCGAACGAGTGTGAGATGGGCGCAAGAACATTGAACAAGCTGAGCGCGACCCAAGTGGCCAAGCTGAAGGAGCCCGGGAGGCATTCAGACGGCGGCGGGCTGTATCTGTTCATCGATGACAGCGGGCGGCGGCGCTGGATCTTCATGTACACGCGCAGCGGCAAGCGTACCGAGTTGGGTCTGGGCAGTGCGCGTGACCTGTCGCTGGCGAATGCCCGCTCCGAAGCGGCGGCATTGCGGGCTATTCTCGCCAGTGGCGGCGATCCGCGTGCCGAGCGAGCGAGGGATGAGAGTGTACCGACCTTCGGCGAAAGCGCCGATACCTATGTGGAAGCGATGCGACCGTCATGGCGCAATGCCAAGCACGCCGCCCAATGGGTGATGACACTCACCAAGTATGCCGAACCCATGCGCAGCAAGCCGGTCGATGAGATTGCCACACAGGACGTGCTGGATGTGCTTCAACCATTATGGCAGCGCACACCCGAGACAGCTGAGCGGTTGCGAGGCCGGATCGAGAATGTCCTCGACGCCGCAAAGGCTAGAGGCCACCGGTCGGGCGAGAACCCGGCGCGCTGGCGCGGGCATCTTGATCAGCTACTGCCCAAGCGCCAGCGGCTGTCGCGCGGGCACCATAAGGCGCTTGGCTATGACGCTCTTCCTGAATTCATGGCGGACCTGCGCAGCCGCGATGCTGTTGCTGCCCGTGCGCTGGAATTTCTGATCCTCACCGCTGCCCGTTCGGGCGAGGTGCTTGGCGCGCGAGCCGACGAGATCGATCTTGAAAAGAAGGTCTGGACCATTCCGGCTGAACGGATGAAGGCAGGGCGCGAACACCGCGTGCCCTTGTCGCCTCACGCAATCGAAATCGTGCAAGACATGCAGGCGCTTGGCCGACCGCCTTTTCTGTTTCCCGGTCCGAAGCCCAAAGCGCCGCTGTCATCAATGGCGATGACCATGCTGCTCCGGCGGATGAAATCAGACGTCACCGTGCACGGGTTCCGTTCCACTTTCCGCGACTGGGCATCCGAGACGACCGGGTTTCCGCACGAGGTCTGCGAGATGGCGCTGGCGCATATGATCGCCAACAAGGCCGAAGCCGCCTATCGGCGCGGCGATCTGTTCGACAAGCGCCGCAAACTCATGGACGCATGGGCCGGATATTGCGCGAGCTCCGGCAAAAGCAAAGTCATACCGCTTCGTTCCGGCGTGACAGCCTGATCAGGCCATCAGGGTCGCTTCGCCTCGGCCTCTGGCCGCCATCCCACCGGGTCCTCAATCCATCGATTGATGGCGGACTCGCGCCAGCCTGAGCAGTACTCGCTGATCCGCACCTGCCTGGGGAAGGTGCCCTCGGCTATCTTGCGATAGACCGTCGAGCGCGAAAGGCCCGTTCGGTCGAGAACGGTTCTGAGGCGGATGATTCTTTCGGCTGCGTTTGACATAAGACTAGCTCCTATTGGATGGCTGTGAGTGGCACCCAATGACCAAAGTCAACGTAACCACTGGCCGTCACGCAACCGCAAAATGTCTCTCTGCAACTGTGGCGTAGCAATAGCGGCGGTTGACGGGACTGAGCCAATGCAGCCTCCCGAGACCCGTTAGCCAAAGTTGGCCTGCCCACCGCAGCTGGCGCTTGATTCAGGCGGGCGCATCGATGGAGCGGAAATGCACTGTGGCATCGCCATGGCATCCTTCACCCTGCTGTTGGAATGAACTGCTCCCTGAGTGACAGGCCGTGCCGGGCGGGATCAACAGCCTGCCCGCTCCTTTGGGCTCACGCCCTCCCGTGTTGGCTGTTCCGCGCTTCGCGCTGACCCGCCCGGCCATCCGGCCCGTCCCTTCATCCGCGTTCCCAACGACAGGACGAAGGATCATCACCATGGCCAGTACCGCAACCGCCAGCATCTACGACACCATTACCAACCAAATCATCGCCGCGCTGGAGCGCGGCACCGGCGACTACACGCTTCCTTGGCATAGAAGTGGCTCGGTTTGTTTGAACAGCGATTGGCAAAAGATAAGTGGATCGTCTGCCGGTTTCGTTGCTCTGCCGAGATGGGTCGTCTTGCAGGGAG
>PHEL01000125.1 GCA_002842925.1 Alphaproteobacteria bacterium HGW-Alphaproteobacteria-14
TCAGCCATCTTGGCTTCCGCGATTTCCTTGATCTGCGAGTTGGTGATGGTTCCGGCCGAAATCTTGCCCGGCTCCTTCGAACCCGACTTGAGCTTGGCCAGCTTCTTGAGGAAGAAGCTTGCGGGCGGGGTCTTGGTGATGAAGGTGAACGAGCGATCCGCATAGACCGTGATGACGGTCGGGATCGGCATTCCCTTTTCCATTTCCTGCGTGGCGGCATTGAACGCCTTGCAGAATTCCATGATGTTCACGCCGCGCTGACCCAGCGCCGGGCCGATCGGCGGCGACGGGGTGGCAGAGCCCGCGGGCACTTGCAGCTTGATATAGCCTTCAATTTTCTTGGCCATGGGCCCGTTCCTTTCACACTGTCGAACCACCGCACAATCGGCGCGGCAAATCGTGTTCTCATGTTAAGTGGTCAAACAGCGGGAATTCCCGCCTTCCACACGAATCCCTTGCGGGAAGGGGCGCCATTAATGGTGCGCCGCGCAAAAGGCAACAGGCTTGAGCGGGAGAACAAGAGCCATTCGGCACGACGGCGCTCTCGTTTAGCGGACAGGCCGTGCCCGAAGATGGAGTGCCGCAGCCGCTGTTACAAATTTGCCATTATGGCGGCGCCCCAGATCATGAAGATCACCAAGCTCAACACCGTACCGACTACAAGGCAGCCGCAATTGATCATGCCCAGCGTATAGCCCGTGCGTCGCTCCTGATCCTTTCCGGTGATGATTGCGGCAAGGCCCAGCCCTGCGGAAATCAGTAAAAAAAGGAACCCAATCCACATCCACGAGGTGAGGTAGCCAACCGCCAATGAAACAAGCGCGAAGATGCCCAGCAGCAGCGCGGTATCCTGCCCGCCTTGCTGCGCGCCGGGGAGGTGCGCGGGGCCTTGGGCAATCGGGTAAATATCGCTTGCCACGCCGTCGACAATCTCAAAATCGACGACCATCCCGGATGCGGGGGCACGATCGCCTCTCCAGCTTTCGAGGTGGAAATCAATCCGCGCACCCTCGGAATGGGAAATCGCGCCCTTGTTCTCCGCTTGATTATATCCGAGTATCGTCCCTTTCACGCCCGCCATCCTCCGTTATTTTGTCGGCCTCCCCCCCCCACAGGTTTCGACGATTGGCCGAACGAGAGCATGACGCCTTGCCAAAGGCCTGTAAACATCAAATTTCACACGAAGACGCCGCGCGAACCGCAGCCGCATAAGTGGCGCAGTCTGCATACAATACATGGTCGGCCACAGGCCAATGATTGAAGCAGGCCCCAAAAGGCCGAGGGCTACTTCGCCAGTTCGACGTGTTCGAAATCGAGTTCCACCGGGGTCGCACGGCCGAAGATCGACACAGAAACCTTGACCTTGGCCTTGTCGAAATCGAGTTCTTCGACGATCCCGTTGAAGCTGGCGAAGGGGCCGTCCAATACCTTGACCGAATCGCCGATTTCGTAATCGACGCTGATTTCGTGCTTGGGCGTTGCCTGCGCTTCGGCCACGCCGCCGAAATAGCGCGAGGCTTCGCGTTCGGAAATCGGCTGCGGCTTGTTGCCCGAACCCAGGAAGCCGGTGACTTTGGGGGTGTTCTTGACCAGGTGATAGACATCATCGGTCATGTTCAGCTTGGCCAGCACATAGCCGGGCATGAACTTGCGTTCGACCTGCACCTTCTTGCCGCGCTTGACCTCGGTCACGGTTTCGGTGGGAACCTGCACTTCCTCGACACCGTCGGAAAGGCCAAGCCGTTCGGCTTCGGAAATGATCGCGTCGCGCACCTTGTTCTCGAAACCGGAATAAGCGTGGATGATGTACCAGCGAGCCATGAAATGTCCTTGAGAATGTGTCTGACGGGCAGAATTGATGCGGCCAGGTAGATGTGGGCTTGGGGCCTTATTGCAGCAGGCCGATCGCGCCGCGCACAATCGCGCCGAACGCACTGTCGATAGCGAGGAAGAACAACGCGAGGATCAGCATGAAGATGAACACGAAGATCGAAGTGCGCACCGTCTCTTCACGAGTCGGCCACACGATCTTGCTGCCTTCGGCGCGCACCTGATTGACGAATTCGCCAGGCGAGGTCTTGCGCTTTTTTTCTTCGGCCTTGGGTTCGGCAATATTTTTCTGCTCGGCCATAAAGCCTCGTATCCCTTCGCGTGAATTCCGGCGTCAATCCCAACGGCTTTCAGGTAGGGGGCCGCGCCGCCCGGGACAAGGTCACCGGAGGGGCTGGATATGCTACCAATGTCAGAAAAGACGCGCCGTCTATACGTGCGGCGCGTGGCAATTGCAAGATTGCTTAGACCTGCGTCAGCTAAGCGCAAACAGCCGTGCTAGCAGGCCGGGCTGCTGCATCGGCCGCAGCGGACCGTGAATCGCCGACAAACGCGCCGGATCGCGGGTAGGACGCGGGCTGACCCAGTGGTCAGGGCGCGAGGAACGGAAAGTATAGGCGCTCATCCTGTGTCTCCTGTGCGTTGATGAACTCGGTTCGTCGACAGGAATACACGGTTGGGCTTGCGGTGGGATGAACAGCAGGATGAGGGGGGCCGCAAAGGCTGTGAGGTGGTTCACAATTTTGCGAGTTTCGACGCGGCAGACGTCGCAAGCGCGACTGCGCGCCCGGACCGGCCCGGAATGAAGCGCAGCGCAATGGAGGAACAGCCGGGAGGACGAACCGGCGAACGCCGGTTCATGACGAAGGAAATGGCAGGGGTGTGCGGACTCGAACCGCAGGCCCTCGGTTTTGGAGACCGATGCTCTACCAACTGAGCTACACCCCTGCAGCGCGTCGGAGCGGTGCCCAATCCTCTTTGCCGCCTGTATTCTGCGCCGCGCCATGCACGCCCCCGTCCACCCCCCGATCCCGGTTGAAACCTTGCTGCTGGCCTATCGCAGCGGGATTTTCCCGATGGCTGACCACCGCGATGATGCCGAAGTGTTCTGGGTGGAACCGCGCGAACGGGCGATCATCCCGCTGGACGGACTGCACCTGTCGAAATCCTTGCGCAAGGTGCTGCGCGCCGATCGCTTCACGGTAACGGTCGACCGCGCCTTCGAAGCGGTGATCCGCGCCTGCGCCGAGCCGCGCTCCGATCATCCCGAAACCTGGATCAGCGAAGGCATCGTGCAAAGCTATATTGCGCTGCACCGCGCAGGCCATGCCCATTCGGTCGAATGCTGGGCAGCGAGCGGCGATGGCGCGCCGGAACTGGTCGGCGGGCTGTATGGGGTCAGCTTCGACCGGGTGTTCTGCGGCGAGAGCATGTTCAGCCGGGTGCCCGATGCCAGCAAGGTCGCGCTGGCTTGGCTGGTGGCGCTGCTGCGCGCGGCGGGGTTTGCGCTGCTCGATTGCCAGTTCATGACCGATCACTTGCGATCAATGGGCGCAGAGGAACTGGCGCAGGCCGATTACCGCTTGCTGGTTGAACGTGCCACTGGCCAGCCGCACGCCAGCCTTGGCACGGCGTGGCGCACCTTCAACGATGGCTATGCATCGGATTCCGGCGCTGGTGTCACGGGTGCAGGCGTTGCCGACGGGCGCGGCGCGGGCTTGGCCGCAGGCTCCTTGGCAGGCGCGGCAGAACCTTCCTCACCCGGAAAAGCCATCGTGCAATCCTTGACCCAGACATCATAGATCGGGTGTTCGACCACGTTGAGGCTGGGCGATTCGCGGAACAGCCAGCCTGAGAAGATCCGGCGATGCTGCTGCGCCCCGCGTTCACGAATATCGACCTGCACGAACGCGCCGGTTTCCTGCGGCATTTCCCAGGGCGCGGTGCGCTCACACGCGGACAGGCGGATAATTACCGGGCCGATTTCGCGGCTTTCACCGGGCTTGAGGATGATGTCCTCAGAGACATTATTGCGTTTGTTGAGCAGGCCGATCACCGCGACGCGATCTGCCATAGGGGTCGCGCCGTAATCATTGGCCGCAGCTGCATCAGCCGCCGCCGGGTCAGTTGCCGCAGCAGGCGTTGCCTCGCCCAGCGCAACTTTTACCGTCTCAGGTTCAGACGCCCCTTCGCCGCACGCTGTCAGCGCCAATGCGCAGACCAGCGGCGCGGCAAGAATGGAAGCCCGCACGGCGAGCCTCAGCTATCCGCGCTGCCTGGCGTCCAGGCTTCGTAATCGCCCACCGCGCGGACACGCTGACCGCCGCGTTGCAGCGCGCCTTGCGGGACATAGGCCTGTGCGGTGCCGGTGACGTTGGGGGTGTAATCGACCTCCCACACTCTGGCCGGGGGCAGGTGGCTTTCGGGCACGTCATCATAGGTGCCGTGCAGCCAGCCGTGCCATTCCGCCGGAACGCGGCTGGCGTCGTTCGCACCGTTATACATCACCCAGCGCTTTTCGCGGCTGGTGTAGGATCCGTCCGCCCGGCCGCTCGCCTTGGCGCGCGCGCGGTAATATTTGTTGCCCGCCCCATCGGTGCCAACATGCTCGCCGCCAGCGCGGCTGGCCCAAAGGTGGGTGCCCAGCGTCGCGCCGTCCCACCAGGTAAATATTTTTGCCAGGATTCCCATGGATGCGCGCCTAGCCGAATTGAATCACAGCGCCAAGAGGGAGATCAATCGGGCAGGCTATATATAACCCTGTCACCCGGCACGATCCCCAGTTCAGCCGCGCGGCCCGCGCGCAGTTCCAGCACCGCAATCGCAAAGCCCGATGACGTCACCGAATCGAGCGAATAGGGCACGGTGTTGGCCGCGATATTGCTGATCCGGCCATCGGCACCGACAAAGATGATATCGAGCGACAGCGGGGTGTTCTTCATCCAGAAGCTGCGCGGTTCGGGCGCGGCTGAGGGAAACAGCATCCCTTCATCATCGCCCAGCGCGGTGCGGAACATCAGCCCCTTGGCCTGCGCCTGCGGGCTGGCAGCCAGTTCGACCTTGAACGGCAGGCGTTTGTCGCCGCGCTCCACCACCAGATCGATCACCTCCAGCCCCGATACCGGGTGACGGGCAACCTCTGCGCTGACTGCGGCTGCGGAGGCCTGCGCCCGCGCGGTTGCGCCTTCGCCCGGCGAACACGCCGCCAGCGCCGCGCCCGATATCGCCAGTGTCGCCATCCCTGCTGCCAGCCATTGCTTTACCACGATCCGTCCGCCTGTTCTTCGTCGGCTGCTTCGTCCAGCCATTGTTCGATATCTCCGACGCTGTTCGCGCCGAGAATGTATTTGACGTGGGCATAGTCGTGGCCTGCGCGCAGCATTGCTGCAACGGCTTTTTCATATGCCTTGCGCTGCGCCAGCGGATCATTGCCTGCCGCGACCGTTACGCCCCACGGGCCAAGCCGCTTTTTCTGTGCCATCAGCGCAGCGGCGCGGCGGCTGGCGGCCTCGCCCGGTGCGTGAGATTGGCGAATCGCCTCATCCACACCGGCCGCCCACAAGGTCTGTTCGATGCGCCGTCCGCCATAACCGCGCGCGCCCAGATCGCGTGCACGCATCCGGGCATAGGCGTCATCATCGACATAGCCCAGTTCCACCAGCCGGGTGACAAGCGCGGGAATATCAACCTGCGCGATTCGCCCATCGGCATCCTCGGCCACCCCGCGCTCCTTCAGTTTGCGCGCGAGGTATCCTTCCAGCCGCGCCCCGGTAGTGGCAAACCGGGCGGCGTAATGCAGCGCAAGATCGCGCAAGGCACGTTCGTCCAGCGGCGGTTTTGGCCGCTTCCTTTCCGGGTATTTCCGCCCGGAATCCTCCCCGGTATCACGACCGGGCGATGACGAATTCGCTTTACGTGAAACCATTTCGCCTTATGTTACGCTAGAGCGCGAGCGGGAGAACGCCATGAAAAGCGCCGCAACTTACGGGTATCGCTGAGAAATATGACCGACGCCGTTTTATCGCCGACGCCGAATGATTGCGACCTGCCGCGAATCCGTGCGCAGTTTGCGACCTTCAATGATGCGATCGACTACGCCGCGCAAAGCCGCAAGGGGCTTAATTTTCACGATATGCGCGGCGAATTGGCGCGCGTTTACCCCTATGCCGAAATGCGTGAAGATGCGCTGGTAATGGCGCGCCGCCTGATCGCGGCGGGGATTGGCAAGCAGGATCGGGTCGCGTTGATCGCCGAAACCGGGGCGGATTTTGCCGCGCTGTTCTGCGCCTGCATCTATGCCGGGGCGTGGCCGGTGCCGTTGCCGCTGCCAACCACCTTCGGCGGCAAGGAAAGTTACATCGATCAGCTGGCGATCCAGCTGCAAAGCGCGGATCCCAAGATCCTGCTCTATCCAGAAGAAATTGGCGAAATGGCTGCTGCTGCTGCCGCGCGGCAGGGCTGCGAATCGACCAACTGGCAGGATTTCAGTCAGCACCCCGCGCCCGATTGCCCGCTGCCCGAGGCCAGCCCGGACGATATCTGCTACCTGCAATACTCCTCCGGCTCGACCCGTTTCCCGACCGGGGTGGCTGTGACTCACCGCGCCTTGCTGCACAATCTGTATGGCCATGCCGAAATGATGAATCTGGGCGGGAACGACCGCTGTGTCAGCTGGCTTCCGTGGTATCACGACATGGGGCTGGTGGGGTGTTTCCTGTCACTGATCGCCAATCAGGTTTCAGCCGATTACCTCAAACCCGATGCCTTCGCCCGCCGTCCGCTGGCGTGGCTCGACATGATCAGCCGTAATCCGGGCAATACCTTGTCCTATTCGCCGACCTTTGGTTACGATATCTGCGCCCGCCGCATATCCAGCCAGAGCAATGTCTCGGAACGGTTCGACCTGTCGCGCTGGCGGATTGCCGGCAATGGCGCGGACATGATCCGCCCGGATGTGATGCAAAGCTTTGTCAACGCCTTTGCCGGGGCGGGCTTCAATGCTTCGGCCTTCACCCCGTCCTATGGCCTGGCCGAGGCCGTGCTGGCGGTGACGGTCATGCCGCCGGGCGAAGGCATCCGCGTCGAATTGGTCGAGGAAGAACGCCTGTCAGGCACCCCGCGCGATATCTCGCGCCCGGCCCGCTATCGCGCGATCGTCAATTGCGGAAAACCGCTGCCCGATATGGAAGTCGCCATTCGCGGAGAGGACGGCCATAGCCGCAGCGATCACCAGATCGGCAAGGTGTGGTGTCGCGGGCCAAGCGTGATGCATTCCTATTTCCGCAACGCCGAAGCGACGACGGATTGTCTGGTCGACGGTTGGCTGGATACCGGGGACATGGGCTACACCGCCAATGGCTATCTGTTCATCGTCGGCCGGGCGAAGGACATGATCATCATCAACGGCAAGAACCACTGGCCGCAGGATATCGAATGGGCGGTGGAACAGTTGCCCGGCTTCAACCACGGTGACATCGCGGCCTTTTCGATCGAGATGGAAAACGGCGAGGAAGCCCCTGCCGTTCTGGTGCACTGCCGGGTGGCTGATCCGATCGAACGGATCAGGCTGCGCGAACAGATCGCCGACAAGGTGCGTTCGGTGACAGGCATGAGCTGCATCGTCGAACTCGTCCCGCCGCGCACCCTGCCGCGCACGTCTTCGGGCAAGCTATCGCGCGCCAAGGCCAAGAAACTGTATCTCGCCGGCGAAATCGTGCCGATTCAGCTGGCGGCGTAATACCAAAGCCCGTTCGGCTATTGAACAATTCCAGCGCGCGATGCGCAGCATTTCAGCGCGCTGGTATAAGGCTCTATTCGGCTTCCTCAACCCAGCTGGCCCGCAATGGGCCGGCTGCGGCGCGCAGCCGGACTTGCACGCCATTTTCGCGCAAGCTTTTGGCAGCCTGTTCGCCCTGCGCCGAGCTGCCGGTCAGCACCACGGCGCGATCCAGCCGCTTGGCGGCCCAGCCGATCACCGCGAGCGCCTGCACGCCCTGTTCGCTTGGGCCTTCATCCCCAAAAGCAATCGCCGCTGGCAATGCCCCGGAAGGCGGGATCAGCTCGACGGTCCACTCCGGCTCGGTCGCAGCAATCCGCGCCTCCAGTGTGCGATAGGCCCCAAGGCCAGCACTATCGAGCCGCTTGGCCCGCACCAGCGCACGGCGGCGGTTGCGGTCGATCAGCACGTCGGTTTCGGGCACCCCTGCCGCCAGCGACAACCGGGTCGCGAGCGCCTGCACCCGCGCCGATGCGGCGGCGGCTTCGCGTTCGCGGGTCGCTGATAGCTGCGCGCGCTGCGCTGCGCCTGCGCCAGTTTCGGTCTGGGTCTGGGTCAGTGTCAGTTCGACCGGCTTGCCCAACCGGGCTTGCAAGGCGCGGGCGATTTCGGTTTCGACTTCGGGACGGATAACGGGCGTGAACATGATCGCGCTCACCTCCATCGGGGTAGAGCCGAAATTGATCTCCAGCGCATCAAGCTGCGCCGGTCGTTCAAACCGTTCACGGATAGCTTCGCTCACTATTCTCTGGGCATTGGTTTCCCACGCGATCTGCTGGAGCGAAAACGCCAGCGGCACCGCCAGTCCGAAAAACACCAACAGCAGCACCACATTCTGGAACATCGTGTTGCGAGCGCTGAGCGCCGTGCGGAAGCCGTAAAGCCTGGCCATTGCAAAGGCGGTCAGCGCAATCGTGATGAAGTTGGTAACGAACAACAGCAGCGCACCCGAAAACACTGTCCAGTTGAAGGTTGCAAGGCCGAACCCCACCACCGCCAGCGGCGGCATCAACGCAGTAGCGATGGCCACACCGACAATCGCGCCCTCGCGCCCGCGGATCATCGCATAGGCACCCGCCAGCGCCGAAAACAGCGCCACGAACAGATCGAACAGGTTAGGCCGGGTGCGCGCCGCGATTTCACTGGTGATCGTCTGGATCGGGGAGAAAAACACCAATACGGCGCACAGCAGAACTGCCAGCAGGCTGCCGATCAGCAAGGTGCGCACTGATCGTTTGAGCCAGTCCCAATCACCGATCGCCAGCGCAAAGCCCAGCCCCATGATCGGCCCCATCAGCGGCGACAACAGCATCGCCCCGATCACCACCGCTGGCGAGGACAGCAACAGGCCGAGGATCGCGATCCCCCCGCTCATCGCGGTCATGAACAGATAATGTTCGGACAGCGCGCCTTCCTGACGGCGACGTTCGGTCACTTCGGCCTGATCGACCTGCCCGATGACATGCAGCGTCCACCATTCGCGCAGACTGCCCAGCACCGCGCGCAAAGTGACGTTGGCGTGGGGCGTCGATGTGGCCGCAGCCTCAGGCGAAGCGGCGGAACCGGCGGTGTCGTTCATCAGAAGGCCTCTGGCAAATGCATCATATTGCGCGCGATAGCCCGCCATCGGGGAAATTGCCAAGCAAACACCGCGCAAAACCCACGGCATGATGGACGCAAGGCCCCTTTCAGGCTTACCATACACGCGCGCTTGAAAGGTGTGTTTTAGATCACTAATACAGTGGGGCATGAGCCCGCGCCCGGCGACGCGCGTTTGATGGACGCGCGTTTGATGGAGTAGATATCGACATGAGCACCGAAACCAAGACGGCGACGTCAGACGCAACAGCATTTTCGCTCACCCCGCCCGATCCGGTGCCGCAGGTCGCGCCCGAACAGGCCGCGGGGCTGGTGCCGGTAAGCGCCGAAGAGAAAAGCAAGCTCGACACCAAGGTTGAAGCCTTTGTCGATGAACTGATCGCGGTTGATGCCAATTCGCCTGCGTTTGGCGAAAAAGTCGATCAGATCACCCGCATGGGGCAGGAACAGATCCGCGCGGCTGCCGCGATGTCGAACCGGTTCCTTGATCGCCCGGTGCGGGCGATGGATGCCGATGGCAATGTCGGCAAGGATCTGGCCGAACTGCGCCGCACGGTCGAAGATCTTGATCCGGGCCGCAAAGGCAAGCTTTCAGGCCCGCGCAAGCTGCTCGGCATCATCCCGTTCGGCAACAAGCTGAAGAACTATTTCGACAGCTACTCCAGCGCGCAGGGTCATATTTCGTCGATCCTTCAGCGGCTCGATAGCGGCAAGAAGGAACTTCACCTCGATAATGCCGCGATCGATACCGAACGCCAGAAATTGTGGGCGGCGATGGGCGAACTGGAACAGATGATCCACATCGCCAAAACGCTGGATGCGCGGTTGGAGGCGAAAGCGCTGGAACTCGACAGCAGCGATCCGGCCAAGGCCAAGGCGCTGCGCGAATCGGCGCTGTTCTATGTCCGCCAGCGCACGCAGGATTTGCTGACCCAGATGGCGGTCAGCGTGCAGGGCTACCTTGCGCTCGATCTGGTCAAGAAAAACAACGTCGAACTGGTCAAGGGCGTTGACCGTGCCAGCACCACCACTGTCGGCGCGCTGCGCACGGCTGTCACCGTGGCACAGGCGATGACCAATCAACGGCTGGTGCTGGGCCAGATCACCGCCTTGAACAAGACCACCAGCGACATCATCGATTCGACCAGCACGCTGCTGCGCGAACAGACCGCGCAAATCCACGAACAGGCAGCGTCCAGCACCATTCCGCTCGAAACGCTGCAACGCGCCTTCCAGAACATCTATGACACGATGGACGAGGTCGACACGTTCAAGTTGCGCGCGCTCGATTCGATGAAGCAGACGGTTACCACGCTGACCGCCGAGGTTGAAAAGTCCAAAGGCTACATCGCCCGTGCCGAAGGTCAGGCGCAGGCGCAGGCCAAGGTCGCGGCATCTGGGCCGTCGCTGCTGGCGCTGGATAAGTGATGGGGGACCGCTGATGGCTGACACGACGCCCCAATCGGACCGTATCCTGCGCGAGGCGAAAACCAGCCTTGCGGTGCAGCGCGATGGCGGCACGCATCGGCCTGGCCAAGCGATGGGGCCACGCAGCATCGGGCGCGGATCGGCTGAATTGAAGCGCAAGAACCTGATCAAGCGCGCCAAAGGCCTCGGCCTGACCCTGCTGGCGATCATGGCGGCGATGACCGTAGCCGGGATCGTGATCGGCGGAATCGGGTTTGCCGGGGTGATGATGGTGTTTGCTGCGGTGGTGGCCGCAGTGCTGTTTTTCGCCTTCGTGCCCAAGACCAAGACACCCAAACGCGCCGAACTCACCCTCGGCAATCCGCAGCAGATGGTCGCGCGCACCGAACTCTGGCTTGAGGCGCAGCGTCCTGCGCTCCCCCCGCCTGCGGTGGCGATTGTCGATCAATTGGGCGTGCAGCTCGATGCGCTCGGTCTGCAATTGCAGACCATCGACGCGGGCCACCCGGCGATGGCCGAAGTGCGCGAGCTGGTGGGCGAATATATCCCCGAAACCATCGACAATTACCGCAAGGTTCCTGCCGCCCTGCGGAGCGAGGAATATGCCGGGAATACCGCTGACGCGCGGCTGACGGAAAGCCTGACCAAGCTATCGGGCGAGGTGGATCGCGTCACCCGGCGGCTGGCCGAAGGCGCATTGGATGATCTGGCGATCAAGACCCGCTATCTTGAATATCGTTACGGCGGGGCCGAAGCGCTGGAGGATATGCGCGGCGCCGATGGCAAACCGGGCTGAGGAGGCCGAAATCAATGCGCGTCACCCTGCCCCATGATCTTACCAAAGACGAAGTGCGCCGCCGGATGCACACCCATGCTGATGAAATCGCAGGGTTCTTTCCCGCAGGTATCGCCAAGGTGACGACCGATTGGCCCAGCGAAGACCGCATGGCGATCACCGCCGAGGTGATGGGCTATACGATCCCTGGTGGGGTCGATGTGCACGACAATGACGTGGTTATCGAAATGCAGTTACCCGCAATGCTGGGGATGATGCGCGGATCGATCGAATATGCGGTGAAGAAGGAAGCCGGACGGCTGCTCACACCGTAAAGCGCGTGCGGCGTCAGGCCGCCCGCGCCAGCAGCGTTACCCCGGCGCGCGTGAAATCGAGCCTGTCGAGGCCAGGCGCATAGAGGCATTCGCCCGCACCAGCCCGCGCCGAACCATCGCGCGATGCGACCTCGCCCTCCAGCGGCAGCGCCAGCAGCGCGCCCGGATAGGCGGCATGGGTGGCCGCATCGGGCGCCCCTGCCACCCGGTCGAGCCGGAAATGCGGGCCATCGACCAGCACCGGCCCATCCGCGATGCTGCGGCGGTGCTGCGCGGCATAAGGCCCGCCATCCGCCACCGCGAGCGCACGATCCAGGTGCAGTTCGCGCGGGCGGCCATAATCATACAGACGAAACGTCGTCTCGCTGGCCTGCTGCACTTCGACCAGCGACAGCCCCGGCCCAATCGCATGAACGGTGCCTGCGGGCAGATAGAACAGATCGCCGGGGTGTGCAGCGTGCCAGGCGAGTAATTCTTCAATCGTGCCATCGCGCGCAGCGGCGGCGATGTCGGCTTGGGTCACCGCGCGCTCAAACCCGATCGCAAACTGCGCGCCAGGTTCGGCATCCAGCACCAGCCAGCATTCTTCCTTGCCCGCCTCCCCCGGCAGCGCGGTGGCATCGGACGGATGCACCTGCACCGAAAGCTTTTCCGACGTGAACAGGTATTTCACCAGCACCTGTGGCAGTTCGGGCGGCGGTTCGAACCAGATTTCGCCAATCCGCTCCTCCGGCGGCGCAACGAAGGGCGCGGGCAGCCTATCGCGGCCCCACACCTTGGCCACCATCCGGGTGGTAAGCTTTCGGGCGCAATTCACTGGTTCACCGCCCCCGGCAGCTTGCCGACGGCTTGCGCCCCGTCACGCGTGGTGACCAGCACTTCGCCGCCCGATACGATGATGCACACATCCTCCAGCCCGACCGCCGAAATGCGCGGCCCATCGGTAATGGCGAGCACGCCCCGGCAGCGGTCGAGGTCAACCACCCCGCCCTTGGCAACATTCCCCGCTGCGTCGGCACCATCCGACAACGCATCGGAAAGCGCGGCCCAATTGCCGATATCCGACCAGCCCATGCGCGCCGGAACCATCGCCGCGCGCGCGGTGTTTTCCATCACCGCATAGTCGATCGAATCCCCGTCAATCGCGGCAAATGGCGCGGGCGCGGGGTGGAAGCGCGCGCCGTCCTGACGCCCGCCTGCCACCGCCTCTGCCACCAGCCGCGCCATGTCCGGACGGTGCGCGGCGAGTTCCGCCAGCAAATGCCCCGCACGAAACGCAAATATCCCGCCGTTCCAGCTGTAGTCCCCGCTGGCGAGGTATTGCTGCGCACGCGCCAGATCGGGCTTTTCAACAAACTGCGCCACCGTGAAACCGCCCGCCAGCGGCTCCCCGCGCTGAAGGTAGCCGTAGCCGGTTTCGGGCCGATCGGGCGCAATGCCGAACGCCACCAGGTAATCTTGCCGCGCCAGTTCAGCCGCAGCCAGCGCAGCCGCGCGGAACGCCGCCGCGTCGGCAATGTGATGATCACTCGGGCACACCAGCATCACGGCATCGGCAGGCAACAGCGCAGCGGCCAACGCAATCGCGGGTGCGGTGTTGCGGGCAGCAGGTTCAATCACCAGCCGCGCACCGGGGGTATTGCTTAACTGCGCGGTGATCAGATCGGCATGGGCCGCACCAGCCACCACCAGCGGCGCGGCAAAGCGATCATCGCCGGCCACCCGGCGCACTGCCTGTTCGAACAATGTCTCGTCGCTCACCAGCGGCAGAAACGGCTTGGGCACCGCCTTGCGGCTGACCGGCCACAGCCGCGTCCCGCTGCCGCCGCACAGAATAACCGGATGAATTGCTGTCACTTCATCTGCCCTTTTTGCCCGATAGTCGCGCTATATCAATCGCATCCATGACACCAGCATGAACGCCGCCGTCTGCCCGGTGTTCAGCCCGCATCGCCGCAATCAGAACCACTGTTGACGCCAGTAGAACGGCGCGGCCACCGGGTTTCCTTCGCCATCGGTCGCCGGGCGGAACCCCAACCGCGTTTCGACCAGCTGGCAGGTGATCCGATCGGCCTGAGGGTCGGGGCTGGGACGAAAAATGCTGCAATTGCGCGCACGCCCATCGGTGCCGACGATCACGCGCACAATCACCTGCGTCCCGCGCCGCGCAGCGCGCCCGCCGGGCGGAACCGGAAAATCGCGCGCATTGTCGATACTGCCGGAAATATGCACGGGCTTGGTCACAGCAATCCCGCCGCGCCCGCTGCCGCGATTGCCGCTGCCCGTGCCCAGCCCCGTGCCCGCCGCCCCGGTGCCTGCCCCGGCGCTGGCCGCGCCCGATTGGCTCGCCGCGCCGGTTGAAGATGCGCGCGGAAAGGGGTCATCCTGTTTCAGCCTGACCTTGGGCGGCTGGCTGCTCACCGGCTTTGCCACGGCCTCACGCCCCGGCGATCCCTGCGCACCCTCATCGGGTTCAGGCTGATTTTCAGGCGGCGGCGGATCCGGCGGCGCGGTGATGGTGACGGTAAAAGCCGACACCACTCCACGTTCAACCGAGGCGGTGAAATCCGGAGCCAGCGCATGCGCAAGGCCATACAGCGCGGCAAGGTGCAACACCACGATCCCCGCGATCAGCGGCCAGCTGAGCCGCTTGCGCTGCGCGCGAAAGCCTCTCGCATTCCCCATCGACGTAACCCGCTCCGTGATTGCTCCATTCTGGACGAGGTTCCGTCCGCAAGCTTCCGAGTGATTCTATATCAGAACAGCATTATTTTGCGATGGAGCGCAGGATCGACCGCGCACTGGATCATGAAGAAGGCGCCTTGGATGTAATCCTTGGCGCCAATATTGACTCCGCCAGCTCTGAAACGGGCGCAACTGGCGGTGGGCAACCTGCGCCTGCACATGGCGATGGGGCCGCGGGTTCGGGCCATGCTGCTGGCCCTGTGCATCCCGGTGCCTCTCGCCACGGCTCAGGGCGCGGTATCATCGGCCACGCAAGGATCGCTGCGGGGAACCTTGACCGGGCGAGCTTGCTGGCGGCGATAATCGGCGGGCCGGCCTTTCTGGCGCTCGCTTGGGTCAGCCTGCTGCTTGCGCTACCTGACACGCATATCAGCCCGGTCTGGCTGCCCAATGCCTGCGCGGTGGCCTTCCTGCTGCGCGCGCAGCTTCGCAATGAAATCCCGTTCCTGCTGGCCGCCTTTGCTGCCGGGCTTGCTGCCAACGCCCTCGTCAAGCTGCCCGATCATGTCGCGCTGGTGTTCGCGCTGGCCAACGTGGTGGAGATCATCGCCGTTCTTGTGCTCACCCGGCGGGTGGTGCGCGGGCAATCAGACATGAACCAGCTGCCGGATCTTGCACGGTTCGTATGGGCGGGCGGGTTGGTCGGCCCCGTGCTTTCCGCGCTTATGACAGGGCCGGTGATGGGCAGCGGCCTCGATGCGATACTCGGCGGAGCGACCGGCTGGTTCCTGACCAACAGCATGGCGATGGTGCTGATTGTGCCGGCGGCCTTGCTGCTGTTTGACCGGGTAATACCAAGTCCCATTGATCCTGACTCATTAAGGGGATTCCCCTGGGGCTGATTTTCTGATTCAGAGTCGCGAGCCGAAGGAGGTTTGTGATGGCT
>PHEL01000126.1 GCA_002842925.1 Alphaproteobacteria bacterium HGW-Alphaproteobacteria-14
GACGAATGCGGGGCGAGCAGTGACAAAGCGGATCATGGTTGTCGAGGATAATGACCTTAACCGGAAATTGTTCTGCGATGTGCTGCGCGCCAACGGGTTTGAGGTAGAGCCTGTGGATGATGGCAACAAGGTGCTGGAAACCGCGCGGGCGACCTCGCCCGACCTGATCATCATGGACATTCAGCTGGGCGGGGTTTCGGGCGTTGACCTGATCGAAGCTGCCAAGCGCGATTCGGCGCTGTGCGCGATCCCGGTGCTGGCAGTAACCGCCTTTGCGGCCAAGGGCGATGAAGAACGCATCCGCGCGGCGGGCGCGGCGGGCTATCTGTCGAAGCCGGTGTCGATCAGCCCATTCATGAATGCGGTGCGCGGCCTGCTGTCCGCCTGACGCGCTGTTTCGCGTATCCCGCGCGCTCCCAAATCGCCTCCGCAAAACTGCCGAAACCTTGACAATCTGCATCATCCGCCGCTTTGCAAGCGTATCAATCCGGCAAGCGCCGCCTTTACATCAACCGCCGAAAGCACCACCCCGCCATGAACTCCGCTGAAGTCAATGAGCGCATTCGCACCCTGATCGAACCGTTCAACAAGAAAGGCATCGCCATCGAAGACGCGACTACCTTTGCCGGCGATCTTGAATTTGACAGCCTGACAGTGATGGATTTCGTCGCTGAAATCGAAGACGAATTTGATGTGATCATCTCGATGAACCAACAGGCTGAAATCGAAAACTGGGGCCAGCTTGTCGCGGCAGTGCACAAGCTGCAGGATAGCTGATAATGGCCGCGTCCATGACTGAAACGCCCACCGCCCCCGCCACGGTTGATCTGCTGGCGAAGTTCGATCCGATCATTCAGACCCGCGAGGCGCTGCTCGCTGCCGGGGTAGAAGACCCGTTCAACCTGGTGATGGAACAGGTGCTTTCCCCCACCCGCGCGATCTGCAACGGGCGCGATACGATCCTGCTGGGCACCTATAACTACATGGGCATGACCTTCGACGATGATGTCATCGCGGCGGGTAAGGCAGCGATGGAGGATTTCGGCGCGGGCACCACCGGCAGCCGGGTGCTGAACGGCACCTTCCGCGATCACCGCGACGTCGAAGCCGCCTTGCGCGAATTCTACGCGATGGATCACGCGATGGTGTTTTCGACCGGGTATCAGGCGAACCTGGGCATTATCTCGACGCTGGCGGGCAAGGGCGATTACATCATCCTCGACATCGACAGCCACGCATCGATCTATGATGGCTGCGCGATGGGCAAGGCCGAAGTCGTGCCGTTCAAGCATAATGACATCGAAGCGATGGAAAAACGCCTCAAGCGCGTGCCCGAAGGCGCGGGCAAGCTGGTGGTGCTCGAAGGCGTCTATTCGATGATGGGCGATGTCGCCCCGCTGAAAGAGATGGTGCGCATCGCCAAGGAAAACGGCGCGATGGTGTTGGTGGACGAAGCGCACTCGATGGGCTTCATCGGGCAGCACGGGCGCGGCGTCGCCGAGGAACAAGGGGTGATCGACGATGTCGATTTCATCATCGGCACCTTTTCCAAATCGGTCGGCACGGTTGGCGGGTTCTGTGTGTCGAACCACCCGAAGTTCGAAGTGCTGCGGCTGGTGTGCCGCCCCTATGTCTTCACTGCGGCGTTGCCGCCGAGCGTGATGGCAAGTTCCGCCACCTCGATCCGCAAGCTGATGCATGGCGGGAACAAGCGTGCGCATCTGTGGGAGAACAGCCGCACGCTGCACCAGGGGCTGCGCGATCTCGGCTTCACGCTGGGCACAGACACCCCGCAAAGCGCGATCATCGCGGTGATCATGCCCGATCTGGAAAAGGGCGCGATGATGTGGGAGGCGCTGTTGAAGGAAGGCCTCTACGTCAACCTCGCCCGCCCGCCGGCAACCCCTGCGGGCATGACCCTGCTGCGCTGTTCGCTATGCGCCGAACATTCGGCCGAGCAGGTTACAACCATCCTCGGCATGTTCGAACGCGCGGGCAAGGCGATCGGGATCATTTAACCTATTTGGTTATTCATCTTGACATCGTGACGCTCTTTGGTTAGATAGGGGCATAGTCGACAAATAGCGATTCGCCAGCGGGCGGCCTTCCGGATGGAAGTGCCGCCTGTTTGCCGTTCGCAAAGGGAGATCTGCCCATGGCAAAACGCGGCCCTGCGCGAACCCGCGCCGATGATACCGCTACCCACCAGACCACCGATCGCCACTGGCGCACCCGCTTTATTGATTACCTTGCGATCAGCTCCAACGTCACCCGTTCCGCCGAATACGCTGGCATCGACGTCAGCCGCGCCTATCGCCTGCGCCGCGCCGACCCCGATTTTGCGCGGCAATGGCAGGTGGCGCTTGCCGAAGGGTATAGCCACCTTGAAATGGAAGTCCTGCGCCGCCTGCGCGAAGGCGACTTCAAGACCGGCGATGGCGAGAAATTCGATTTCGCCAACGCCATCCGACTGCTCGCTGCGCACCGCGATAGCGCCGCCAACGGGCAAAGCCGTGAACGCGATGTCAGCGCCGAAGAAGTGCGCGCGTCCATCGACAGCAAGATCGAGGAAATCCGGCGGCGCATGGTCAAGGCCAAACCCGGTGAGCCGCAGGCCTGATGTCCGCACCGTTCGAATGGATTGCCACAGCACCGCCTGAAGCACGGCGAAAGTTGGTCAGTCAGCTCAGCCAGAGGGAGAAAAACAGCTTTGCTTTCATCTGGCCCTATGCCGCCCGCCCTGAACAGCTGCCTCCGCCGGGCGACTGGCGGATCTGGATGACCATGGCCGGGCGCGGGTTTGGCAAGACCCGCGCGGGTGCCGAATGGGTGCGCATGATTGCCGACAGAAACCCCGATGCGCGGATCGCGCTGGTGTCCTCCTCACTGGCAGAGGCGCGCGCGGTGATGGTTGAGGGCGAAAGCGGCCTGCTGTCGATCTATCCACCCGCCGCCCAGCCCCGGTTTGAACCATCGCGCCGCCGCATCCGGTTTGCCAATGGTGCGCAGGCGCAACTGTTTTCCGCCGCCGAGCCGGAAAGCCTGCGCGGGCCGCAGCACAGCCACGCCTGGTGCGATGAAATCGGCAAGTGGCCGCTGGCGCATGAGCGCGCTACGCGCTGCTGGGATAATCTGCTGCTTGGCCTCAGGCTGGGGGATGATCCGCGCATTGCGGTCACCACCACCCCGCGCGCGGTGCCACTGGTGCAGCGGCTGATCGCGCAGATCGACAGCACGGGCGATGTCGCCATCAGCCGCGGGGCGACCAGCGCCAACGCCGCCAATTTGCCGCAGCGGTTTCTGGATGCGATCGCCAGCGAATTTGGCGGCACCCAGCTTGCCCGGCAGGAAATCGACGGAGAGCTGATCAAGGATATCGAAGGCGCATTATGGACACGCGCACTGCTCGAACAGGCGCGCGAACCCGGCGTCGCACCTGCACCTGTGCGGGTGGTGGTTGCGGTTGATCCGCCAGTATCGGCCACTGGCGATGAATGCGGGATCATTGTTGCCGCCTTGGGTGATGACGGCATTGCCCGCGTGCTCGCCGATTGTTCGGCAAGCGGCGCGGCGCCGGCCGAGTGGGCCAGAAAAGTCGCTGATGCCGCGCGCGAATGGAACGCCGACCGCGTCGTGGCAGAGGCCAATCAGGGCGGGGCGATGGTCGAAAGCGTGCTGCGCGCCGCTGACCGGGCGCTGCCGATCAGGCTGGTGCACGCCAGCCGCGGCAAAGTGGCCCGCGCAGAACCGGTGGCCGCGCTCTACGCCGCCGGGCGGGTGCGCCATGTCGGGATGTTCGCCCGGCTCGAAGACCAATTGTGCGGCCTGCTGGTCGGCGGAACCTACGCCGGCCCCGGCCGCAGCCCCGACCGCGCCGACGCGCTGGTGTGGGGGCTGAGCGAATTGATGCTGGGGCCAAACACCCGCCCCAGCGTGCGGCCAATCTGACGCACCGCGACCAAGACAAAGGAAATCCGATGGCATTGCTCGACACTTTCCTTTCCGCCTTCAAGGGCGGGGAGCACACCCGCGTGCCGCTGGCGCCCGGCATGATGCAGGGGTGGCACCCGGCGTTTGCGGCTGGGCCTGGGCCGCGCAGCCGGTCAGGATCGTGGCCGAGGCGGTGGGGCAAGCCCCGCTCGCCTGCAACGATCCGCGCCTCGCCGCGCTCGTCACCGCTACCAGCGCCGGGCAATCGCTGATCGAAACGCTCGCCGCGCAATTGCTGCTGCATGGCAATGGCTATGTGCAGATCCTGAAGGATGCGAGCGGCACGCCGGTGGAACTGTTCGCGCTGCGGCCCGAACGGGTGAAGGTGGCAACCGGGCCGGATGGCTGGCCGTGCGGCTATGATTACACGGTCAATAATCGCACCACGCGCATCGCGGTCGAGGATGACGATGGCTGGCCGGGGATCATCGCGATCCGGACGATGCATCCGCTTGACGATCACTGCGGCGCAGGAGCGCTGGAAGCGGCGTGGCAGGCGGTGTTGATCCACAATGCCGCAACCCACTGGAACCGCGCGCTGCTGGAAAACGCGGCACGGCCATCGGGCGCGCTGGTTTACGAGCCGGGGGATGGCACGAGCCTCGCGCATGAACAGTTCGAACGGTTGAAGCGAGAGCTGGATATCGCCTTTTCGGGCGCGGCCAATGCGGGGCGTCCGATGCTGCTCGACGGCGGACTCAAATGGCAGAGCATGGCGCTGACCCCGGCGGACATGGATTTCGCGACGCTCAAAAGCGCAGCGGCGCGCGATATTGCGTTGGCGTTCGGAGTGCCCCCGATGCTGCTCGGCCTGCCGGGCGACAACACCTACGCCAATTACCGCGAGGCCAACCGCGCGTTGTGGCGGCTGACGCTGCTGCCGCTGGCGGAGAAACTTTTCGCCGCCCTGCGCGAAGGCCTCGCCCCGTGGTTCCCCGATGCCGAAATCGGGGTCGATCTCGACCGGGTCACCGCGCTGTCGGAAGACCGTGAGCGGTTGTGGTCGCAGGTGTCCGACGCCGATTTCCTGACCCGCGCTGAAAAGCGCCAGATGCTGGGCCTGAACCCCGAAGAACAGCCAGAGGAGAATGCCGCATGAGCCGCGCAGATGTGCTTGCCAGTCTGATGGTGCAGGCCCGCAATGACGGGGCGGCGCTGGTCACATTGCGCGCGATTGTCGAGGAATCGAGCGCGCTCGCCACCGACCGCGTGCTCGAACGGCTCGGGCTGGGCGATGCCGGGGCCGAGGGCGACCTGGTCGAACTGCGCGAGCTGCTGCGGGCGTGGCGCGATGCCAAGGCCAGCGCGTGGAAGGCGTTGATGGAATGGATCATTCGCGGCGCGCTGGCGCTGCTGCTGATCGGGATCGCCGTGCGAATTGGCGTGTGGGACCGGCTATGAACGCGCGGCCCATGCGCTTTGCCGGTTATGCCGCGCTGTTCGACATTCCCGATGCAGCGCGCGACACAATCCGGCGCGGGGCGTTTGCCAAGACGCTGGCGAGCCAGAATGCGCCCTTGCCGCTATACTGGCAGCACCGCCCCGATCAGCCGATCGGCGTGATCGAGCAGGTGTCAGAGGATGCCCGCGGCTTGCGGGTGATCGCCCGGATTGACCGGCCCGATAGCCGCGCGGCGATGCTGCTGGCGCAAGGCGCGGTAAGCGGCCTCAGCGTCGGCTTCCGCACCCGCGCGGCGCGGCAATCCGATAATGGGCGCGAACTGATCGAGATTGACCTGTTCGAAGTCAGCCTTGTCACCCACCCGCTGCAACATCGAGCCAGGGTGCACTTTGTGAGTTAGCCTCAAGCACCGGGTGGGGCCATCCCGCCACCTGGCTTTCCTTGCTCCCTCCGGTCGCTGCGGGCGGCCGGTTGGACTTGCGGTCGCTGAGCGACCGAATCCCGCACAACGCTAACACCACCGAACGGCCGCCACAGGGGCGGCCTTTTTTCTGCCCAACCGAAAGGCCACTGCCCCATGGAACATACCCAACCTGCGATGACCACCACCGATCCGCTGGACGCCAGCTTTGACATCATTGCCCGCCAGGATCAGGCCGATGCGGCCATCACCGGCCTTCGCACCGATGTCGACGAGGTGAAGTCGCGGCTCGACAAGGTCGCCCGCGCCGCCAGCCGCCCGGCGATGGGCGGCACCCCGGCGAGCGACGCTACCGAAGTCAAAGGCTTCGTCGATGGCTTTCTGCGCTTTGGACGTGAAACCGAACTCAAGTCGATCAGCGGCGCCACCCCCGGCGATGGCGGCTATGCCGTGCCGCGCCAGATCGATGCGGTGATTGCGTCGACGCTGGCCGAAATCAGCCCGATCCGCGCGATTGCGCAGGTGGTGCAGACCGGCACGTCCGGCTATCGCAAGCTGGTGGCGACCGGCGGCACCGCGTCAGGCTGGGTCAGCGAAGCCGCCCCGCGCCCTGAAACCGCAACGCCGCAATTCGCTGAAATCGCCCCGCCTTCAGGCGATCTCTACGCCAACCCGGCGGCGAGCCAGGGGATGCTGGATGATGCCGCATTCGATATCGAAACCTGGTTGGCAAGCGAGATCGCACTGGAATTTGCGCGCGCCGAAGGCACGGCATTCGTCAACGGAACCGGGATCAACCAGCCTGAAGGCTTCCTTGCCGCACCGACCGCCACCGCCGAAGACGGCGTGCGGGCATTCGGGACGATGCAGTATATCGGTTCGGGCAGCGCCGCCGGGTTCGATGCCGCACCTGATGCGCGACTGATCGACCTGATCCACTCGCTCAAATCAGGCCACCGTCAGGGCGCGGTGTTCGTGATGAATTCGTCAACCCTCGCCACCGTGCGCAAGCTCAAGACCGCCGACGGCGCGTTCCTGTGGCAGCCGGGCATGGTCGAAGGCCAGCCCGACCGCCTGCTGGGCTATCCGGTGATCGAGGCCGAGGATATGCCCGATGTCGCAGGCGGGGCCTTCCCGATCGCGTTCGGCAATTTCCGCCACGGCTATCTGATTGCCGAAAACGGCGCGACCCGGGTGCTGCGCGATCCGTTCACCAACAAGCCGTTCGTGCACTTCTACGCCACCAAGCGGGTCGGCGGCAAAGTGCTCGATTCCAACGCGATCAAGCTGCTGAAGATCGAAGCCTAAGCGTTAACTTAGGCTTCGTCTCTCCGGCAAGGTCGAGCCCCCCTTGCTCCCCTGCCGGTGTCTCGCGCCCGCATCGCTTCAGGCCCCCTTCCCGCCTGACCCAGCGATGCGGGCGCACTTTTTTTCGAACACAGATTTGGAGAACCCGCGATGGAGCGGACTATCTTGCAGCCAGCAGCGCTTGACGGCGCGGCGCTGGCGGAGCTCAAGCACTGGCTCGGGATCAGCCGCCCCAATGACGATGTTGCCCTGACAGGGCTGCTCGAAGCCAGCCTGACCATCTGCGAAGCCTTCACCGGCAAGATGCCGCTGGTGCAGACGGTCGAGGAAATCATCGCGCCGCACGCGGGGTGGCAGGAACTGGTATCGCGCCCGGTGCGCGAAATCGCCGGCGCGGCATGGATTGCCGCCGATGGCACACGTGAAGAATTGCCGCTGCCGACTGATGCGCTGGAGTGGCGCATCGCGGTGAGCGCCTGTGTGCAATTGCTGCGGCCGTTCGATGGGCGCGGGATCGCGTTGCAACTGGTGGTCGGGATTGCCGATGACTGGGAGAGCCTGCCCGCGTCGCTGCGGCACGGGATCATCCGTCTGGCGGCGCATCTTTATCGTGAGCGTGACCGCGAGGGCAAAGCGAGCGCGGCGGTGCCCGCCAGCGTTACCGCGCTGTGGCGGCCATGGCGCAGCGCGAGGCTGGCATGATCCGCGCTGCCGCGTCCAGCTCCCGGCTGGTGCAGCGCCTGCTTGCGCGGGCCGAACAGATCGCTGCCACCCGCGCCGCAGCACGCCGCCGGGAACGCCGCGCGCCGGGTTCGGAGTGGCGCTCTGCCAAAGCGCTGTGGCCCGATTTCACCGCCGATATCGCTTCAACCAACCGAACAGGGAATTGACGCCATGGAAAATGACCTGCGCGCCGCGCTGATCGCCTGGCTCAGGGCTGACCCCGCGCTCGCCGCGATCAATGCGATTGAGGAAGAATCCCCGCTCAGTGTCAGCCCGCCGTGGCTCGGTATCGCGGCGAGCGCCTCGATCGACTGGGGCACCAAAACCCGCACCGGGCGCGAAACCCGGATCGCACTCGAACTGGAAACCGTCACCGATCTCACCGCCGCCGACGCCCCCTTGCTCGCTGCGATTGAACGCCGGGTGCTCGCCCTGCCGCCGTTTCAGCTAGGGTTTGAACTCGCTTCAATTCGTTTCCTGCGTTCGCGCAGCGAAGCCCGCGTCGACAACCGCCGGGCTGCGCTCATCGAATTTCGTTTCCGCATCCTTGAACAAAATTAGGAGTTACGCCCATGCCCGCCCAATCCGGCGCCGCCTTCCTGCTCAAGATCACCGACGGGGCCTCGCCCCCCGTCTATCAGACCGTTGCAGGCCTCAGAACCACGCAGATGTCGATCAATGGCGACACAGTGGTCATCACCCACAAGGATTCGGGCGGCTGGCGCGACCTTTTGTCCGGCGCGGGCACCCGCTCGGTGTCGGTCAGCGCTGCCGGAATTTTCCTTGGCAGCGCTGCGGAAAGCGCGGTGCGCGGCCATGCGCTGGCCGGAACGCTCGACGATTATGAATTGTCGTTTGAGGATGGCGAGCGGCTGCGCGGGCGATTTCTGGTGCAACGGCTCGATTATGCCGGGGATTTCAACGGGGAGCGCAATTATACGCTCCAACTCGAAAGCTCCGGGCCGGTCGTGCCCGCATGACCGCCGCCGCCAATCCCTTGCGCGGCGAAAGCGTGCTGATGGTGGCCGGGGTCAGTTATGTGCTGCGCCCGACATTTGAAAGCCTGGTGCTGGCCGAAGCCGAGCTGGGATCGCTGTTCGCGCTGGTCGAACGCGCGGCGGCGGGCGCGCTGACCCTGACCGAGATGACCGCGCTGCTGTGGCATTGCTTGCCGCCGGAATCGCGGCCTGACCGTGCTGCCGTGGGCCAGGCGGTGGTGGCAATGGGGCTGGTGGCCGCCACCCAGCCGGTGCGCGCTGTGCTGGCGCAGGTGCTTCAGGGTGAGACGTGACATCGACCTTCGCCGCCTGCGCCGCGCGCGGGTGCAGCCTCTCGGCCCGGCTGCTCGGCTGGCGTCCGGGTGAATTCTGGAGCGCCACCCCGGCCGAATTGGCGATGGCGCTGGCCGCGCCTGATGACCCCACCTGCCCACCCCCACCCAGCCGCGAGATGATCGCCCGCATGATGGAGCGCGACGCTCATGAATGATGCTTTTGATGAATTGGTAATCGACGTGCGCGCCCGCACCGATGGCTTTGCCACCGATCTGGAAACAATGCGCCGTTCGCTCGATACGTCCTTGCTCGACGGGTTCGGGCGCGCGGGCAATGTGCTTGAAAACGGGCTGTTATCCGCACTGCGGCGCGGCAGTCTGGGGTTTGATGACCTGAAGCGCACTGCGTTCAATGCGCTCAACGAAATCGCCGCCCATGCCCTGCAATCGGGCATCAGCAACCTTTTCGGCGGTGCGGCCAGCGGCGGGGGCGGAGGTCTGGGAGGACTGATCAGCCAGTCACTCGGCGCGCTGTTCGGCCTGCCGGGCCGCGCGACTGGCGGCCCGGTCAGCCCTGGGCGGGCCTTCCTGGTGGGTGAGCGCGGGCCGGAAGTGTTCGTTCCCACCGCATCGGGCCGGATCGACAACGGCATAGCCGCACAGGGCCGCGATGTGCGGGTCGCCATTCAACTCGCTGTTCCGCGCGGGCTGGCGGCGCCTACCGCCATGCAGCGTTCATCCCGGCAAATCGCCAGCGCGGTGCGCCGCTCCTTGCAACAGGCCTGATCGGGGGAATTATCATGGCATTCTGGCTCGCACGCGAACGCCGCGCGCAGG
>PHEL01000006.1 GCA_002842925.1 Alphaproteobacteria bacterium HGW-Alphaproteobacteria-14
AGGTTGCCGCGCTGACCGTGCGCTAAGACATAAACGAATATCATCGGAAGAGTATCTGACAATGGCTACCACCGCAGAAGGCTTTGACATCCACGGCGATGATCACGCGCATGATCACGCGGACCACAAGCCGGGCTTTTTCGCCCGCTGGTTCATGTCGACCAATCACAAGGACATCGGCACGATGTACCTCATCTTTGCGATCATCGCAGGGATCGTGGGCGGTGCGCTGTCGGGGATCATGCGGGTTGAGCTGGCTGAGCCCGGCATTCAATACCTGACCTGGTGGGCGCAGTTCATGGGCGGTGCCAATGATATGAACACCGCGCTGCATATGTGGAACGTGTTCATCACCGCGCACGGGCTGATCATGGTGTTCTTCATGGTGATGCCGGCAATGATCGGCGGCTTTGGCAACTGGTTCGTGCCGCTGATGATCGGCGCGCCTGACATGGCCTTCCCGCGCATGAACAATATTTCGTTCTGGCTGACAGTGGCGGGCTTCCTCAGCCTGGTGTTCTCGCTGTTCGTTCCCGGCGGTTCAGGCCCCGGCGCGGGCACTGGCTGGACGGTCTATGCACCGCTTTCGACCAGCGGTTCGGTTGGCCCGGCGGTCGATTTCGCGATCTTCTCGCTCCACCTTGCGGGTGCTGGCTCGATTCTGGGTGCGACCAACTTCATCACCACCATCTTCAACATGCGTGCGCCGGGGATGACCCTGCACAAGATGCCGTTGTTCGTGTGGTCGGTGCTGGTCACGGCCTTCCTGCTGCTGCTTGCGCTGCCGGTGCTGGCTGCGGCGATCACGATGCTGCTGACCGATCGCAATTTCGGCACGACCTTCTTCGATCCGGCCGGCGGCGGCGATCCGGTGCTGTATCAGCACCTGTTCTGGTTCTTCGGTCACCCGGAAGTCTACATCATGATCCTGCCGGGCTTCGGCATGATTTCGCAGATCGTGGCCACCTTCTCGAAAAAGCCGGTGTTCGGTTACCTCGGCATGGCCTACGCGATGGTCGCCATCGGCGTGGTCGGCTTCATCGTCTGGGCGCACCATATGTATACCGTGGGCCTCGACGTGAACACCAAGATGTATTTCACCGCCGCCACCATGGTGATCGCGGTGCCGACCGGGGTGAAGATCTTCAGCTGGATCGCCACCATGTGGGGCGGCAGCATCAGCTTCAAATCTCCGATGGTCTGGGCGATGGGCTTCATCTTCCTGTTCACCGTCGGCGGCGTCACCGGGGTGGTGCTGGCCAATGGCGGGGTCGATGACAACCTGCATGACACGTATTATGTGGTCGCCCACTTCCACTACGTGCTGTCGATGGGCGCAGTGTTCTCGCTGTTCGCGGGCTTTTACTACTGGTTCCCGAAGATGAGCGGGCGGATGCATTCCGAACTGCTCAGCCACATCCACTTCTGGACGTTCTTCATCGGCGTGAACGTGATCTTCTTCCCGCAGCATTTCCTCGGGAGGCAGGGGATGCCGCGCCGTTATCCCGATTATCCGGAAGCGTTCCAGTTCTGGCACGAAGTCAGCACCTATGGCTATTACATCATGGCCGGGTCGATGATCTTCTTCTTCGTCAACATCGCCTACGCGCTGCTGGCAGGCAAGAAGGCGGCTGCCAATCCGTGGGGCGAAGGTGCGACGACGCTCGAATGGACGCTTTCGAGCCCGCCGCCCTATCACCAGTTTGAAACGCTGCCGGTGATCGAGGATCACCATGACTATCACGATCACCGCCCGGCAACGGCCTGATCGCCATGCGGTGGCGGGGGGCACAGGAGGTTCCCCACCACCGAGCGGCACAACAAACGGAGAGGGCGCGGCGGCAATGCCGCGCTCTTCGCCAATGAGACACTAGAAGATTATGGACACCGCCTCGCCCCCGATCAGCCCGACCAGCGCTGCCGCTACTGTGGCTGCGCTCCCGGCGGAATGGCGTGATTTTTTCACGCTGACCAAGCCTCGGGTGATGACGCTGGTGATTTTCACCGCGATCTGCGGCGTGCTGGCAGCGCCCGGCAGCATTCATCCGGTGTTGGGCTTTACCGCCATTCTCGCGATTTCGATGGGCGCGGGCGGTTCCGCCGCACTCAACCACTGGTGGGAAGCCGATCTTGACGCCGGGATGAAGCGCACCATGAACCGTCCGCTGCCCGCCGGGCGGATGCGGCGTGAAGATGCGCGCGATTTCGGGGTTTTCCTGTCGGCGGTTGCGGTGTGCCTGATGGGCGTCGCCATCGGCTGGCTGGCCGCAGCGCTGCTGCTCGGCGCGATCATCTATTATGCGGTGATCTACACCATGTGGCTGAAACCGCGCACCCCGCAGAACATCGTCATCGGCGGCGGCGCGGGCGCGTTTCCGCCGCTGATCGGCTGGGTTGCGGTGACGGGTGATATCACCGCGATGCCGGTGCTGCTGTTCGCCATCATCTTTTTCTGGACGCCGCCGCATTTCTGGGCGCTGGCGCTGTTTGTGCAGTCGGATTACGCCAAGGTCGGCATCCCGATGCTGCCGGTGGTCGCGGGCGAAAAAGTCACGCGCCGCCACATCATGATCTACACCTTGCTGCTGACCCCGGTTGCGATTGCGCCGTGGGCGATTGGCGGGACAGGCTGGATCTATGGCTCGGTCGCGGTGGTCTTGTCGGCATTGTTCATCGCGCTGGCGGTTCCGGTGGCGACGCGGATGAAGGCGGTTGACGATAAAATGCTGCCCGAAAAACGCTTGTTCAAATACTCGATCGTCTATCTGTTCGTGCTGTTTGCCGCGCTCGTGGCAGACCGCGTGGCGGCCTATCAGGGATGGATCGCATGACCCCCGAAGAAGAAACCGAATACCGCCGCCGCCGGAAAAGCCGCAACCTTGTGGTCGCGGGCACGCTGTTGTTCTTCGTGGTGTTGTTTTACGCGATCACCATCGTGCGGATCGGAGACGGTTGATGGCAACGCTCCCGCCCGTCACGCAGACCAACGAAGCCACGCGGAGCAATGTGCGCGTCGGCGTGCTGGCGTTTATGGGTGCGCTGTTCATGCTCGGCCTCGGCTATGCATCGGTGCCGCTCTATCGGCTGTTCTGTCAGGTCACCGGATTTGGCGGCACCACGCAGGTGGCAAGCGAGGCTGAGGCCGCGCGCGCCGCCGTGAATGCGACGGGGCAGAAAATCTCGATCCGCTTCGATGCCTCCACCGCAAGCGATATGCCGTGGACATTCCGCCCCAGTCAGGCGACCGACACCATCACCATTGGTGAACGCGACATCGCCACCTATGTCGCCCGCAATGAAAGTTCGCGCTCAGTTACCGGGATGGCGACTTTCAATGTGACGCCGGTGCAGGCGGGTCAGTATTTCAACAAGATCCAATGCTTCTGTTTCACCGAACAAACACTCGCGCCGGGGCAGGAAGTGATCATGCCGGTTTTGTATTACGTCGATCCGGCAATGCTGGACGATCCGAATATGCGGGGCGTTGAGCAGATCACGTTGAGCTACACTTTTCACCGCACGGATGATCCGGTAAATCCGGCGTCTGCGCGCACCAACTGAACCTTTACGTAACCCAGGGACTGGACTGACCAATGGCTGGCAAGGCAAACCACGATTATCACATCCTTGAACCCGATATCTGGCCGTTGATCGGCTCGATTTCGGCGCTGACTTTCACCAGCGGCATGGTGCTGAGCTTTCATCCCGAGCTGTTCGGTATGGCGTCCAAAGTCGTAGTGTGGGCGGGACTTGCAGGATTGCTGGCGACCTTCTTCATGTGGTTCCGCAATGTCGTGATCGAAGCCCAGCGCGGCGATCATACTCCGGTGGTGCAGCTGCATATGCGGTATGGCATGATCCTGTTCATCGCGTCCGAAGTGATGTTCTTCGTCGGCTGGTTCTGGAGCTTCTTCGATTTTGCGCTGTTCCCGACCGCGCTTGAATTTGATCACGCCACCGGCGCGACGACGAGCCTGTTCGGCACCGAAGGCGCAGTCGCCGCGTTCATCCCCAAGGGCATGGTAGTGCTCGATCCCTTTGCGCTGCCGCTGCTCAACACGATGATCCTGCTGTGTTCGGGCACCACGGTAACCTGGGCGCATCATTCGCTGATCCACGGTGATCGTGAAGGGCTCAAGCAGGGCCTTTGGGCGACAATTGCGCTGGGCGTGCTGTTCAGCTCGATCCAGGCCTATGAATATGGTGTCGCGCCGTTCGGCTTTGGCGGGAACACCTATTCGAGCGCGTTCTACATGGCGACTGGGTTCCACGGATTCCACGTGTTGATCGGGACGATCTTCCTCAGCGTGTGCCTGTTCCGTTCGTATATCGGCCACTTCACCCCGCGCCAGCATTTCGGTTTCGAAGCTGCCGCCTGGTATTGGCATTTTGTCGATGTGGTGTGGCTGTTCCTGTTCGTCGCCGTCTATGTGTGGGGCGGCTGGGGCGCTGAATTCCATTGATGAGTGCGGACGATAGTCCGAATGAAAATATGGGGCAGCCGGGATTAGTCTCGGCTGCCCTTTCCGGTTTGTGCCCCCGCTGCGGTGCCAGGACGCTGTTTGCTGCGCCTGCCCGGTTGGCGGGTCAGTGCAGTGACTGTGGGCTGGATGTGTGCAAGCTGGAACGCGGCGGTCGGTTTGTCGGCGTGATCACGATGCTGCTCGCGCTGGCGCTGATACTTGCCGCGCTGGGGGTGGACGCGTTGCTGAGGCCGCCCTTGTGGCTATCGCTGCTGTTCTGGGGGCCGGTGACGGTGGGAATCGTGATCGGCAGCCTGAGGTTCTACAAGACCATGTGGGTCTATCACCAATACGAGGAACACCAGCAACCATGACCGCCCGCCGTGTGCCGATCATCCCGACAATCATCGTGCTGGCGGCGGTGGCGACGATGATCGCGCTCGGCGTGTGGCAATTGGGGCGCTTGGCCGAGAAAGAGACGCTGATTGCGCGCTACACGGCGGCGGCGGGTGAAGGCGAGGTGGCCGCCTTCCCACTTGGTGGGACGGGCGAGGACGTGCTGTTCCGCCGCAGTCAGGTTGCTTGCGCAGAGGTGGAGAAGATCGAAGCTGTATCGGGCACCTCGGCGCGCGGGCAGAAGGGTTGGGTTCACCGCGCCACTTGCAGCGTAAGCCCGGGCGCTGTCGTTATGGTCGATCTGGGATACAGCCGCGACCTTGCCAAGCCCGGCTTCGCTGGCGGCGCGATAACCGGCATAATCGCCCCCGGCCCGCGCCTCGTCGCTGACCCGCCGCAGGCAGGTTTGGAAGCAATGGCCAAGCCCGATCCCGGCGACCTGCCCAACAACCACCTCGCCTATGCCGGGCAGTGGTTCTTCTTCGCGCTGACCGCGCTGGTCATCTACGTGCTGGCATTACGCCGCCGCCGAGGCTAACCCGCGCGCCATGCAATACGTCTCGACACGCGGGAGCGCACCGGCGCTCGATTTCGAAGGGGTGACACTCGCAGGCCTCGCCAGCGACGGGGGGCTGTATCTGCCTGCCGAATGGCCGCGTTTCAGCGCAGCCGAGATCCGCGAGATGCGCGGCCTTGCCTATCCCGATCTGGCTGCGCGGATCATGGCGCCGTTCGTTGCGCCCAGCCTGACCGAGGATGAACTGCTCGCCCTGTGCCATACGGTCTATGGCGATTTCGGCCATGCCGCAGTCACACCTCTGGTGCAGATCGATCAGCAGCACTGGCTGCTCGAACTGTTTCACGGCCCGACGCTGGCGTTCAAGGACGTGGCGCTGCAATTGCTCGGCCGCCTGTTCGAGACTTTCCTCGAACGGCGCGGCGAACGCCTCACCATCGTCGGCGCGACCAGCGGGGACACCGGATCGGCCGCGATTCAGGCGGTGGCGGGGCTGGACCGCGTGGAGATTTTCATGCTCCACCCCAAGGGCCGGGTGAGCGACGTGCAGCGCCGCCAGATGACCACGGTGCTTAGCCCCAACGTCCGCAACCTCGCCATCGAAGGCAGCTTCGATGATGCGCAGGCCCATGTGAAGCGGATGTTCAACGATGGCGACGTCACCGCCACGCTGAACCTCGGTGCGGTCAATTCGATCAACTGGGCGCGGTTGATGGCGCAGGTGGTGTATTATTTCGCATCGGCGCTGCAACTTGGCGCGCCCGATCGGACGGTCGCCTATTCGGTGCCGACCGGCAATTTCGGCGATGTATTTGCCGGATACGTCGCCGCGAAGATGGGCTTGCCGATTGAACGCCTGATCGTCGCCACTAACATCAACGATATCCTCCATCGTGCCTTGTCCAGCGGCGATTATTCGGCGGGCGGGGTCACGCCGACGATCACCCCTTCGATGGACATTCAGGTCAGCTCCAATTTCGAACGCCTGCTGTTCGATGCAGGTGGCCGCGATGGCGCCGCGATGGCCGAACAGATGCGGGCCTTCGAAGCCACCAAGGCGATGCAGCTGACCAATGCCCAGCGTGAAGCTGCCGCAGCATTGTTCACCAGCGCGCGCGCCGATCAGGTTGAAACCGCCCGTGCGCTGCAATGGGCTTACCGTGCGGCAGGGCAGGTGATCGATCCGCATACCGGCGTCGGCCTCCACTGCGCGCAGGCCGAGGCGGACAGCGTGGCTGCGGGCGTGCCGATCGTCACCCTCGCCACCGCGCATCCGGCTAAGTTCCCCGACGCGGTGGAACGCGCCATCGGTGTGCGTCCTTCGCTGCCAGCGCGGGTGGGCGACCTGTTCGGGCGGGCGGAAAGCTTCACCGAACTGGCAGGCGATTATGCCACCACCCGCGATCATGTGCTGGAGAACGCTGCGGGATCGCAGGCGTAATGGCACACCTCGTCCAGCAACCGCTGGTGATGGCGTGCGAGGGGTGGGATTCCTACCGCCTCCTCGACAGCGGCGCGGGCCGCAAGTGGGAGGCATTTGGCCCCCATTCCTTCATCCGCCCCGAACCGCAGGCTATGTGGCAGCCGCGCATGGAGGAATGGCCCGCAGCGGGCGAATTCATCCCCGGATCGGACGAGGACGGCGGCGGGCGCTGGAGCTTCACGGCTGACCTGCCGGATGATGGCTGGCCGCTGGCGTGGGACGAGGTGCGCTTCACTGCCAGGCCCACCCCGTTCCGCCACCTGCAATTCTTCCCCGACATGGCTCCGGTGTGGGAATGGATGCGCGGGCAGCTTGACGGGATGACCGAGGCGGAAACCCTCAACCTGTTCGGCTACACCGGGCTTGGCAGTCTCGCACTGTCGCGCCACGGCAAGGTCACGCATGTCGATGCCTCGAAGAAATCCGTGGCACAGGCGCGGGAAAACGCCGCTCTTTCAGAGATGGAAGACCGCCCGATCCGCTGGCTGGTCGACGATGCGGCGAAGTTCGCCGCGCGCGAAGTGCGGCGCGGGCGGCGCTATGACGGGATCATCCTTGATCCGCCCAAGTTCGGGCGCGGGCCGGATGGCGAAGTGTGGCGGCTGGAAGAACACCTGCCCGGTCTGATCGCGGATTGCGCCAAGCTGCTCGATGCCGACAGCCGCTTCCTGTTCCTCACCGTCTATGCGGTGCGGATGAGCAGCCTTGCGATTGCGGGGTTGCTGCAAGAGGCATTGGCTCATCTGCCCGGCCAGATCGAACACGGCGATCTTGCCGTGCGCGAGGACAGTGAGGGCGGCAGGTTGCTCCCCACCGCAATCTTCGCGCGGTGGAGCAATCCCGGCTAAAGGCTGCGCACCATGACCGATTCGCTCACCCTTGAAGTCGCCGATCTTGAAACCGATGTCCTCACCGGCATCTATTCCGAGGAGACGGGCAAGCCGCAGCCGTTGCGCATCACCATCACCGCGCGTTACACGGTGGCGGATCACTACGATCCCGATACCCCGCTTGATGCGTCAAAGAATTACATGGACCTGAAATTCGCCGCTACTGACGGCCTGCCGCAGGGCGTGCATTTCAAACTGATCGAAGCGGTGGCTGATCACATCTGCGAAACGCTGTTCGTGCAGGACGCGCGGGTTGAGGCGGTGACGGTCAAGATCGTCAAGCTCGCGATTGCCGAGGCGAATGAGAAGATCGGCATTACCCTCCACCGCGAACGCCCCACCGGCCCGGCGGTGTAAGGCGATGATGCGGCAGATCGAGGTTGGCCTGCTGCCCGATGCTGCGCTGGATGCGGCAGGCGCTTTCATGGCGTTCCACCTCCAATCTGCGCGGGCGCTGCTGAACCAATCCGATTGCACCGCGCTGGCGATCATCCTGCCGCCGGCCGCGCATGATCACCGTGATTGGCGGTTGGCGCTGGCCCGCGATCTGGCGCGCGAGGCCGCCCCCCGGCGGGTCAATGTGGTGGCCGGGCCACCCGGAGAGACACTTGATCAGACGCTGCGCTTTTTGGCAGATGCGCCCGGCGTGACTGGGCAGTATATGGTGTGCCATGTCTGACAGCCTGCACTCCTCACTGCTGCACGATCCCGCGAAGGCCAGGCCGCTGGTCGACAGCTTTCAGCGCCGCATCACCTATCTGCGGCTGTCGGTGACTGACCGCTGCGATTTGAGATGTTCCTACTGCATGCCCGAACGCATGACCTTCCTGCCCAAGGCCGATGTGCTGACGCTGGAGGAGTTATACGATCTCGCCACCGGCTTCATCGCGCGCGGGGTAGGCAAGATCCGCATCACCGGCGGCGAACCGCTGGTGCGGCGTGACATCATTGATCTGTTCAGCGCGCTGGGGCGGCGTTTGGGGCATGGTCTGGACGAACTGACGCTGACCACCAACGGCACGCAATTGGCGACCCATGCCGATGCTTTGGCCAAGGCCGGAGTGCGGCGGGTGAACGTGTCGCTCGACACGCTCGACCGGGCGCGGTTTGAACGGCTGGCCCGGCGCGATGCGTTGCGCCAAGTGCTCGAAGGGATCGCTGCGGCCAAGGCGGCAGGGCTGAAGGTGAAGCTGAACGCCGTGGCGCTGAAGGGCGTGAACGAGCACGAATTGTCCGACCTGATCGGCTGGGCGCATGGGCAAGGGCACGATGTCACCCTGATCGAAGTGATGCCATTGGGCGATGTCGAACAGGAACGGTTCGACCAGTATCTGCCGCTCGATCAGGTGCGCGCGCAGCTGGAACGCCGCTGGACGCTGACCGAAAGCCAATATGCCACCGGCGGCCCGGCGCGCTATGTCGATGTGGCGGAAACCGGCGGCAGGCTTGGCTTCATTACCCCGCACACCAGCAATTTCTGCGCCGGATGCAACCGGCTGCGGGTGACTGCGACCGGGCAGCTTTACCCCTGCCTTGGCGGGGGCGAGCAGGTTGATCTGCGCGCGGCGTTGCGTTCCGGCGATCCGCAAGCGAACCTTACCGCCGCGCTTGACGAAGCGCTGAGGATCAAGCCTGAGAGGCACCATTTCCGCATGGATCAGCGCGGGGCCGATCCGGCCCTGCCGCGCCATATGTCGATGACGGGGGGGTGATTGTGATTACAGTGGTTCTGCTCGGCAAGCTGGCCGATCTGGCAGGCGCGCCGACGCTGACGTTGCCCGCGCCATCTTCTGCACCGCTCGACTGGGCCGGGGTGCTCGCCGCCTTGCCTCCTGCGCTGGCAGATGCGGCGGACGATCCGCGCAACCGGGTGGCGGCGAATGGCGCGCTGCTGGCTGACAAGGCCGAATTGCAGGCAGGCGCAGGCGATGAAATCGCGCTGCTGCCTCCGGTTTCAGGCGGCTGAACCGATGCGGGATATCCGGCTGCTCGACCAAATGCTCGTCCCCGGCACGTTGATCGGCCCGTTCGCGCAGGCCAATCCGGGGCTGGGCGGGGTGTGCACTTTCGTGGGCGAGGTGCGCTGCGATGCCAAAGAACAGGGGGGCGTCGAGGCGCTCGAACTCAGCCATTACGAACCGCTGACCCTGCCGGGGATGCACGCGCTGGCCGACCGCGCGTTTGCCCGTTTTACGCTGATGGGCCTGTTGATGGTGCACCGGGTTGGTGTGCTCTATCCGGGCGAGCCGATTGTGTGCGTGTCCGCCGCCGCGCTGCACCGCCGTGATGCGATCGACGCGGTCGATTTCTGCATGGATCACCTGAAAAGCGCCGCGTGGTTCTGGAAGCGTGAGAAGCGCGCTGATGGCTGGCACTGGATCGAACCGCGCGCCGATGACACCCGCGATCTGGCGCGTTGGTGATACTGGTTTGATTCGGGTCAAAGCGGGCGCGTTCGCCGCCGGCTAATCCTCCTGCCAAGGCAAGGAGGATCACGCATGAGCCACATCGTCCATGATCGCATCGCGCGCGGTGATGCCCGCGTTGTGGGTCAGCCCGCTGAAGCCAGCCCTCGCCATCAGGTTGAGGCTGACCGCAATTTCGGACTGCCTTCCGCGCTCTATATCGCGACGATTGCCTGTTATCTCGGGTTTCTGGTGATTGTGGGCAGCGCTTTCGCCAATCCGGTGCTGGCGATCCCGATGGCGATTATCGTGCTATTGATCGCCGCTGCGTTCGGCGTGCCTGCGGTGTGGGCGCGGCTGCGCGATAATCCGTCAGCGCCGCAGACCCTGGGCGAATTCGAAGCGCGCGGGATCATGACCAATACCGGACGGTTGCGTCCCCGCGATGCGACCATTCAGGTGCTGATCCTGCCGGTGCTGCTGGTGGTATGGGGGCTGGCAGTGGCGGTGGTCGCCGCGATTGTTACCTGACGGCACCGGATCAACAATTTCTCCCCAACTGGGGCGGTGAGTTTCGGCTTACCGCCCCGATATTTCGAGCAGCAGTTCAGGGTTTTGCAGCGCGATGCCGCGTTTGCCCTCACGCCGGATCGCCCCCATGTCTTCCAGCTCGCCCAGCTTGCGGCTGACCGTTTCGATGGTCAGGCCCAGCATATTGCCGATCTCGCCTCTGGTGAGCGGCAGTTCGAATTGCTTGGCAAGATGGCACGAGCTCTCGCTCGCTGCCGCTGCGAAATCGTGCAGCAGCGCCGCCAGCCGTGCTTCTGCGCTGGCATGGCCGGTCAGTTCAAGCAGGCTGCGGGTCGCCAGCAAATCGGCCTGACTGCGACGTAGCAGCGCGCGGGCCAGCGCCGGATATTCCTCGATCGCACGCTCGATGTCGCGCCGGGCAAAAGTGCACAACCGGCTTTCGGTCAGCGCCACCACATCATGATGCGCAAACGGCGCGAACAGCTCGCCGATGAAGCCCGACGGATGGACCAGCGCAAGAATCTGTTCGTTGCCGTCCTGATCAACCGCCGACACCTTCAATGCGCCGGTTTGCAGCGTGGCGCAGGCGGCGTCTTCGTCACCAGCGGCGAACAACATCTCACCGCGTTTCAGCACGCGGGTGCGTCCGGCGGCCGCCATCGCGTCGCGTTCTTCCGGAGTAAGCACCGCGCAGGCGGCGGTTTCCTTTGCCGGACAGGTGCTGCACGCAAGGTTCATGATCCGATAATATCCCACAATTGCGCGATTCCCGCGTCTTGCCGGGCGATTAACGCCGCCACTTCTGTCTGTATTGCCACCAGCGCCGGATCGGGGTTGAGTGTTGTTGCACCCTCGGCGGCAAGCAGATCAAGATCGGCGAGCACCGCCGATGTTGCGCCGCGCTGCGATGTCAGGTCTGCCATCGCCACCAGCGCGGTGGCGCGCGCATTGCTCTCCACCGATTGTCCGGCGGCGGAGCGCGCAATTCGAGTGATGTCGGCCTCGCGCTGCAAAAACCCGGCGTGCGCCGTTGCTGCTTTGTCGCGCAAGGCAGCAAGCGCGGCCGGACTGGTCGCCGGACGAATCGCAGGGAGTGCCTCAGGCGCGGGCGTGACCGGCAAGGCCCCCGTTTCAAACGGGCGCAGCGCAAGCGATGGATAGCGCGTCTTATCGGCGGCACAGCCAGACAGGACTGCAATCAGCCCGAACAGCACGGAAATGTTGGCAAGAGCGTGCATAATGATCCCATGTCGCGTTACCACACCGCCTGCAAGTGGCAAAGGTGACTGCCGGAATCCGTCATCATGCGTTTTGGTGAGGTTTGACGCGCTGAGGCGTTGACTTGGTGGTGCCATTCCCCTAACGGCACCCATCTTTCCGGGGCTGCATTGTCGCACGCCTCGCACTGCCGTTCGGTTGGCGTGGCGTTTGTCTGTCCACCCGAACATTGCACCAGATTGAGAGTATATAGCATGTTCGCGATAGTGCGCACGGGCGGCAAGCAATACCGGGTTGCCGCCGGAGACAAGATTGCCGTTGAAAAGCTTGCTGGCGAAGCCGGTGAGACCATCACCCTGAGCGACATCCTGCTCGCCGGTGAAGGCGAAGAACTGGCCGATGCTGCCAAGGTAACCGTTTCGGCGGAAATCATCGCGCAGGCCAAGAGCGAAAAGGTGATCGTCTTCAAAAAGCGTCGCCGCCACAATTATCGCCGCAAGAACGGCCACCGCCAGCAGATGACTTTGCTGCGGATCACCGCCGTGGGTGCGGGCGAAGCCAAGGCTCCGGCCAAGAAGGCCGCCGCCAAGAAGACCAAGAGCGAAGCGCCGGCCCAAGCCGCTGCCTCGGCTGAATAAGGAGCACACGAACCATGGCACATAAAAAAGCAGGCGGTTCGTCGCGCAACGGTCGTGATTCGGCCGGTCGTCGCCTCGGCGTGAAGAAGTTCGGCGGTCAGGAAGTGATCGGCGGCAACATTATCATCCGTCAACGCGGCACCCGCGTTTACCCGGGCGTGAATGTCGGCATCGGCAAGGATCACACCCTCTATGCACTCGATGCGGGCGTGGTGCGATTCCATGCAGGCAAGCTGGGCCGTAAATACGTCTCTGTCGACGTTATGGCCGAAGCCGCCGAATAAACGGACGATTCGATAAAGGGATCGTCCGCAAGGATGGTCCCGGTTGGTGAAACACCGACCACGCAGAGGGAGATGGGACCGTCCTCAATTTTGAGGGGGTTCGTCTCCCTTTTTGCATTCTCCCTCGCAATTGCCGTGGAATTGCCAAATTTCATGGCCATAGCCTGTCTTGCGCAGCTTTTGGTGGCGGCGCGGGGGGCGAGGAAGGAATTGCTCGTGTTCTACCGTAGTCACAGGTTGCTGCTCCGGCCGATCTGGCCCGAAGATACGCAGGCGCTGTTCGCCGGCATCGCCGATGAAGGCGTGGTGCGTAATCTTGCGCGCGCGCCCTGGCCCTATGAGGAACGCCATGCGCGCGACTTTGCGGAGCGGCCTGTGGATCCGCTTGCCCCGCGTTTCCTGATCACCCGCGCCCGCGATGCGGCGGTCGTCGGCGGCGTTGGCATTGACGCGGTAACCGGCGCGCCTGGGGTGGTCGACATGGGTTACTGGATCGCGCGCCCGCATTGGGGACAGGGTTACGCCACCGAAGCGGGGGCAGCCGTGCTGACCATCGCCCGCACGCTTGGCTACCGCGAAGTGCGCGCGGGCCATTTCCTCGATAATCCGGCGTCGGGCCGAGTGCTGCGCAAGCTTGGGTTTGAGCCGACCGGGCGTGTGGAGGAGCGTTTTTCCTGCGGGCGCGGTGAATGCGCGCCAACGCTGGAATATGCTCTCACGCTGACGGATGGCGCAGGGGTGCATCAGCGCGCTGCGTAATACCAAAGCACGATGAGCGCGGCTCATCGTGCTTTGGTTAAGCCCGTGCGGCGCTTGAGCATTTCCAGCGCGTGATGCGTCAGCATCTTAGCGCGCGGCGTAAGTGCGGTGGGGACATGGCGTGGCAGCACCTTGTTCGCAGGCGCAAAAGTGACTACGCGCTCGCACCAATGCAACCGCGCAAGCGCCTTACCCCCGAAGAATCGCGCAGTTCCGCACTGTCAGCGGCGCGCGCGCTGCTGATCGAAAGCGGGCCGCAGTCGGTGACGCTGAAGGCCGTGTCCGCGCGGATAGGCCGCACCCATGCCAACCTGCTGCACCATTTCGGTTCGGCATTGGGCCTGCAAAAGGCGCTGGCCGAACATCTCACGCGATCGGTGCGTTCGACGATCATCGATGCCGTTCATGCCAGCCGCGCGGGGCAGGGATCCCCGCGTGAAGTGGTGGATCTGGCGTTTGACGCCTTCGACCGCGAAGGCGCAGGTGCGCTGACCAGCTGGATGTTGCTGACCGGCAATGAAGACGCGCTCGACCCGATCATCAGCACGATCCACGATCTGGTCGATGAACTTGCCGCAGGCGAAGATGATCAGTCGGGCGACAGGAAAATCCACCGCGACACGCTGACCCTGGTGCTGATGGCGCTGGGCGATGCGCTGATCGGTCGGCCACTGGCGAAATCGCTCGGCCTGCCGCGCGATGCTGCGCGCGAACGGGCGACTGCGATGCTCGAAGCCAGCCTTGCCGATTACCAGCAGGCTTAGCCTTCGGGCGCAAGCAACCCGGCGCGCTGCCATGCGGGCAGGGAGGCCGGATCAAGACCTTCGACCCGCAGATGATCGACCGCCAATCCGAGATCGGGGTAGGCCGCCCGCTGGCGCGCTTCGTCCGACGTTGACAGCGGCACCACCACCAGCCGCCGGTTGACCTTTTGCCGCCAGTTCATCCGCGCGGTGTTTTCCTGCCCGACATAACAGCCTTTGGTGAAGCTGACGCCGTTCAGTTCAGCCGCGTTGGTTTCCAGCCACAGGATATCGCCCAGCTCGCCGCGACCCTCGGGCACGCCGAGCGTCAGGCGGTGCGCAAGCCACGCCGCGCCCGCGCCCGCATCCGCGTCCGCGCTTTCGCCGCCATTGGTCGGGGCCAGCCAGCGGTATCCCAGTTCGGGCAGGCGCGGATCGGGGGCGCCGCCGGGGTGCGGTGCAGCGCTCCAATGCACGGCGAGCGAATCGTCGCGGGCGATCGCGATCTTGCGCCGCAGCCGATAGAGCGTGAGCCGCTTGGCGAGATCATCCGCGACCTCCGCCTCGCAATCGAGCAGCAAGTCGGCCGCGTCGCGCCACACCAGAAAATCGAACAGATGCTTGCCCTGCGCGCTCAGCAGCGCGGCATAACAGGGCAGCGGGCCGGTCACGTCGTTGGTGACAAGGCCTTGGAGGAAGGCGGCGACATCCTCGGCCTCGTCTTGCGGGGACAAGCGGATGATCGCGCGGGCGGTAAGATGGGTTGATGTCATGCGTGACAGATAGGATCGCGCGTGGCTAAGGGGAAGGGATGACCGACCGCCTGACAATCCGCCGCCCCGATGACTGGCACCTGCATTTCCGCGATGGCGCGGTGATGCGCGATGTGGTGCCCTATACCGCGCGGCAATTTGGCCGGGCGATCGTGATGCCCAACCTCACCCCGCCGGTGACGACCGCCGTGCAGGCGGCGGCCTATCGGACGCGGATCATGGCGGCGGTGCCAGCGGGCGTGCAGTTCACTCCGCTGATGACCTGTTATCTGACCGGTTCGACCGATCCCGATGATCTGGCGCGCGGGGCGGCAGAGGGCGTGTTCACCGCGGCCAAGCTGTATCCCGCCAACGCCACCACCAATTCCGCCGCCGGGGTCAGCAATATCGAGAACCTCTACCCGGTGCTCGCGCGGATGGAGGCGGAGGACATCGTGCTGTGCATCCACGGCGAAGTGACCGATGCCGATGTTGACGTATTTGATCGCGAAAAAGAGTTTATCGAAAGGCACTTGCGGTCGATTGTTGCGAATTTCCCGAAGTTGCGGGTGGTGTTTGAACACATCACCACGGGCGACGCGGTCGATTTCGTGATGGCAGCTGGCCCGCTGATTGCCGCGACCATCACCCCGCAGCATCTCCACATCAACCGCAACGCGATGCTGGTGGGGGGGATACAGCCGCACAATTACTGCCTGCCGGTGGCCAAGCGTGAAACGCACCGGTTGGCGTTGCGGGCGGCGGCGACAAGCGGTTCGCCGCAATTCTTCCTTGGCACCGACAGCGCCCCGCACCTCAAACGCGACAAGGAAAGCGCCTGTGGCTGCGCGGGGATTTTCGGCGCGCCGTTTGCGCTGGAAAGTTACCTCACCGTGTTTGACGAGGAGCGCGCGCTGGAACGGTTCGAAGGCTTTGCGTCATTGCACGGCCCGGCGTTTTACAAGCTGCCGGTGAACGCGGAGAGCGTCACGCTTGAACGCGCCGAGTTGGCGGTGCCGCCGGTTCTCAGCGTGATTGGGGAAGATATCGTGCCGTTTCATGCGGGCACCACGCTCGGCTGGCGGCTGGTGGGTTAGGCCGCGGGTACAATCTTAGCTTTGCGGTGCCTGGCCAGCAGGTCGACAACAAAGATCGCCACCGCAATCCAGATCAGCACAAAGCTGATCAGTTGAACCGGCGCAAGCGGTTGCCGGAACACGGTCAGGCCCAGAAAGAACACGATTGTCGGCGCCAGATACTGGATGAAGCCCAGCGTGGAATAATCCATCCGACGCGCAGCCAGCGCGAACAATAACAGCGGGATGGCGGTGACCACGCCCGAAAAGATGATCAGCCCGCTCATCACCGGTTCGTGGCCGAATGACGATCCGGCGGGGCTGGCCGCATACCACGCGGCAATGCCGATCGCGGGCAGCAGCAGGATCGCGCTTTCAATCGTCAGACCCGGCAACGACCCCACCGAAACCTGTTTGCGCACAAGGCCATAAAAGCCAAAGCTCAGCCCGAGTGTCAGGCTGATCCACAGGCTGGTGAGCGCGCCCGCCGCGAGCAGCGCCACCGCTGCGAGCGCAATGGCCACCGCCAGCCACTGCCAGCGCGACAGCCGCTCACCCAGAAACAGCGTTCCCAGCAACACGTTGATCAGCGGGTTGAGGTAATAGCCGATGCTGGCGGCATAAACCTCCCCCGCCATGATCGCCCAGATATAGACGAACCAGTTGACCCCGATCAGCACCGCGCTGGCCATCAGCGCAAACATGGTGCGCGGGCTTTTCAACGCCGTCAGAAGATCAGGAAACTGCCGCCGGAAGGCGACGATGATCAGGCACAGAGGCAGCGTCCAGATGATCCGCCAGCCGACGAATTCGAACGGCGGAACGGTTTTTACCAGCAGCAGATAGAGCGGCAGAAAGCCCCATATGATGTAAGCCCCCAGCGCCGGCAGCAGACCCGAAGCGGGCGAGGCCGCTGATGCGGGCGGGGATGCAGCGGCTGTCATCGGAAGCCTGCCGTTAGGGGCCGCGCCCGAACTGCGCAAGCCTATAGGCCCTGACCCTAAGATACCGCCACCGCTGAATGAATGGAGGCTGTCAATGCTGCTGTGGATTTGTTCATATTTTCCGCCATATATATGAACAATACAAGCTCGCGGCCATTCCCACCAAATGGTCGCCAGCGCGGGGCGGGGGGCTTCGCGGAAAACGCCTTCGGTTACCTTCGGGCATCCGGAGGCGTTTTTATGTCCGGCGCACGGTGCCATGCACGGGAAAATTAACCATCCTGTGTCATGGTGAGCCAATGCGTCCTGCCATTCTGCCCCTGCTGTGCCTGATGATTGCCGCATGTTCGGGCGCGAAGTGCGATCACGCGCTTGATACCACGGCCATCGCGACCGATCCGGTTATGGCGCGCGCGCTCAATGATCCGCTGATGAGCGACCCCGATCTTGCCAGCCGCAACGAAGCCAATGCCGTGATCGGCTTTGTTGACAGCAGTGCGTTACCAGTGCTGCCTGCCACATCGCAGCAGGCCCGCGCCGCGCGTGAGGCAGCGCGGCTTGAACTGCTTGAAAGCGGCAGCATTGCTGATCTGCCCCCTTCCCGCGATGATCCACGCGATGATCCACGCGACAGGGCGCTTGACCCGATGGCCGGTGCTGCAGATTTCATCGCCGCGCTCGGCGCTCCGGCAAGCTGCGCCGCGCGCCTGAATGATGATTTTGCCTTCGCTGCCAATTTGCCGCAAGTTGCCTCGATCATGCCGCGCGGGATGGTGGTGCAGGCGGGCGGGGCCGACAGCGCGCCCTGCCGCATCCGTATCATCCGCTATCAGACAGCGGCCGCGACCGAAGACATATTGCAATATCACTATGCCCGCGCGGTGCAGGCCGGCCTCGACGCCGCGCGCCATGCGGTGCCCGAAGATATCATTGCCGCCGTTGGCAAGGACGGAGCTATGCTGGTCGTCCATGTCCGACCGGGCGTTCACGGATTGAGTAGTGTTGATCTGCTCTATCGTGCGCCCTGATTCGCGTTGTGCATCAGGGCCGCGTGCATCAGGGCCGCGTGCATCAGGGCCGCAGACCCACCCCGATATTGGCACGCGGCGAATCGCGTTCTGTGCTGGCGACCGGATAGGCGCAGTAATCCGCCGCGTAATAGGCCGCCGGTCGGTGATTGCCCGACAGGCCAATGCCCCCGAACGGAGCCTTGGACGAAGCGCCATTGGTCGGCCCGTTCCAGTTGATGATCCCGGCGCGGATATTGGCCCAGAACCGCCCGTAATCATCGGGCGATCCGCCGATCAATGATGCCGACAGGCCAAAGCGGGTATTGTTCGCTTCGGCAATGGCGGTGTCGAGATCGGGCACGCGGATGACCTGCAACAGCGGGCCGAACAGTTCGATATCGGGCCGGTCAGGCACATCGGTGACATCGATGATTCCGGGGGTAAGGAATGGCAGATCGGGAATGCTGCGGCGCATATGCAGCAGCGGGCGGCCACCGGCCGTCATCAACGCGACAAAGCTTTCCGACAGGCGATCTGCTGTATCATTATCGATCACCGGCCCCATGAACGGCTGCGGTTCGCCCAGCGGATCGCCGACCATCAGTTTGCGGGTCAGTGGCAGCAGATGTTCCATCAGATCATCATAGATGCTGGCCTTGACGATCAACCGGCGCGCGGCGGTGCAACGCTGGCCCGCGCTGGTAAAGGCGCTTTGCACGATCAGCGCGGCAGCATCGGCGAGGTGGGGCGTTTCGATAACGACGATCGGGTTGTTGCCACCCATTTCCAGCGCGAGGATCTTGCCCGGATTGGCCGCAAGTTTGCGGTTGATCGCAAGCCCGACATTGGCTGATCCGGTAAATAGCACACCATCAATTCCGGGATGCGCGACCAGCGCCCGGCCTTCGTCCGGCCCGCCGATCACCAGCTGAATTACGTCTTCGGGCACCCCTGCGGTATGGAAACAGGCAACCAGCGCTTCACCCACCGCCGGGGTTTTCTCCGACGGTTTGAACAACACCGCGTTGCCCGCGATCAGTGCAGGCACGATATGGCCATTGGGCAGGTGTGCCGGGAAATTATACGGGCCCAGCACCGCCATCACCCCATGCGGTTTGTGCCGCACTGCGGCGCTGGCATTCAGCCCGGCGTCAAATTTCTTCTTGCCGGTGCGTTCGGCATAGGCCTGAACCGAGGTGTCGACCTTGTTCACCACCGCGTCGATTTCGGCGCGCGATTCCCACAAGGGCTTGCCTGCTTCACGCGCGATCAGTTCGGCCAGCGGTTCGGCCTGGCGGCGGACTTCGTTGGCGAAGGTGCGCAGCACTTCGATCCGGTTGGTAAGCGGCTGTGCAGCCCATGCGGGCCAGGCGCGGCGCGCGGCGCTGACTGCGGCATCGACATCGCCAAGCGTCCCGCGCCACAATTCCTCACCGCTGGCCGGTTCATAGGAAATGAGGGTGTTGTCGCTCACTCTGCCAGTTCCCGCCTGCCTGTTGCTGCTGCAAATGCGTGGGTGCGCGTTATCGCGGATAGGCTTGAAAAGAAAGGGGGCAGGCGGATAGGGGATTAACCGGGGCCAACAGCTTGCCCTGCGTGTCCGGCGGGCACAGGCGGCGTTCCGTGCGCTGCGCCCATGCGGCGCAGGGCTGCGACTTTTGCATGGAGCGGTGCCCAGTCATCGCTTTCGTCGATCGCGGCCCAGATCGCTTCGACATCATCGATCATCAATGTTTGCGGGGCGGGATCGGCCCAGTAATCGTGCTGTGTTTCTGCCGGCTGATAGCTGGCAAGCAGTTCGCCCAAGGCGCCGCCGATTGTGCCGCGTGCCCCACGGTGCGCAAAGAAAAACGCATCGGGCTGCGCTTTGGTTTCGCGCAGGTGCGCTTCGCAGGCGGCGATGAGCTGGGTATCGTGTTCAAGCCCCTGCGGCGCCACCCCCAGTCGCCAGCACCAGCGCCGCGCCACCGCCGCCATGTAAAGCGGCCCAAACCGTTCGAGCGCGGCGATCAGCGGGGCGCTATCCGCGAGGCTGCGCAGCGCGACGGCGAACTGTCCGCAATTCCAGTGCAGCGACTCGGGCTGGCGGCCAAAGGCATACAGCCCCGCGTGGTCGAAATAGGCGGCGGTGAACCCCGGATCCCATTCGGGCAACCAGCGCCACGGGCCGTAATCGAAACTTTCGCCCGACACGTTCATGTTATCGGTGTTGAGCACGCCGTGGACAAAGCCTGCGACCATGTAGCTGGCAGCGAGATCGGCCATGCGTTCGGTGACGTGGTGCATCAGCTGCACTGCGGGTTCATCGCGGGCGGGCGCGTTGTCGGGCGGGGGCGGGCCGGGGAAGTGGGTGAGGCAGTAATCGACCAGCTGCGCCATGTGATCGCGCTCCTCCAGCGCCAGCAGCCGCTGGAACGTGCCGATGCGGATGTGCGAATGCGACAGGCGCACCATCACCGCTGATCGCGTGGGTGACGGCTCATCACTCCGCCAAAGGTCTTCTCCGGTTTCGATCACCGACAGGGTTTTCGACGTGTTGACCCCCAGCGCCTCCAGCATTTCGGTGGCGAGAATCTCGCGAACCGCGCCTTTCAGCGTCAACCGCCCATCACCGCTGCGGCTGTGCGGGGTGGTGCCCGATCCCTTGGTGCCCAGATCCAGCAGCCGCCCCGCGTCATCGCGCAACTGCCCGAACAGAAACCCGCGACCATCGCCGATTTCGGGGTTGTACACCCGGAACTGGTGCCCGTGGTATCTGAGCGCGAGCGGTTGCGGCAGGTTGCCGGGCAAGGCTGCAAACCGCCCGAAATGCGCCGCCCATGCCGCATCATCCAGCCCGGCAAGCCCGACGCTGGCCGCCGCCCGATCATTGCGGAACCGGATTCGGGTTTCGGGGAAGTCCGCCGGGGCGACAGGATCGCCCAGCCAGTCTGCCAATTCGAGGATGGCCGGGTCAGGGCAATAGCCTTTGGCCCAATCGGAGTGTTGCACAGGCTCGCTCATCCCGCGATAGTGGGGGTAAGCACAGCGGGGCGCAAGCTGCGTCACCAGCTTGGCAAACATCGACCAAAGGGATTAACGCCGTCCATGGCTGCACAATACGAAGATCGCTTCTGGGACAGCAGCGATGGGCTCACCCTGCATTACCGCAACTATCCCGGCCCTGAGGGGGGCACGGCTGTGCCGGTGCTGTGCATGCATGGCCTGACCCGCAATGCCCGCGATTTTGCCGGTCTGGCAGACGAACTTGCCGCCACACGCCGGGTAATCGTGCCCGACATGCGCGGGCGCGGGCAGAGCGATTATGCCCCGGATTCCGATACCTACACCCCCGCCACCTATGTCGCGGATGTGGAAAAGCTGCTGGCCGAACAGGGCATCACCCGTTTCATCGCGATCGGCACGTCGATGGGCGGGTTGATGACGATGCTGATGGCACAGGCCCGGCCCGGGCGCATGGCGGCGGTGGTGATGAATGATATCGGGCCAGAGGTTGACGCAAGCGGCCTTGCGCGCATTTCGGGCTATGTTGGGCAGGGCCGCAGCTACCCCACTTGGGTGCACGCCGCGCGCGGGCTGGCCGATGCCCATTCGGCGGCGTTTCCCGATTACACGCTCGACCAATGGCTTGAAATGGCCAAGCGCACGATGGTCGTCACCCAGAACGGGCGCATCAGCTTTGATTACGACATGGCGATCGCCGAACCTTTCGCCAAACCCGGCAATGCCGCGCCGCCCAACCTGTGGCTGGCGTTTGAAGCGTTGCGGGGCGTGCCGATGCTGTTGGTGCGCGGCGGATTGTCCGATCTGCTGAGCTCGGAAACGGTCAGGCAGATGGCGGCCCGCAACCCGGCGATGACATCGATTACGGTGCCGCGCGTTGGTCATGCCCCGACCCTGGACGAGCCCGAAGTGCGCGCGGCGATCAATGCGCTGCTGGACGGGGTTGAATGACCACAGCGGCCGGGGAAGTTCCCCGCATCCTGCACTGCCATTCGACGTTCTCGGCCGGGGGCAAGGAGGTGCGCTGCGCCCGGTTGATGAATGCGTTCGGCGCGGCGCTGGAACACGTGGTGGTCTCCGCGCAGCCCGAAGCGATGGGCGCGCGCGCACTGATTGATGCCCGCATCAAGGCCAGCTTTCCCGATGATTTCCCCGCGCTGACCGGCTGGCCCACGCCGGGGCGGCTGGCGGGTATCGCGAGGGCGCTGAAAGGCTACGACCTGATCTGCACCTATAACTGGGGCGCGATGGACGTGGTGATGGCACACCGCGTCTTCGCACGCGCGATGGGCCTGCCCCCGCTGGTGCATCACGAGGATGGGTTCAACGAGGACGAGGCGCATGGTCTGGAGACCAGCCGCAATCTCTACCGCCGCGCCGCCTTGATGGAAGCAAACCGCCTGATCGTGCCCAGTACCGGGCTGGAACGCATCGCAATCGATATCTGGCACCAGCCGCGCGTCAGGGTGGAGCGGATCGTCAACGGGATCGACACCGCCGCCTTTGCCAAACCGCCAAGCCCGCGCGCCCTGCCGCTGGAAAAAGGCGCAGGCCAGCGCTGGGTCGGCACGCTGGCGGGGCTGCGCGCGGTCAAGCAATTGCCGCTGCTGGTTGAGGCGGTGGCGGGCCTGCCGGAGGAATGGCATCTGGTCATCTGCGGCGAAGGGCCGGAGCGCGAGCGGATCCTTGCCGCTGCTGCTGCCCACGGGATCATTCACCGGGTGCACCTGCCCGGCGCGGTGGCTGATCCTGCGCGCATCATCGGGCTGTTCGATATTTTTGCGCTGTCGTCGGCGTCGGAACAATTCCCGCTTTCCGTGGTCGAGGCCATGTCCGCCGCGCTGCCGGTCGCCGCGCCCGATGTCGGGGATATTCGCGTGATGGTGGGCGAAGCCAATCAGGCATTTATCGCCGCCCCCGGCTCTGCACAGGCACTGCGCGCGGCGCTCACCCAACTTGCCGCGGATGGCGATTTGCGCGCCCGGATTGGCGCGGCCAATCAGGCCAAGGCGCGCCAGGAATTTGATTTTGCCGCCATGCTTGCCCGTTACCGCGCGGTATATGGCGATGCGATGGGGCGCGGGTTGTGACGCGGCGCGCTTCATCCCCGGTTCAAATGGCCTGCGCCACATCGACACGGCACTGGGCATCGCCGCACCGCCGCCATTGCGCGCAGCGCGGCACCTGCCTAAAGAGCCGCACTGATCTGCTTGCCAAAAGCGCAAGGTAATTCTTGAACGAGGAACACAGGCCCGGTGGCGCGCATCCCGACCAATACCCCTCCTATCCCGGCGGCTTCAGCCGAGGATGAAGTCCTGATCCGTGAGATTGACGAGGCTGTGCGCGAAGATGCCGTGCTCGATTTCTTCAAGAACCACGGGGCCAAACTGTTCGGCGGGATCATCCTGCTGGTCGCCGGGCTGGGCGCATATCTGGTGTGGGACAACTACCGTGAAGGTGAACTGGAAACGCAGTCCGAAACGCTGATTTCGGCGCTTGATTCTGCCGATCAAGGCGATTTCAAGGCGGCCGGTGACAAGGTTGCTGCGTTGCTGGCCGATGGATCTTCTGCGGGCGCGCGCACCGCTGCGCGGTTTGTGCAGGCGGGCGCAGCGCTGGAACAAGGCGACACGGCCAAGGCGACCACTTTGTTCAAGGCAATCGCCGCCGATCCCGATGCGCCGCCTGCGCTGCGCGATCTGGCGCGGGTGCGCGATGTCAGCACCAATTTCGACACGATGAAGCCCGCCGATGTCATCGCGCAGCTTGGCGACCTCGCCAAGCCCGGCAATCCGTGGTTTGGCAGCGCCGGGGAACTGGTGGCGATGGCGCATCTGGAAAGCGGCAACCGCGTTGAAGCCGGGAAACTGTTTGCCGATATCGCCAAGGACGAAGATCAGCCCGAAACCTTGCGATCGCGCACGCGCCAGATGGCAGGCCTGCTGGGTGTGGATGCGATTGTGGATGTCGAAAAATTGCTCAAGGACGAAGGCGTGGTCGTAGCCGAGGGGAATGGCGCAGCTGTCGCCAATTAACGGGTTTAGGGTTGAAACGGACGGGTATGACAAATACGAAAATTGCACGCGCCGCTTTGCTGGCGGGCATTCTGGCGGCGGGGCTGACTGGCTGCAAAGGCGGGTTGTTCGGCGGTGGGGGTGATAAAACCACCCCAACGGTGGGCAACCGCACGCCGATCCTTTCGCGCATTGAAAGCGGGGCAGAGGTTGATCCGTCGCTGGCCGGGATCACCGTGGTGCTGCCGCCCGCGCGCGCCAATGCCGAATGGGCACAGGTCGGCGGCGCGGCGAGCAAGTCCTACGGCCATCTTGTCCTGGCGGAAAATCCGGCGAAGGTATGGACCGCAAGAGTTGCCGGGTCGACCACCCGCATGCGTCTTGCCGCAGCCCCCGTGGTGGGCGGTAACAGGCTGTTCGCGGTAGGCACCGACGGGGTCATCACGGCGTTCGACAAGAATACCGGCGCGCGGCTGTGGAGCCGCGGCAATGAAGACCTGACCAAGGATCAGTCGCCCTCTGCTTTCGGGGGCGGGGTCAGCTTTGAAGCGGGCAAACTTTATGCCACCAATGGCGTTGGCGATGTGCAGGCGATCAATGCTGATACCGGCGAAGTGCTGTGGAAGGTAAAGCCCGCAGGCCCGCTGCGCGGATCACCTACGATCGCCTTTGGCCAGTTGTTTGTGATGACGCAGGATAATCTGATCATCTCATTGAACATCAATGATGGCTCGCTGATGTGGGACGAATCCGGATCATCGACGCAGTCGGGCGTGTTCGGAGTGGCTGCCCCCGCTGCCGGGCAGGGGACGGTGATTGCCGGATATTCCAGCGGGGAACTGTCGGCCTATCGTTATGAAAACGGCCGGGTGCTGTGGTCGGATGCGTTGGCGCGCACCAATATCTCGACCACGGTGGGCACCATTACCGATATCGACGCCGATCCGATCATCGATTCGGGCCGGGTCTATGCACTGGGTCAGGGCGGCCGGATGGCGGCCTATGAACTGGTGACGGGTCAGCGCATCTGGGAATTGAATCTGGCTGGCATTTCCACCCCGGCAATTGCGGGCGAGTGGATCTTTACCCTCACTGACGATGCGCGCCTGCTGGCGATCTCGCGTTCGAACGGCCGGGTGCGGTGGGTCTCGCAGTTGCAGCGCTGGAAGAACGAGAAGAAAAAGGAAAATCCTATTTTCTGGACCGGGCCGGTGCTGGCGGGTGGCCAATTGTGGGTCGCCAGTTCGCGCGGCGAAGTGTGGAAGATCAGCGCAGGCGAAGGTTCGGCCGCGCTGTTCGATGACATTGGGCAGCCTGTCAGCCTGCCGCCGGTGGTGGCCGATGGTTATCTGTATCTGTTGGACGATAGCGGCACGATCCACGCCTGGCGCTGATCTCCAACAGCGGTTTTGGCCAGACTCTGGCTAGACCATGGTTAGACCCCTGCTAGACCCCGGTTAGGGTAGGGTCAGGTCGTTCTTGACCCGCCTTTGACCGGGCTTGGGGCGGTATATACCAAGGCGTTAACCCTTATGCTGTAGGGCCGCAGCATCATGACTGCGCTGCGTCCGTCCCGTCCAACTGCGCCCGGCGCGCCGTCGCCAATCCTTCCGCCGAGCGATGTTTCGGCAGGGGTCGGATTGGCGGGCCTGGCGGGGCTGTTTGTATGGATTGCGCTGTGCCGATCCTACCCTGACATTGCCGATGCCTTGGGATTGCAGGGCAGTCTGGCCGGCGCGCGGGGTGTGTTGTCCGGCCCCTACGCCGCGCTCGCCGCGATTATGTTTACGGCGCTGCCAATGGTGGTCTGGTCGGTGCTGGTCGATAAGGTGCACCTGCGGCCATCGACCGGAATCGACTGGAGTCAGGCCCGGCCGCTGGCTGAAATTCTGCCGATATCAGTGGTCAAATTGTGCGGGTTATGGGCAACATGGGCGCTGCTCGCGGCATTCTACGGCCTCGCCCGGTGGTATTGGAACGGGTCGTATCTGTTCGCGATGGAGGTGCTGACTTTCGCGGTTCTGCCGCTGGTAATGCTTTCGATTCCTTACGTTATCTGGCTCGACCGGCATCTGGCAAACCCACGCGACGGCACATGGCATTTCGGTGCATTGTTGCTCGGCGGCGGGGTAATCGGGCGCGAGACATGGGACGGCGCGCAAATCGTCAAACACTGGCGGGCATGGGCGATCAAAGGCTTTTTTGGTGCCTTCATGATCTCGATCCTGCCCCCAGGCTTTGCCCAGGTGGTTGAAGCCGATGCCGCGCAAGTGCTTGGCAATCCAGTGCAATTTGCGATGGCGCTGGTGACGTTGCTGTTCGTGATCGACGTGCAGATTGGCACGGTCGGCTACCTGCTGACGCTGCGCCCGCTGGATGCGCATATCCGATCAGGCAACCCGCTGCTGGCGGGCTGGCTGGCCGCGCTGATCTGCTATCCGCCCTTTGTGTGGGGCATAATCGGGCCTGATAATCAAGTGCTTAGCTATGAAAGGGGCACCCCGGGATGGGCGCACTGGTTCGCTGGGAACGAGGCTTTGCTGTGGGCCTGGGGCGGGCTGCTGATCGTGCTGACTGCTGGTTATGCCTGGGCAACCGTGGCGTTTGGCATCCGCTTTTCCAACCTCACCTATCGTGGGGTGCTGACCAATGGGCCATACCGGTTCACCCGCCACCCGGCCTATCTGGCGAAAAACCTGTTCTGGTGGGCTTCGGTGCTGCCGTTTCTGGTGACCACCGGATCGGTTGCCGATGCCGTGCGCAATAGCTTTTTCCTGTTGATTGTCAATGCAATATACTATTGGCGGGCCCGGACTGAGGAAGCACACCTGCTGGCTGAGGATCCCAAATACCGCGAATATCACGCCTGGATGGAACAGCACGGATTGATCACCGCGCCGTTGGTGCGGATCACGCGGAGGATCACCGGGCGCAGGCACGCACCAGCAGCGGAAATTGATCCATTCCCGGCGGAATAGCGCGGGTTATCAGAACGAATGTTCATAGACGCGGGTGATGTCGCCGTTCCACTCGCCATGGTAGGCATCGAGCAAGCGCTGGGCCGGAACTTTGCCGCTCGCCACGATCTCATCAAGCGTGTCGAGAAAGCCGGTTTCGTTGTCGCCCGACGCGTTCAGCCGCGCGCGCGCCGCCAGCCCCTTGTGCGCAATGGCAAGCGCCTCGCGCCCGATATCACGCAACGTTCCGCCGCCTGGCACCTTGGCATCAAGCGCGAGGCGCGGCGCATCATTGCGCAACGCCTCGCGCTCTTCCATCGTCCAGCTCTTGACCAGATCCCATGCGGCATCCAGCGCGCCTTGATCGTACAGCAGCCCAACCCAGAACGCGGGCAGTGCGCAAATCCGGTTCCACGGTCCGCCATCCGCTCCGCGCATTTCGAGGAAGCTTTTCAATCGCACTTCGGGGAAGGCGGTGGACAGGTGATCCCACCAATCGCTCTGCGTCGGGCGTTCACCCGGCAGGACGGACAGTTTTCCGTCGAGAAAATCGCGGAACGAAAGCCCGGCTGCGTCGATATATTTGCCATCGCGGAAGACGAAATACATTGGCACATCAAGCATATACCGTGCCCAGCGTTCATAGCCGAAGCCTTCTTCGAACACGAAGGGCAGCATCCCCGTGCGCGCCGGATCGGTATCTGACCAGATGTGCGAGCGGTATGACAGGAAACCGTTGGGCTTGCCCTCGGTGAAGGGCGAATTGGCGAACAGCGCGGTCGCCAGCGGTTGCAGCGCGAGGCCGACGCGGAACTTCTGCACCATGTCGACCTCGGATTGATAGTCGAGGTTTACCTGAATGGTGCAGGTGCGAAGCATCATGTCGAGGCCCATCGTGCCCACGCGCGGCATATGCCGCAGCATGATGTCATAGCGACCCTTGGGCATGATCGGCAGCTCTTCTCGGGTCTTGTCAGGCCACATGCCCAGCCCGAGATAGCTCACCCCGCAGCGTTCGCCGACCGCTTTCACCTGTTCGAGATGCCGCCCGGTTTCGGCGCAGGTCTGGTGCAGGTTTTCCAGCGGCGCACCCGATAATTCGAGCTGTCCGGCAGGTTCGAGGCTGATGGCGCCATCTTCGCCTTTGAGCGCGATGACGTGCCCGCCTTCTTCAACCGGCGACCATCCGAATCGTTCAAGACCTTTCAACAGGTCGCGGATACCGCAGGGTTCGTCATAGGATGGCGCGCGGTGGTCGGCGCGCATATACACCAGCTTTTCGTGCTCGGTGCCGATGCGCCAGTCGGCAGGCGGCTTTTCGCCGCCGACCATCGGGGCGACCAATTGGTCGAAACTTTCGATGATCGGGTCGTCTGCCGTGCTGGTTTCGCGTGTGCTCATCGAAGATGTCCTCTTTGGCCGGTTGCCATAGAAAACTGATATGGCGGAGGAAAGCGAAAACGCGTTTGTCTGCGCGAAGTTGCGCTACCAATCGCCTGCCGCTGCCATCCACACAGCGAGCGCTGCGATGGCGGCGGTCTCTCCGCGCAGAATCCGTGGGCCGAGCGTGATCGCACAAGCGGCAGTATGGGCGCGGATGGCGGCGCGTTCGGCATCATCAAATCCGCCTTCGGGGCCAGTGAGGATGGCGGCGGGGCCGGAATGGGCCGAGAATGCCGCCGCCGCCGCCGTCCCGCCATTTTCATCGGCAAAGAACAGTGCGCGCTCCTTCGGCCAATCGGTGAGCAGCGCGTCAAGTTTCATCGGGGCTGCCAGCGCAGGCAGCGCGGTGCGGGCGCATTGTTCCGCCGCTTCCGTGGTGATTGCGCGGGCACGGTCAAGGTTGAGCTTGTCGACAACGCAGCGACGGGTGACCAGCGGCTGAATCCGCGCAGCGCCCAGTTCGGTCGCCTTTTCAAGGATCAGGTCGAAGCGGTCTTTCTTGAGCAATGCCGGGCACAGCCACAGATCGGGCACGACCCCGCGCGGGCGGAGTTGTTCAACCACGTCGAGCGTAACGTCGCGCTTACCCGCATCGCTGACCCGCGCGGCCCATTCGCCAGTAATATCGTCGCACAGGATCACTGTGTCGCCCACGCCTGCGCGCATCACGCGTGCTAGATAATGTGCTGGATTGCCTTCGATCCGCACTGCGGTGCCGATCCGCAATTCCTGTTCGACAAACAGGCGCGGGGCGCTTTTGGGTGGCCAGGCTGGGGTTGCGGGCATGGCTTTGCACTAGGCGTTACGACCGCTAGGGAGCAAGTCATGAGCGAACACATTGTCCCCGACAGCGAACACAAAAGCATCTCGGGTGGCCTCGTCCAACGCCTGCCGCAGGTTCCGCGTGACTTGGCGCAGCTGGCGCGGTTCGACCGGCCGATTGGCTGGTGGCTGCTGTTTTGGCCCTGCGTGTTCGGAGTGTGGCTGGCGGGCGCGGGGGCGCAACTCGCGCTGCTTGGCTGGCTGCTGATGGGCGCAATTGCGATGCGCGGCGCGGGTTGCGTCTATAATGACATCGTCGATGCCGAACTTGACGCGCAGGTGGCGCGCACCGCTGCGCGTCCGGTGGCGAGCGGGCGGGTGCCGAAAAAGCTGGCATGGGGCTGGCTGCTGGCCTTGTGCCTGATCGGCCTGATCGTGCTTTTGCAACTGCGCTGGCAGGCGCAAGTGGTTGCGCTGGGCAGCCTCGCTCTGGTCGCCGCCTATCCGTTCATGAAGCGCATTACATGGTGGCCGCAGGCGTGGCTCGGCATGGTGTTCAACTGGGGGCTGCTGGTCGGCTGGACGCAGCTGCGGCTGGATAACTGGGACGCGCTGGCGGCGGTCTATGCCGGGTGCATTTGCTGGGTGATCGGTTACGATACCATCTACGCCCTGCAAGACCGCGAGGATGATGCAATGGTCGGCATCCGGTCTTCGGCGCTGGCGATGGGCGCGCGGGTGCAGGCCGGGATTGCCGGGTTCTATGCTACCGCAATCGCACTGTGGGGAATCGGCATCTGGCTGTATCGACCCGATCCGCTGGCATTGCTGGCGCTGTTGCCGGTGGCGGGGCATCTGGCGTGGCAGGTGTCGACATTGGACGTGGACGATCCCGCCAATCCGCTCGCCCGGTTCCGGTCAAACCGTTGGGCCGGGGCGCTGATGGCGGCGGCGTGCTTTGTGGTCGGGAATGCCTAGGTTCATTGCAGAAGCGTTGCAGCGGAACCCGCCCCCACCGGCGTCTGACTGGGATCGACGAACGGCACCTGTTCCGATCAACTGTGTGTGCTACCCCACCAATACACCTTTCCCTCGGCTATCAATGCTCTAAGATGCGGGCCGCAAATATCGATTTAACGGGGATCACCATGCTCGAACTCAGCGGCGTCAGCCACGTCTATCCCAACGGCACTCGCGCACTGGACGATGTGACGCTGTCGATCCCCAAGGGCATGTTCGGGCTGCTCGGCCCCAATGGTGCGGGCAAATCGACGCTGATGCGCACCATCGCCTGCCTGCAAGCGCCGACGGCGGGGGCTATTCGCTTTGGTGAGATTGATGTGTTGGCTCAACCTGATGCGCTGCGCCGCACTCTTGGCTATCTGCCGCAGGATTTTGGCGTTTATCCGCGCGTTTCGGCCTATCAGATGCTCGATCACATGGCGGTACTGAAAGGCATTCATGATGCTAGGGATCGGCGCGGCGTGGTCGAGAACCTGCTCAACCAGACCAACCTGTGGGCGGTGCGCGGCAAGGCGATCGCGGGCTTTTCGGGCGGGATGCGTCAACGGTTCGGAATTGCGCAGGCGCTGATCGGTGATCCTGAACTGATCATCGTCGATGAACCCACCGCCGGACTTGATCCCGAAGAGCGCAACCGGTTCCTCAACCTGCTGGCCGGGATTGGTGAGAATGTGGTGGTGATCCTGTCGACCCATATCGTCGATGACGTTGCCGATCTGTGCCCGCGCATGGCGGTGCTGGCAGAGGGCCGCGTGCAATTGGAAGGGCCGCCGCGCGATTTGATCGGATCGATCGCCGGGCGGGTGTGGCAACGCACTATCGCGCATCAGCAATTGCCCGATATGCAGGCCGCGCACGAGGTCATCTCGCACCGGTTCTTTGCGGGAGACATCGTGGTTCACGTGCTCAGCGATAGTCAGCCCGAAGGTTTCGCGCCGGTCACGGGCGGTCTGGAGGACGTGTATTTTGCGACTCTGGCGCAAACCCGCCGCCCTGCCGCCGCCGCTGCGGCCTGATAGGAGCGCCCGCCATGCTGACTGCCTCTATCGCTACGTTTGAAATCCGTTACCAATTGAAAAACCCGGTGTTCTGGGTGGCGGTAGCGATCTTTTTCCTCATCGGCTTCGGGGTTGCGGCCAGCAATAATGTCAGCATCGGCACGCCGGGTTCGGTTCATGAAAACTCGCCGTTTGCGATCACTATCGCGCTCGCGTTGCTGGGGTTGTTCTACCTGTTCGTGATCACTTCGTTCGTCGCCAATGCGGTGGTGCGCGATGATGTGACCGGGTTCGGGCCGATGATCCGCGCCACCCCGGTGGGACGCAGCCAGTTTCTGGCCGGGCGGTTCTTGGGCGGGCTGGTGATCGCGATCCTTGGCTACATGGCGGTGCCGCTGGGCATTGCGCTGGGATCGGCGATGCCGTGGGTTGATCCGGAAACCGTGGGGCCGGGCGGATTTGCCACCTATGCCTGGCCGTTTCTTGTCATCGCCATCCCCAATCTGATCCTGTCATCGGCGCTGCTGTTCAGCCTCGCCACGATCACGCGGTCGATGCTGGCGAGCTATATCGGCGTGCTCATTCTGGTGATGGGCTATCTCACCGTCAGTGCCGTCTTGGGCAATGAGCCTGCCTATCAGGACGCGCTCGCCCGGTTCGAACCGATGGCGCTGGGCGCGATTGGCGAGATTTCGCGCTACTGGACGGCGGCAGAAATGAACACGCGGGCGATCCCGTTCGAAGGCAATCTGCTGATCAACCGGTTACTGGTGCAAGCAGGCAAGCCGCGCGGCCAAGGCCGAGGTGGTGCAGCCACAGGTTCTGACAGCGCCTGCGCGCCGCAGCTTTGGCACCGGTCATTCGCTGGCGAGTTTCTGGACGCGGTTGAAGACTGAAACCATGCTGGTGATCAAAAGCCCCGGCCTGATCGTGCTGCTGCTGATCGCGCTGGCATTTACTGCCTTTGACCTTGCGTTCTCGCAAACGTCTTACGGCACGCCGTCCTATCCATTGACCGCTAACGTTATCACGTCGGTCATCGGCGGCATGGCCCTGTTCACGCTGATCGTCGCGGTGTTTTACGGGGGCGAACTGGTCTGGCGTGAGCGTGACGTGAAGATCAATGAAATCATCGACGCTGCGCCTGTGCCCGGCTGGGTAATGTTCGTGCCCAAGATTCTGGCGATATTTGCAGTGCTGGCGGCGATGTCGCTGACAGGGATGGTGGCCGGCGTGTTGTATCAACTCGTGCTGGGCGCGCCGAGCATTGATGTGGGCCTGTATCTCAGCGCCTATGTCCTGCCGCAAAGCATTGACCTGCTGCTGCTGGCGGTGCTGGCGGTGTTCTTTCAGGTGCTCAGCCCCAACAAATATATCGGTTGGGGCCTGATTCTGGTGTGGTTCGTCAGCCGCATTTTCATGTCGAACCTTGGCTATACCAACATGCTCTACATGTTCGGCGGGGGGCCGGGCGAACCGCTGAGCGATATGAACGGCACCGGGGGATTCTGGCTCGGCGGGCTGATCGCGCGGGCCTATTGGGCGTGTTTCGGCGTTCTGCTGCTGGTGTTGGCGCATTGGGCGTGGCCGCGCGGCACGGCGGCGGCGGTGTGGCCCCGGTTGAAGGGCATGGGGCGGCGCATCACGCTGGCATCCGGCACCACGGCGCTGGCAGCAGTCGGCGGGATGATCGGCACAGGGCTTGTCATCCATCACAATATCAAGGTGCTCAACACCTATCAGACCGCTGATGAGCGCGAGGCGTTGACTGCGGATTACGAACGCAAATATCTCAAATACGAAAACCTCCCGCGTCCGGTAGTCACCGATGTCGAATTTGCCGTGGACGTCTATCCCGAAGAACGGCGGATGGAGGTGGCTGGCCATTATCTGATGCGCAACGATACTGCGCAGCCGATTGCCGAACTGCACGTGCGGCAGGGCGATGATACGCTGGAATTCACCCGGCTGGAGATTGCCGGAGCCACGCTGGCCAGCAATGATACGGAGTTCTACTACCGCATTTACCGGTTTGATACGCCGCTCGCTCCGGGGGCGACCACGCGGCTTGATTTCAGTTCGCGGCTGTGGCGGCGCGGTTTTGCCAACGGTGCAGCGGCGACCGATATTGTCGATAACGGCACCTTTGTGAACAACGGAGCCTTCGCTCCGATCATCGGAATGGACAGGCGCGGGTTGCTTCAGGATCGCACCGTGCGCCGCCGCCAGGGTCTTCCGGATGAACTGCGCACCGCCAAGCTGGAAGATACTGCGGCGCAGAACCGAAACTATATCAGCGCGGACTGGGTCAATTCGCGCATCACCATCAGCACCGCCGCCGATCAGGTGCCGATTGCACCGGGCAACAAGGTCTCTGATGAAGTGAAGGGCGATCGCCGCATCGCAGTGTTTGAAAGCCCGGCCCCGATCCTCAATTTCTTCTCGGTACAATCGGCGCGCTATGCCGTGGCCGAGGACACCTTTGGGGACGTGCAATTGTCAGTCTATCACGATCCGCGCCATGCGTGGAACGTGCCTGCGATGTTGGCCGCGATGAAGACCTCGCTTGGATATTTCACCGAAAATTTCGGCCCGTATCAGTTCGGCTATGCGCGGATTATCGAATTTCCGGGATATGCGGGATTTGCGCAGGCGTTTGCAGGGACGATGCCCTATTCCGAAAGCATCGGCTTTGCCGCCGACGTGCGCGATCCGGAAACGATCGATTACGTGTCCTATGTTACCGCGCATGAACTGGGCCACCAGTACTGGGCGCATCAGGTGGTGGGCGGCGATATGCAGGGATCGACCCTGCTGTCCGAAACGCTGGCGCAATACAGCGCGTTGATGGTGATGCAGGAACTGTATGGCGCGGACAAGATCCGGCGGTTCCTGAAATATGAACTCGATCAATATCTCCGTGGGCGCAAATCCGATGTGCTTGACGAACAGCCGCTGCTGCGGGTCGAAAATCAGGGGCACATCCATTACCGCAAGGGGGCATTGGTGATGTATCTGCTCCAGCACCGGCTCGGCGAAGATGCGGTCAACCGCGCGCTGGCCCGGTTGATCACCCGCTACAAGTTCAAGGGCGCGCCGTACCCGCGCAGTCTCGATCTGATTGCCGAATTGCGCAAAGAAGCGACCACGCCCGAAGATCAGGGGCTGATTACCGATCTGTTCGAACGGATCACGATATATGACCTGAAAGCGAAAGAGGCGGTAACCACGCAGTTGGCCGATGGCCGCTGGAGCACCCGCATCACCATCGAAGCGGGCAAGTTTTACGCTGACGGAAAGGGCAGGGAATCGCCTGCGAAACTGGCTGAAGATATCGAAGTCGGCCTGTTTACGGCTCGGCCCGAAACAGGCGCGTTCGATAGCGCGAACGTGCTGTCGATGAAACGATCACCCATCCGTGCTGGTCATCAGGTGATCGAGGTGGTGACTGCTAAAAAGCCGCTGTTTGCCGGGGTTGACCCCTACAACTTCTATATCGACCGGGATTCGGACGATAATCTGGTGGCGGTGAGTTAGTAGCTCTCAGGCCCCAGCGCCGGGTCAAGATCGCGCGGGCGGGCGAAATGCACCAGCTTGGCGCAGTAGCGTTTAAGATCAGCCCAGTGATCGATATCGCATTCGAGCACGGCGTAGGTCGCGGTGGGAAACTTCACCACCGCCTCGCGGAACAGGTCGTTTTCCTTGCCCGGCGCGACCAGTTCCAGCAGCAGCGCCTGCGCCTCATCCACGCCGCTGCCAGCATGGGCTTCAATCGTCTCGGCGATGGTGTCGAAGCTGGCGAGGTAGAGGCGCTGGTCGAAGACAGGGGTCACTGCTGGCAGCGCCGCGTGGAGCGTCTGTTTGACCCGCACCGCCGGGCTGGCGATCAGCCTGTCCCACTTCACGCCGTGATCACGGATATGTGCACCGATCACCTGCGCGCCCTGGCGTCCGCGCGCATTCAGGCCCCGGTCGAAATCGCGCTGACTGGCGTCGTCCCAATCCGACTTGGCGTGGCGCAGGAGGCCGAGAATCTTCATGGCAGCAAAGCTCCTCGCACAGGGACGGCATCGGCGCCTCCAACACCAGCGGCGACGCGTTGTAAAGCCTGTTCCAGCGTGATGCGCAGCACCGGGGTGCCCGGAGGAAAGGCTGATAGCAACCGAGTGGGAAAGGCAGGTGACAGCACAACGAAATGCCCCGCGTCATCCTTGCTGCGGATCAACCGCCCGAAGGCCTGGGCCAGCTTGGCACGGATGATGCGGTCGTCATACTTGCTCCCGCCACCCGCCGCGCGGCGCGCCTTGTGCAAGATGTCGGGGCGCGGCCAGGGCACCTGTTCCAATACTACACAGCGTAAGGAATGCCCCGGCACATCCACACCGTCGCGCAGTGCATCGGTGCCGATCAGGCTGGCGCGCGGATCATCGCGGAAAATGTCGACCAGCGTGCCGGTGTCGATCGGATCGACGTGCTGGGCATAGACCGGCAGGCCAGCCCGCGCGAGCCGATCGGCAATCCGGCCATAGACCGCGCGCAGCCGCCGGATCGCGGTAAACAGGCCGAGCACCCCGCCATCCGACGCTTCGATCAGCCGCGCGTAAGCCCCGGCGAGCGCGGGCAGGTCGCCCTTCTTGATATCGGTGACGATCAGCACCTCGGCACGCGATGCGTAATCGAACGGGCTTTCCGCCGCCGACAGCAGCGGCGCGCTGTCGATATGCGCCGCGCCGGATCGCGCAATCGCGCTGGCCCAGTGGTCGTCGTCGGTCGCACGGTCGGTCAGGGTCGCGCTGGTCAGCAGCACCCCGTGCGCGGGTTCGAGCACCACGCGCGCAAACGGCTTCATCGGGTCGAGCCAGCGGCGGTGGATCGCGACGTCGAATTCGCGCGCGTCGGAACGGTCAACCGCCAGCCAATCGACGTATTCGGGATCAGCCGGGCCGCCGAGCCGGTCAAGCAGCGATTCCCACGCGGTGATCAGATCGATCCGCCAGGTCAGCGCAAAGCGCGCACCTTCGATGCGGGCGCGGCCTTGGGTGTCGAGCCAGTCGGGCGGATCGGCAAGGATCGCCTCCAATCGCCCGCCCAGCCGGATCAGCGGCACGCGGATCGCCGCAAGCGCTTCGCCAGCCGCTCCGGCGGCTTCGATCACGTCTCCCGGCAGGCCCGCCGCCTCGGTCTCGATGGCATAGCCCGCATCGATCCCGCCGCTTTCGTCGCGGGCATAGGTCGCCGCGCGCACCGCGCCCAGCAGCGCCTCGATCGGGCCGAGCGGGCTGTTTTCGGTAAGCCGTTGCAGCCAGCCTTCCGACGGTAGCGCCAGTCCGGCCTTGCACGCTGCGGCGATGGCATCGGCCCCGGCGTCGTCATAGCTGGCAAGATCGGCGAGCCGCGCGGCCAGACCTCGCCTGCGTCCGCGCGCCTCGCGTTCCGGCCCGATGATCCAGCGCCGCAGTTCGATCGCTTCCTGCCCTGAAAGCGTTGCGGCGAAGGTCGAATCTGCCGCGTCGAACACGTGGTGGCCTTCATCGAAGATCAGCCGCGTCGGGCGCTGCGCCGGATCTCTGGCCCGCGCTGCATTGACCATCACCAGTGCGTGATTGGCGATCACCAGATCGGCCTGCGCGCTATCCCGCGCGGCGCGTTCGATGAAGCATTTACGGTAATGCGGGCATCCGGCGTAAATGCATTCGCCCCGGCTGTCGGTCAGCGCCGCGATTCCACGCTTCCTGAACAGCGTGCCGAGCCAGCCGGGCAGATCACCCCCCACCATATCGCCATCGCGGGTATAGCCGCCCCAGCGCGCCACCAGCTGCGCCAAAATTGCCGCGCGCCCTGCAAATCCGCCTTGCAGCGCGTCCTCAAGGTTCAGCAGGCAGAGGTAATTTTCGCGGCCCTTGCGCACCACCACCGGGGGCGAGCCATCGTCGCGCCGAGCAGGCCAAGCCCGGCGGCTTTCGGCGCGCAGTTGGCGTTGCAGGTTCTTGGTGAAGGTCGACACCCACACCGTGCCGCCGCTTTGCGCCGCCCACAGCGAAGCAGGGGCGAGATAACCCAGCGTTTTGCCGATCCCGGTGCCAGCCTGAGCAAGCGCAAGGTGGGGTCTGCCGGGGGCCAAGCGCGGGGCAAAGATGCGCGCGGCGTCCTGCGCATAGGCGCGTTGGCCATCGCGCTGTTCGGCCCCTGCGCCGGCCAGCCGTGCCAGTTGATCGGCAACGGCAGGCGCAGCGAGTTCGACCTGTCGCGGGGCTGGGCGTTCAGCGGCTTCCTCCCATTCGGGCAGGCGGGCAAACAGCCAGCGTTCGGCTTTTTCCGGCTTGGCGATGTGGGGTTTCAGCACTTGCGCCCACGGCCAGCGCAGCCGTTCGAGCGATTGCAGCGCGCTCCACGCGCCTTCTCGTTCGAACCATTCGGGATCGCGGCACGCGGCAACCAGCGCGCCTGCCGCGCGTTGCAGTAACTCGGGCACGTCCTCGTCACCTTCGGGCACCGGCAGTCCCAGCGACTCGGCCAGTCCGCGCGGGGTCGGCACGCAGAACCGCGCGGGGTGGATGAAGGCGAAGGCTTCGAGCAGGTCGAGCCCCGACAGATCGGGATAGCCCAAGCGGCTGGCCACCAAGGCTGCGTTGATCAGCAGCACAGGGGTATCGGCGGCAGCCATGATCGCATCGCCCTTCGACACGGCATTCGTCGGCCCACCGGCGGCGCGCAGCCAATGACCGCCGTGGCTGGCATGGAGCGCAGGCAGGCTGACGGGATCGGGCATGGCGGCGGGGGGTGTCACGCCGCCTTGAATGGGCGAGGCAGGCGCGAATGTAAACGCACGCTTGCAACCAAGGCGAGGTTGCCTAATAGCCGCCCCATTATGACCATCACCGCAGACGCTCTTACCGCCGCCGCGCACAGCTCCAAGGCCTGGCCGTTTCAGGAGGCGCAGCGGCTTGCCAAGCGGTTGCCGCAGGGAAAGCCCGGCGGGGTGCTGTTTGAAACCGGCTATGGCCCGTCAGGCCTGCCGCATATCGGCACCTTTCAGGAAGTGCTGCGCACAACGCTGGTGCGCCGCGCCTATGAGGCGCTGACCGGACAACCGACGCGGCTGGTCGCGTTTTCGGATGACATGGACGGCTTGCGCAAAGTGCCCGACAATGTGCCGAACAAGGATATGCTGGCGCAGCACATGGGCCTGCCGTTAAGCCGCATTCCCAATCCGTTTGGCAGCGAGCATGAAAGCTTCGCCGCGCATAACAACGCGTGCTTGCGCGAATTTCTCGACCAGTTCGGGTTTGAATATGAGTTCGTCAGCTCTTCTGATTGCTATAATTCGGGCCGGTTTGATGACGCGTTGAAGGGCGTGCTCGCGAATTTCGGCGCGATCATGGACATCATGCTGCCGACCTTGGGCGAAGAACGCCGCCAGACTTATTCTCCGGTGATGCCGGTTTCACCAACCACCGGCGCGGTGTTGCAGGTGCCAATTGCCGTGGTGGACGCCGCCGCCGGAATTATCCGCTTCACCGATGAAGACGGCTCCATCGTCGAACAATCCGCATTGGGCGCCATGGCCAAGTGCCAGTGGAAGGTCGATTGGGCGATGCGCTGGGTCGCGCTGGGCGTCGACTATGAAATGTATGGCAAGGACTTGACCGACAGCGGCATTCAATCGGGCAAAATCGCCCGCGTATTGGGCGGCCACAAGCCCGAAGGCTTGATTTACGAACTGTTCCTGGATGCCAAGGGCGAGAAGATTTCAAAGTCCAAGGGCAACGGCCTCTCGATCGATGAATGGTTGCAATATGGCAGCGAGGAATCGCTTGGGCTTTACATCTTCGCCAATCCCAAGAGCGCCAAGCAATTGCACGCAGGCGTAATCCCCAAGGCGGTAGATGATTACTGGCAGTTCCGCGCGGCCTTGCCGGGGCAGGACATCGACAAGCAATTGGGCAATCCGGTGTGGCACCTGCTGCGCGCGAATGAACGGCATGATGGCGCACAGGCTCCGGGTGCGGGCGATACGCTGCCGGTTCCGTTCAGCCTGTTGCTCAATCTGGTGGGCGTGCTGGGTGCGGGCGCGACGCGCGAAGCGGTATGGTCCTATCTTGGCAATTATGTCGCAGATGCTGATCCGGCGGCGTATCCGGCACTGGATGTGCTGGTGGACAAGGCGCTTGCCTACAACCGGGATTTTGTCGCGCCGACATTGCACAAGCGCGCGCCGGTGGGCGGCGAAGTCGCGGCATTGCAGGCGCTTGATGCGGCGCTTGCCGCAGCCGATCCTGCCACCAGCGCTGAAGATTTGCAGACCATCGTCTATGAAATCGGCAAACAGGAAGCCTTCGGGTTCGAGAATCTGCGTGATTGGTTCAAGGCGCTGTACGAAACCCTGCTGGGCAGTGAGCAAGGCCCGCGCATGGGCAGCTTCATCGCGCTTTACGGGATCGCACCGACCCGGCAATTGATCGCAGAGGCGCTGACCCCAGCATAGGATAGGGCATGATCCAAGAGGCCGATCCGCACCAACTTGCGCGCGACCTGTTAGGTCGCGATTTCGACGATCTCGAAGCCGATGAGCAGCGCGTGCTGCGTCGGGTAGCAGCGGGGACTTACACCGGCCGCGATGCCGACGAGCTTGCGCAGGGGCACGCAACGAAGGGCGATCGCCTCGCTGATCGGGTCGCTTCCATCGGTGGCAGTTGGGGCTTCATCATCACATTTGGCGTGGTGCTGCTGGTGTGGATAGTGCTCAACAGCGGCGCGCTAAAATTGCTGGGCTTGGGGGAGTTCGATGCCTTTCCCTTCATCTTCCTCAACCTGATGCTATCGATGCTGGCAGCGGTACAAGCACCGGTAATCCTGATGAGCCAGAACCGTCAGGCGATGAAAGACCGGATCGCCGCGCGCCATGACTACGAGGTGAACCTGCGTACCCAGCTCGAAATCCTGCGGCTTGCCCACCGGATCGAGCAGTTGGCGCAGGCTGCACGCGCGGATCGCAGGGACGCCTTGGGGCAACCATCCGAAAACTGAGCCTGCTGCGGCCTTGTTCCTATCGCCACTCGCGGGTGCGATACCACTTGGTGATGACGTATTTCGTGCCTCGTTCCACCGGCAAGCTGGCGTGCAATGTGCTTTCATTGGGGCGACCGTCGGGCAGGGCGTTGTTCCAGATCAGCAGCACGCCGGGCTGGGGCTCGATCTGGATACCGAGCCCGCTGAACAGCGTCGCGCCGCCCGCTTCGACCGCGTTGAGATAGGCCATTGCCGTCCAGCTGCGCTGACCGCCGCGCGCCTCCTCGTCCAGCCAGTAACTCTCAGAAGTATAGAACCAGTCATTATGCGTTTTGTATTGCTGTCCCGGCGCGTAACGCTGGCCTTGGATCGGCTCGCCAATCGCCCGATCAAGCCCGAGCAGCGCGTCAATCCGGCGCGAGATGGCGTTCACCAATGCGTCGGCAGGATCGAGGTCGCCCGAATAAGACGTGCGATAACCGCTGGCATAATCGAGTTCGTGCAGCGCCGATGGGCGGGCGATGGCGTCGATCATCGCGCACAGCTTTTCGCACTCCTGGGGTGCAAGAAAGCTGCCATGCACGAACAGCTCGACTGCGTTGTTTGCGATGGGGCTGACCGATCCATTGTCAGCAAGGCGCGCACGCACGCTGGCCCCGACGCGGGCGAGGGCCTTTTGATCGGGGACGGGTTCGGGCGCGGTCATGGCGAACGGCCTAGCAAGCCGCGCCGGGCGCGCAAGTATCGGAGCGCATTGCCCTGCGGCACAGGCGTGCTAGACAAACAAGTGCGGGGGATCATGGGAGCAATGGAATGAGCCTTAATCCAAAGACCAAATATTCAGGCCTCGCAATGACGTTGCACTGGCTGGTAGCGATTGCGGTGATCGTGACCTGGAGAATTGCCGAAGCGGCCGAACACGCCCCGACGCGTGAGGCACGCGGCGAAATCATGGGCAATCACTTTGCGCTGGGCGTGGTGATCTTTGTGCTGGTCGCCACCAGGTTCATCTGGCGGCAGATGAACCCGCCGCCTGCGCAGATCGCCAGGCACGCTCCGTGGGAAAAGACGTTGGCCAAGGCGACGCATCTGGCGATGTATACGCTGCTGCTGGTGATGCCGCTGGTGGGATGGTTTGCGATGTCGATGTATGGCTCGCCGATCAGTGTCTGGGGCGTGGTGGAAGTGCCCGCGTTGCCGGTGCCGGTAAACCGCGATCTGGCCGGAGAGATATTTGATCTTCACGCCATCGCCGGAACCACTTTACTGGTGCTGATCGCGGTGCATGTGCTGGCGACGTTGAAGCATACCTTCATCGACAAGGATGGAACGCTGTTCCGGATGCTGCCGTTTGGATCGGTCAAGCGCTGACGCGGCACGAAAAGCCCCGCCGGATCGCTCCGGCGGGGTGTGTTCAGCAGCGCAGATCCGCTTACCAGAAGAAATCGTAGATGGTGTCCACCACTTCGCCCGTGACCATATCGACAAGCAGCACGTCATCATAATAACGCACCCACTGATACGGGGCATAGGTTGGCGGCAGGCGATAGGCATAGGGATCGCTGATATAAAACCGCGGTTGATAAAACGCGCTTTGGAGGAAGAAGCCGATTTGCAGGCGGTTATAGCGATGCGAACGGTACGGCGCATAATAGGCACCGGGACGATAGACGAAGTGGTTGGACCGCCGATAATCGACCCAGTTGTAGCTGCGATTGCTGCGCCACCCGCGATCCCACCGGCGGTAATCACTGCGGTCTCCCCGGCGGTAGTCTGAACGGTCGCCCCGGCGGTAATCGCTGCGATCCCCAGTGCGATAATTGCTGCGGTCGCCCCGGCGGTAGTCGCTGCGGTCCCCGCTGCGGTAATCGCGGCGGTAGTCGGAATTGTCGGCTCGACGGTCGACCCGGTCAGAGCGCGCGTCGCCGCGGCGATTTATGCTGCCAGTTCGGTTTTCGCTGCGGCGGGCTACCTGCTGCGCCTGGCCAGCGCGCTGCGTTCGATTTGCGACATCTGCGCCGGACCGGCGTGGCGTATTGGCGCTAGGTTCGGGTGCTGAGCGCGGCGCTGCGCTGGAACGCTGGGACCGCGCTTCGCGGCGGGTATCCCGATTTTGAGCTCGCGCCTGCGGAGCTCGCTCACGGGTTTCCGATTGAACCTGCACGCTGCCCTCACTCCTGGCTGCGCTCCTGGTTTCAGCCCGGCTTTGGGCTTCGGCGGGAACGGTGAACGCAAGTGCCAGAGCCAACGCTGCCAGCGATCCGCTTTTTGCAAAATGGGTCATCATTGTGTGTGCCTCCAGTGTCGCCGGCCCACCACAAGCGGCTAGTTGATGAGTCGGAAATACGCCGGAGAGACTGTCTCGGGGATGAACCGGAGCGCCATTATTCAGAATAAATGCCGATAACATGAACAAAGCAATATGTGGAGAAGGAGCAGCCTAACCGGTTTGGACGCGCGAACGACGGCACGCGCGCCACTGTCGCGCGCAGTTTACCCGTTCAGATGCGGATTGGCAGGGGCGCTGGGTCACGCCTTGAGTTGGCGGGGTTGCGCTGCTCCCACTTCAAGGCGGGAGCAGCTGCCCATCAATCCTATCGTGTCAGCTTCTTGTAAGCCAACCGGGTCGGGCGATCCGCTGCATCGCCCAAACGGCGACTCTTGTCTTCTTCGTAAGCCTCGAAATTGCCTTCAAACCATTCGACATGGCTGTTGCCTTCAAACGCGAGGATGTGCGTCGCCAGCCGATCAAGGAAGAAGCGGTCGTGGCTGATCACCACCGCGCAGCCCGCGAAGTTTTCAATCGCGTCTTCCAATGCGCCCAACGTTTCGACGTCAAGGTCATTGGTCGGTTCATCCAGCAGCAGCACGTTGCCGCCCTGCTTCAGCATTTTGGCCATGTGCACGCGGTTGCGTTCACCGCCCGAAAGCTTGCCGACGTTCTTCTGCTGGTCGGCGCCCTTGAAGTTGAACGCACCGACATAGGCGCGGGTCGAGGTTTCCTGCTTGTTGACGGTCATGTAATCGTGCCCGCCAGAGATTTCCTGCCAGACGTTGTTTGACTGCTCCAGATGGTCGCGGCTCTGGTCAACATAGCCAAGGTGCACGGTGCTGCCGATCTCGATCGTGCCGCTGTCGGGTTGTTCCTTACCGGTGAGGATTTTGAACAGCGTGGACTTGCCCGCGCCGTTGGGGCCGATGATACCAACGATGCCGCCCGGTGGCAGCGTGAACGACAGGTTTTCAAACAGCAGTTTGTCGCCGTACGCTTTGGTCAGGCCTTTAGCCTCGATCACCTTGCTACCCAGCCGCTCGGGCACCTGAATCACGATCTGCGCCTTGCCAAGCGAGCGGTTATCCTGCGCGTTCTGCAATTCTTCAAACTTGCGGACACGCGCCTTGCTCTTGGTCTGACGTGCGGCAGGGGTCTGGCGAATCCATTCGAGCTCGCGCTGCAGGGCCTTCTGCTTGCCGGATTCCTCGCGGCTTTCCTGCTCCAGTCGCTTGGCTTTCTTTTCGAGATAGGTCGAATAGTTGCCTTCGTAAGGGTAGTAACTGCCCCGATCCAGTTCGAGGATCCATTCAACCACATTATCCAGGAAGTAACGGTCGTGGGTGATCATCAGCACCGCACCGGCATATTCCTTGAGATGGTTTTCCAGCCACTGCACGCTTTCGGCATCAAGGTGGTTGGTGGGTTCGTCCAGCAGCAGGATCGACGGCTTCTGAATTAGCAGGCGAGTGAGCGCGACGCGGCGCTTTTCGCCGCCGGACAGGCTTGCGACGCCCATGTCGCCGGGCGGGCAGCGCAGGGCTTCCATCGCCACTTCGAGCTGGTTGTCGAGCGTCCAGCCGTCAACCGCATCGATCTTGTCCTGCAATTCGCCCATTTCGGCGCCGAGCGTTTCAAAATCGGCATCCGGCTCGCACATCAGCGCCGAGATTTCATTGAAGCGGTCGACCATGTCGGCGACCCCGCGCGCGCCGTCCTTGACGTTTTCGAGCACGGTCTTGGTCGGATCGAGTTCCGGTTCCTGTTCCAGATAGCCGACAGTAATGTTCTCACCCGGCCAGGCTTCGCCGGTGAAGTCCTTGTCGATCCCCGCCATGATCTTGATCAGCGTCGATTTGCCTGCGCCATTGGGGCCGACGATCCCGATTTTTGCGCCCTGATAGAATTGCAGCGAGATGTTCGAGAGCACCGGCTTTTGGGCACCGGGGAAGGTTTTGGTCATGTCCTTCATGACAAAGGCATATTGCGCGGCCATCGGGTCAGTCCTTTACGGGATCGAAAAATCAGGTTGGGAGGGTTGGCTGCGCAGATAGGGAAGGGCAGGGGCAAGGGCAAGCGGCTAGACTTGGCGGCTGCGCGGCGATAGCAACGCTTCCCATGAACCACACCATGACCGCGCTGTCTGCGCTTTCGCTCGCTTTCCTGTCCACGGTTGCCACTGCGCAAACGGCCACGTTGGAGGCGCAGGCCGATGCCGCACTCAAAGCTGATACCCACGCATGGGCCTTTGTCGAAGGCATCACCACGGAAGTCGGCCCGCGTCAGGCAGGCACCGAGGCCGAGGCGCGGGCGCGCGAATGGTCGGCGGCATGGCTGAAGCAGTATGGTTTCGAGAACGTCGCCATCGAGCCGTTCATGATGGACACCTGGGTGCCGGGTGACATCGCCCGTGCCCGCGTGATCGCGCCGTTCGCGCAGGATCTGGTCGTCCTGCCGCTCGGCAATTCTGCCGCAACGCCGGTCGGCGGGATCGAGGCCGAAGTGGTGTTCTTCCGCACGGTCGATGATCTGCGCGCCGCGCCCGAAGGCAGCCTGAAAGGCAAGATCGCCTATATCAGCCACCAGATGCGGCCCGCGCAGGATGGTTCGCACTATGGCTTTGCCGGGCCGGCGCGCTGGGTTGGGGCAGGGATAGCCGCAAGCAAGGGGGCGGTGGCCACCGTCATCAAGTCGGTCGGAACCGATTACCACCGCAACCCGCACACCGGCGGCACCAGCTTTCCTGAAGGTGTGAAGCCGACCCCGGCAGGCGCGCTGAGCCTGCCCGATGCCGAGAACCTTGAGAGGATGTTCGCCCGCGCCAATGGCAAGCCTGTCACCCTCAAGCTGGAAATGAACCCGCGCCAGATCGGCCAGACCGAAAGCGGCAACGTGGTGGGCGAGATTGTCGGGCGCAATCCGTCGCTCCCGCCAGTGCTGCTGGCCTGCCATATCGACAGCTGGTGGAATGCGCCGGGTGCGTTTGATGACGGGGCGGGCTGCGGGATCATCATTGCCGCCGCTCGCCGCGCCGCTGATGGCGGCCGTCCGCTGCGCACCATCCGGGTGCTGCTCGCCGGGGCGGAGGAAACCGGTCTGTGGGGCAGCAAGGCCTACAGCACCGCGCACATCAATGAACCCATCGCAGTCGGCCTCGAGAGCGATTTCGGCGCCGACCGGATCTGGCGTTTCGACAGCAATTTCCGCGAGACTAACCCGGCGCTGCACAAGAAGATTGCCGTCGCCGTCGCGCGCTTCGGCGTTTCGGCGGGCAGCGATGTCGCCACCGGCGGGGCCGATCTCAACATCGTGCGCGATCAGAAGGGCGCGTTGATCGATTTGCAACAGGATGGCACCCGCTATTTCGATCTGCACCACACGCCCGACGACACGCTCGACAAGATCGACATCGTGCAGTTGCGTCAGAACGTCGCGGTGTGGGCGCAGGTGGTCGGCATCCTTGCCAACGAGGAAACCGCGATCCTGACCGGCACCCCGATCCCCGCCGCCCCGCCGATCATGCAGGCGCAGTGATTATTCAGACGGATTGCCGTGGCTCAACAGCGGCCATTATCCGCAGGAAATTGCCGCCAATCAGTTTTGCAATGTCACTTTCACCCATCCCGCCGCGCAGCAATCCGGCAACATAGTGGGGCAGGCGGGCATAGGTATCGAACACGGGTTTGTAATTGGCATCCATATCCGTGCCCATGCAGACGTGGTCGATACCAACCGCGTCAACCAGTTCAAACGTGCGGGTGACGAAACCGCGCAGGTCAGTGATCCCGACCCCCGCCGGCCACGCCCCCAGCAGGCCGCCGCCGGTTTCGGCCACGGCCAAGGCCAGATCGCGCGATACAAAGCGTGGGTGATCGATACCGCCGGATTTCGCCGGGTGAATATGGACATGGCTGGCCATGACCGGCCGGGTCGAGGCCTTGATTATCCCGAAAGCGGTGGCTTCGGATGCGTGGGCAACATCAATCAGCATTCCTGCGGCGTTCATGGCCTTGACCACCGCGATGCCTGCGGGGGTAATGCCATTATGAACCGGGGTGCCGGTGATGATGTCGCCCAGTTCATTGGTGCGGTAATGCATCAGCGTGATCGAGCGAACACCATCATCATGGGAATGGGCGACGCGATCAGGCCTGCCTTCAAGAAAATCCCCGCCCTCCACCGTGAACAGCGCGCCGGGCTTGCCAGCTTTGCGCGCGGCGGCAAAATCACCCACCGACCTGATCGGATAGACCAGTCCGCTGTCCACCAGCTGTTGCAGGTTGGCAATTTGCCGCTGATAGCTGGCCCATGCTTCGCCGGGTTCAAAATTGCGAACCACGGCGAGCCCTTCATCGACAAAGCCAATCGCCTGAAAATCGGCCACTGCGGCAAAGGCTGCCGCTGTCAGCCCTCCGGCCTGCATATCGTCGATGCTGCGGCTTTCGAAGGAGCCCAGGATGACCGCCGCACGCGACATTCCCGAAACATTCTCTGCTCCGTTCACGAAGGTTCGGCCGGGGTGGGCGTGAGCATCAACCGACGGATATTTTTCCAGCAATGACCGCGCCGTTGCCAGCTCGTCCGCAGTGAAATCATAGCCCAATGGAACCAGCGCCGGGTGCTTCAGCCGATAGGCGGCTGCGCCAAGCCCGCCGACTACGGCAACCGCGCCGCCGAGCAGAAAATTGCGTTTTGTCATCAGAGCCATTGGGCGCTTCGATCCTTATTTTTTGAGTATTGAGGCCATTTCAGCGCCGGGCTTTGGCTTGCGGGCTATAGGCCCAGCATTCCAGTTCAACCCGCCCTCCATAGGCAAGGCCAGTCGATCCGAACGCGCTGCGGGCTGGCAACCGATCCGGCTTGAAATAGCCGACATAGACGGCGTTGAAGGCTGGCCAGTCATTCATGTCGGCCAGCATCACCGTGCATTTGACGATATCATCAAAACCCAGACCGCGCCGCGCCAAAACTGCACCGATATTGGCCATGGTCTGGCGCGTTTCGCCCGCGATCCCACCCGCCGCCAGCGTTGTTTCCCCCGGAGCAACGCCGATCTGGCCCGACAGATACAGCATGTCGCCCACTTGCACCGCTTCGGAAAAAGGCATCCCTTCGGCGGCGTGATAGGTCGGCCCCTTGGCGTTCGACGCGGACGGGACAAGGGCGAAGGCCGCCATCATCGCAGCACCGATGGTGTAATGGAACAGGTGGTTGGTTAACATGAAAGGTTCTCCTGCCTATCGGTTTTCGGGCGATGCGCCCTGTTTCAGAAGGCGTAATCCCAACGCATAGACAAGCACCAGCATCGTCACCCCGGCAAACGACCATTTCAGGGTCGTGAAGATGCTTGCGAGCCAGGCCAGCGCCACCGGCTGGTCCGGGTGCAGGGTCAGAAGCGTGAAAACCGTGGCATTTTCCAGGATGTCGAAACCGAACAGCAACAGCGGCGGCGCGAAAGGCCAGCGCGCGCGTTCCAGCCGTGTGGTGCGCGAGACAAGCGCAATCGCCCAGACGAACAGCAGCGTATAGCTGATCGGATAGGCAATATCCGCCGTAACCAGAAACATCCGATAGGAACTGCGGGCGGCATCCGAAAAGGCACCGATATTCGCAAACGCCTCAGCCGGGGTATAGGCAAACATCAGGTCGAGCGGCCCGGCTCCGGGGGTTGTCAATAATTCTGCCCCAAATCGCGGAATCACACCATAGCGAATGCCCCCGCAGATAAGGGCGATGATCAGCAAATGTTTGATCGTTGCCGCCGCAATCAACCTGTCAAATAGCGCCATTGTCGATCCCTCCTCATGCGAGCTTAAAGAACTTTCCAGCCGTGTGAAATCAATTGGTTAAAAAGCGGTTCCATTGATTCCACCCGCCGACCGGATCGTTCCCATCGTAACCCAAATCGAGGCTTTACGAATTTTTCTTTATTCGGAGATAGGGTGCATAGGGTAAACTTTGCAGACCACGCAATCCCGTTGCCTGCCAGGGATATAACGACATGGAACTTGCCATGGGACCGTGCGAGTAATGAGGAAATGAACAAAATCAGATCTCTCGTCCGGGCAGAAGGCGCAAGCAATAGGCGTTACGCAGCGCGTTACCCTGTCCGTTTGCCTGCCAGCGGAACTGATGCGGCGAGCAGTTTTGATGCTTGTATCCGTTCCATTTCGGCGACTGGCATGTCAATTGACGCATCCAGTGAGTTCAAGGTCGGGGATGTGATCGAAATCGATCTACCCGGCGTTGGGCCGACATCCGCCAAAGTCATGTGGAGCGATGGGGCAGTCGTTGGCTGCAAGTTCGACACTCCGCTTGATAGGAGCGTTCTCAGCTCTATCAGGCTCAATAGCTATCCTGCTTCGGCCTCGATGAACTGCGGCGGGTCTGCGGTTGTACTAGTCGACGCTGATCAGCGCTGGTCAGGCCCTGCGCGATTGGCCGTGGTCGTATCCGCAGCGCTGGCGGCATGGTGTCTGGTGGCCTTATACCAAGTCCCATTGATCCTGACTTATTAAGGGGATTCCCATGGGGCTGATTTTCTGATTCAGAGTCGCGAGCCGAAGGAGGTTTGTGATGGCTGG
>PHEL01000127.1 GCA_002842925.1 Alphaproteobacteria bacterium HGW-Alphaproteobacteria-14
TCGTCCTCAACCGGCTCGACATAGCTGGCCTTGACCCGCTGAAACACCGCGAACAGCTTGGCAAATTCAGGCCCGGCGCGGCCATCGACCTGCGCCATGGTGGCGGTGGTGGCGGGGATCAGCGCAACAGCGGTGACAAGTGCGGCGCTGCGCAAGAGAGCGGCAATTTTCATATGGGGTGCAAGGCTCCTTTATGGCGTGAATGTATAGGTTTGCCGAGCTTAACGCCAGATGAGAGCTGTTCGCGCGATTGCAACCTGTCCCGGCGGTGCACACAATGACACAGCAAGGTTGCAGTGTGAATGATTAACGCAGAAATTGCAACGGGTTAACCGGCGATCCATTACGCCGCAATTCGATCGTCACCGCTTGCGTCCCGCCATCGGCCATGCCCATCGGGCTGCCACCGATGACATTATCGCCCACCGCCACGTTCACCCGCTGAAGCCCGGTGACAAGGCTCGTCCAGCCGCCAGCATGTTCGATAATCACGATTCGCCCGAACCCGCGATATTCACCGGCAAAGGCCACTCGCCCACGCCCTGGTGCGACCACTTGCGCGCCTGAAGCCGGGGCCAGCGTCAACCCGGTGCTGGCGATGCCGCTATCGCGCCTGGCGCCAAACCCGATCAGCGTGCGCCCCTGCACCGGAAGCTGGAAATCGGCAGGCGGAGGCGCGCTGGCGGCGGGGGCGGGTGCATTGGTGGGCGCTGCCAAGGCTTCCGGAGCGAGCGGTGCCGACAGATCAGCCGGACGCAGCACCGGCCCCGGCAGCGCAGCGAGTTCGCGCCGCAATGCCGCCACTTCGTCAAGCCGATCAACCAGCCCATCCAGATCGCGCGCTTCCTCGGCCAGCGCCAGCGCGCGCTCGGCCTCTCGCAAGGCCGCGCCGCGTGCACTGCGCGAGGCGATGCGTTGCCGGTTTTCAACCGCAGCGAGGCTTTGGCGGCGTTCCCGCAGCGCGCCTTCGCTGCTGCGCAACTGATCGAGCGAACGCGCCGCCTGTTCTTCCAATGCGCGCCCGCGATCAAGCTCGCTGCGCAGCGCGGCGGTGCGCCTGGCGATCTGCGGCACCGCGCTATCGAGCACCGCGCGCACATAGACCACGTCCTTCAATGACCCCGGTTGCAGCGCCGACAGCGCCAGCGGGCGGCGCGCGGCGGTTTGCAAGGCCGCAGTGAGGCGCGCGGTCGGTTCCTGTTTCGCAGCCAGCCTTGCGGTCAAATCGGCGCGTTCGGCCCGCGCGATCGAATAGCGTGCGCGCGCGGCTTCGATGTCGGCTTCGGCCTGCTGAATACGCGCGGCGAGCGCGGCGGCTTCGCTGGCGGTGCGCTGGGCGGCTTCGGTGGCGGCTTCGGCCTCACGGGAAAGGCGGGCGGCGCGGGCTTCGGCAAGGCGGCTTTCGCGGGTGGCGCGGGTCAGCGCGGCTTCGGCCTCGTCGGGCGCGATCAATTGCACTGCGGTTTGCGCGCGGGTGGTGGGCAGCACCGCAAGCAGCGCGGCGCAGGTGGCGGCGGTGCACAGGGCAAGCAGCGCGGGGCGGTTCATTGTCCTATCCTGCCCGATGATAGGGGTGTCCGGCAAGGATGGTGGTGGCGCGGTAAAGCTGCTCCATCAGCATCGCACGGGCCAGCATATGCGGCCATGTGGCCGGGCCGAACGCGAGCAGCAGGTCGGCAGATGCGCGCTCGTCGTCCGAATGGCCATCCGCCGCGCCCAGCACAAACCGCGTCTCGCGCACGCCATCATCGCGCCAGCGGCCCAGCAAGGCGGCAAAATCCTCTGACGTCATCGCCTTGCCGCGTTCATCGAGCAGCACTGTACGACAAGGGTTGAGCGGATCGGCCAGCTTGCCCGCGCCGGTATCGGGCCATTCGGTCAGCTTGACCGGCCAGGTCAGGCGTTTGGCATAGCGATCAACCAGATCACCCTCAGGCGACCGGCCAATTTTCCCGCGCGCGATGATGTGAAGGAGCATTTTTGATTGGCCTCAAGCGCCGGCGCGCGCGTCCGCGCGCTTGGCTATCCTCGCTCACGCGACCTGAAGGTCGCATCGCTGCGGGCGGCCGGTCGGCCTTGCGGCTTGCTGCGCAAGCCGAACCAGCACGCAATCGCTCTGGTCAGGCGCGCCCGGGCGCCGCCGTGTCCGAACCCTCGAACGACCACATCCGTTCAAGGTTGTAGAAGCTGCGCACTTCGGGGCGGAACAGGTGCACCACCACGTCGCCTGCGTCGATCAGCACCCAGTCGGCGGCGGGCAGGCCTTCGATCCGCGCATGGCCGAAACCGGCTTTCTTGATCTCTTCGGCCAGTTTCTGCGCCATCGACGCGACCTGCCGGGTCGAACGCCCGCTGGCGATCACCATGTGATCGGCAATCGAGCTTTTGCCCGCGAGCGGGATCGAAACAATTTCCTGCGCTTGATCATCATCAAGCTGGGTCAGCACCAATTTGTGCAGCGCGTCGGCGTCCATATCAGAACGCACCAGCGTTTGGGCTGCAGTGGCAGCGGCTTGAACCGCACCGGGTGGCACGGACGCGACAAAGGCTTCGGTAATCGGCAATCGGGTATCTCCAGATATCAGGGCAACGACAACGAACGGCACGCAGACGAACAAATGACGGAGCCGAAACGCCTGAACAGCGTCTCATGCCTCCTCCTCTGACCGGATGCTGCGAAATGTCAGCCGATCACGCACCGGGGCTCTGCGTTTCCGATTTCCCGAATCCGTGCCGAGGATATCCTCGGCCCATCCCGCATTGGCGCGGCGAATAGCCGTGGCCGAGCGGTGATCCGGGTCAAAACGCAATAACACCAGAACCGGTGCGCTCCATTGCCCCCGTTTCCGAATACTGGCAGCGGGCACACGATAGCGCCTGAGCCAGGCCATGGCGGGGCTCGTCATGGCAGCGGCATCATAGCCGGGCCGGGCGATCACCGCAATCGGCATTGTCCGCGCGATCCTCCGCCAGTCTTTCCAGCGGTGCAGTTCGGCGAGATTATCCGTCCCCATCAACCAGATGAACCGCCGTTTGGGGTAACGCCGGACCAGCTTTGCCAGCGTGTCGACGGTGTAGCGGGTGCCCAATTCACGCTCGATCGCGGTCGGGACAATCGGAGCGCGCCGCGCCTGCTGGTTGGCTGATCGCAGCCGCGCGGCGAGCGGGGCCATGCCTGCTTTCGGCTTCAAGGGATTGCCAGGGGACACCAGCCACCACACCGCGTCCAGCCCCAGCGCCTCGGCCGCGAACAGGCTGATCCGGCGATGCCCGCCATGCGCGGGGTTGAAACTGCCGCCCAGCAGTCCGGTCAAACGGGAGCGCGCGTGCAAGGCGGTTACGGCCGGAACTTCACGGGCGCGCCTGGCCTTGCCCGCGCACCTGCCATTTATAGGTCGTCAGCCCCTCCAGCGCGACCGGACCGCGCGCGTGCAGCCGCCCGGTGGCAATGCCGATCTCCGCACCGAGACCAAACTCGCCGCCGTCGGCGAATTGGGATGAGGCGTTGTGCATCACGATCGCGCTGTCGACTTCGGCGAGGAAGCGTTCGGCTGCTGCGTTGTCTGACGTCACGATAACATCGGTATGCGCAGAGGAATGGCGTGCGATATGCGCCAGCGCGGCCTCCAGCCCGTCAACACAGGCCACCGACAGGATCGCGTCGAGATATTCGGTGTCCCAATCATTCGCGCTCGCCGGGATCACGCGGCGGTCTAACGCGCAAATGCGGCCATCGCCGCGCACTTCGCAGCCCGCCTCGATCAACGCGGCGACCAGTGCGACGGCTTGGGGATAGGCCGAATCGATCAGCAGCGTCTCCATCGCCCCGCAAATGCCGGTGCGTCGCAATTTGGCATTGAGCGCGAGCGCGATCGCCATTTCCGGGTCGGCGGCAGCGTGGATATAGGTGTGGCAGATGCCATCGAGATGCGCGAGCACCGGGACACGCGCATCGGCCTGCACCCGCGCCACCAGGCTTTTGCCCCCGCGCGGCACGATCATGTCGATCAGGCCCGCTGCGGCCAGCATCGCGCCCACGGCGGCGCGGTCCTGCGTCGGGATCAGCTGCACAGCATCGGCGGGCACCCCGCCCTCCACCAGTCCCTCAACCAGTGCGGCGTGGATCGCGCGGTTCGAACGCACCGCCTCGCTCCCCCCGCGCAGCAGCGCCGCATTGCCAGCGCGCACGCACAGCGCGGCGGCATCGGCGGTGACATTGGGGCGGCTTTCATAGATGATCCCGATGACGCCGATCGGCACACGGATGCGCTGGAGACGCAGGCCATTGGGCCGCGTTGCCGAATCGATCACCTCGCCCACCGGGTCGGGCAGATCGGCCACCGCGCGCACCGCCTGCGCGATACCCGCCAGCCGCGCCTCATCAAGCGCCAACCGGTCAAGCATCGCTCGCTCCAGCCCGTTCGCCTGTCCTGCCGCGAGGTCCCTTGCGTTGGCAGCAAGAATCGTGGACGCCGAAGCCTCAAGCCGGTCGGCCGCGCGGTGGAGTGCGGCGGCGCGGGCCGCGCTGGTCATCGCGGCAAGCTGGCGCTGGGATTTGCGCGCCGCACCCGCCATCGCGGTGACGAGCGTTTCATGATCGGTGTCGTTCGAGTGAGTCGATTGGGTTGCCGTCTGGGTCATGGCAGCAAGCCTAGCAGCCGCGTCACCGGTTGTCAGGCCCGACATCGGCAACAGAGCGGGCAAAGCGGGGCTTTCAGCGCGCGACTGGCACGAATCAGGAACAACGGCAGCAATGATGCGAAATTTGCAATCTGCTCGGATGGCCTCTGCGCAAGATGACTCCAGCTTGAACCATTCACCGCGAATCCGCTTCGTTTCAGCCGCCTTGGCGCAAGCGGGATTCGACCGCTCGAAAACGGGCTGTTAGCGCGCAATTTGCAGGGCATTAAAAACAAAATCGGGGTCGGAGTGTCAGACAGGGTTACCGCACAAAGGTGGGGCGAGCGGCTGCGACAGTGGTTCCCCGACCGTGAGTTTTTCATGCGCGCCGACGGGCAAGTGCGCTTCATCAAGCTATCATCGAAGTTGCAGATCCGCGTTGCGGCGGGAGCAGCGGCGTTGGCGCTGGGGTGGCTGATCGCGCTTGCTGTGATGGGCTGGGGCCAATACCGCGCCGAATCCGATCTCGCGTCCTTCGCTGAAGAAAAAGCCCGCGTCGCCACCGCCAGCGAACGACTTGAAGCCTATGGCGGCGATCTTGGCCGGGTGGTCAGCGAGCTGGAACAACGCCAGCAATTTCTCGAAGAAATGGCGCAGATGTTGCCCGAAGACATGGTTGCGCAAGGCAATGCATCGGGCACCGTCACCGATTCTTCCGACGAATCCGCCAAGACCATCGAAAAGGTCGGTGCGATGATCCCGCAAGCGCGCGGTCTGGCCGAGGTTGAAGCCCGCCAGCTCGCCTTTGTCGAACGCCTGACCCGCTTCGCCGATGCCCGCGCCCGCCGCGCCGAAGCGGCGATGCGCAAGCTTAATCTCGATCCGCGCGCGATGAGCCGCCAGACCCGCCAGACCCAGACACTGCAAGCAATGGGTGGCCCGTTCGAAGCTTTGAGCGGCGCGGACGGCGCTATCGATCCGCGCTTTGAACGGCTCGGCCTCAGCCTTACGCGCATGGCAGTGCTGGAACGCGCGTTGAACGGCATCCCGCAGGTCGTGCCTGCCACTGCCCAGAACATCACTTCGGGCTTTGGCTATCGCCGCGATCCGTTCAATGGCCGCAGCGCGATGCATTCCGGGATCGATTTCAAGGGCGCAACAGGATCGCCGATCTTTGCCGCTGCCGGAAATCAGGCTATGGCAAGGCGGTGGAAATTACCCACGGCAATGGCATGATGACCCGCTATGCGCACTTGTCGCGCATCGACGCGCGGGTTGGTCAGCAGGTCGATGCCGGGGCCACCATCGGCGGGCTGGGCAGCACCGGCCGTTCGACCGGCCCGCATCTGCATTTCGAAGTCCGCATCAATGACCGCGCGGTCAATCCGCGCCCGTTTCTGGAGGCCGCCCCCGATGTTCTCAAAGAAGCCCGCAGCGCCGGACCGGACCAACTCGCCGCCGCCTCGGCCCGCAAATAGGAGCAGCATGATGGCTTCGGGTTCAACCTTTTCGGTGATCGGCGCGGATGTGGTGATCAAGGGCGATATCAATGCCACCGCCGATCTGCATGTCGATGGCACGATCGAAGGCGACATCAAATGCGCCTCGCTGGTGCAGGGCGAATCGAGCAGCATCAGCGGCGCAGTGACCGCCGAAAGCGCGCGGATGGCGGGCAAGGTCAACGGATCGATCACCGCGCGCGAGCTGGTGATCCTCAAAAGCGCGCAGATCGAGGGCGATGTGCATTATGATGCGCTGACGATCGAACAGGGCGCGCAGGTCGATGGCCGCTTCGCCCCCAATGCGCGCCAGCCGGTCAAGGCCGTGCCGACGAGTATTCAGGCAGCGGAATAGGCCCTGACCCTGGCTGAATGACTGACCGGCTGATGCCGGTAGGATCACGTGGAGTGGCTGAAGCCGTTTTTGTGGGTATGTCGATCGAGATAACGCATGATGATGTCATCG
>PHEL01000128.1 GCA_002842925.1 Alphaproteobacteria bacterium HGW-Alphaproteobacteria-14
TCGCCTTTGCCCTTCATTTCGACTTCGTGCTCGGCCAGCTGTCGGAAACGCGGCAGCATCGAACGCTGCGCGGCAAAGCGCATCATATCGCGGATTTCTTCGTCAAGAGCCGACAATCGGCCCGCTTTCATGAGCGGTAATCTGCGTTGATGGCGATGTAGCCGTGGGTGAGATCGCAGGTCCACACCGTCGCGCGTCCTTCGCCAAGGCCGAGATCGACGGCGACATCGATTTCTTCGCCCTTGAGATGTGCTGAGACAGGGGCCTCGTCATAATCTTCGACCGGCAGACCGTTCCTCGCGGCCCACACGCCGCCGAATGCGATGGAAAGCTTGTCACGATCCGCTGGTTCGCCTGCCTTGCCCACCGCCATGACCACGCGGCCCCAATTGGCGTCCTCGCCCGCGATGGCAGTCTTGACCAGCGGTGAATTGGCGATGGTGAGGCCAATCCGCCGCGCGCTGTCATCGCTCGCCGCGCCCGACACCCGGATCGTGATGAATTTTTGCGCGCCCTCGCCATCGCACACAACCAGTTGCGCAAGATTGCGGCACACATCGGCCAGTGCAGCGGCAAAGGCATCCGCGCCCGGGCTGTCCCAGTTCTCGATCCGGGCATTCGCCGCCTTGCCGGTGGCGAACACCAGCACGGTATCGCTGGTCGAAGTGTCGCCATCAACCGTGATGCAAGAAAATGTCGCTGCGTTGGCGCGGTTCAGCGCTTCTTGCAGGAAGGTTGGTGCCACGTCTGTATCGGTGAACACATAGCCGAGCATGGTCGCCATATCGGGCGCGATCATGCCCGAACCCTTGATGATCCCGGCGAGTTCCACTCGCGTGTTGCCAATCATCGCACTGCCAGCCGCGCCCTTGGCAAATGTATCTGTGGTGCCGATGGCGTTGGCGGCATCCTCCCAGGTGCAGGGATGCGCCGTCAAAGCAGCAGTGATCCCGGCACGTGCCTTGTCGATCGGCAGCGGCACGCCGATTACGCCGGTAGACGAGACGAACACATCATCTGCTGTGCAGCCCAGCGCCGCGCTTACCTGCGTTTGAATCGCATCCACCGCCTCGCGCCCGCGATACCCGGTGAAAGCATTGGAATTACCTGCATTGACGATCAGTGCCCGCGCACGGCCTGCCTTGACCTGTTCACGGCCCAATTCCACTTCGGACGAGGCGCAGGCGCTTTTGGTGAAGACGCCCGCCACGGTGGTGCCTTCGGTCAATTCTGCAAAGGTCAGATCGCAGCGTTCAGGCTCATTAGCCCATTCCTTGTAACGCGCGCGCGTTACACGCATCGTCACGCCTGCGATTGCAGGCAATTGGGGGAAGGGGCGAGCGAGCGGCGAGCGTTCAATTTCCATGGGGGAGAGCCTCTAGGCGCGAGATGCGATGCAGTAAATCAGCAAAGCTGGTGGACGAAACGTTCAAGATTCCCTATTTGGTCTCGACTATGACCCGTCATATCCTCGCCCTTCTGGCTCTGCTTACCGGCCTGGCTGCGATTGGTAGCCCGGCGCAGGCGTCGTTGGCTGAGGCGCTGGCGTGCGATTCCAGTATCGCTGCAACCACTGGCGACGATGCATCGGGCGGGGAAACCGTTACAGTGCAACCTGCGCCTGCGACCTTGCGGGAAAGCCGTGAGGTTGAAGCCCCAGCCAGCCGTCCGGCCACGCCGTACGCGTTGCGGCTACCAGTGCTGATGGGGATCGAACGCGCCTACGAATAGGCCACGTTCGCACATCGTCTTCTGTTTTAGCGCTGCGCCCGGTGGCCAAGCGCTCTCTCTCTCCCGAACCCGATTCAGGCCCGCATTGCAGGGCTGCACCCGATCAAAGGTCTGCTTTTCATGTTCAATTCCATCATTAAATCCCTGTTCGGTTCTACCAACGACCGATACGTCAAATCGCTGCGCAAGATTGTTCTGCAGATCAATGCTCTGGAACCGCAGATGCAGTTGCTGACTGATTCGGAATTGCAGGGGCAGACGGCCAAACTGCGCGGGCTGATCGATAATGGCGCGAAGCTCGATGACATTCTGCCCGAAGCATTTGCCACCGTGCGCGAGGCATCGGTGCGAGTGTTCGGGATGCGCCATTTTGACGTGCAGCTGATCGGCGGGATCGTGCTCCACCGCGGCGAAATCGCGGAAATGCGCACCGGTGAAGGCAAGACGCTGATGGCGACGCTGGCGGTGTATCTCAATGCGATCGAAGGCAAGGGTGTGCACGTTGTAACTGTGAACGATTACCTTGCCCGGCGCGACGCGGCGGAGATGGGGCGGCTTTACAACTGGCTCGGCCTCAACGTCGGGGTGATTGTCCCCGGAATGCCCGAAGAAACCAAGCGCGACGCATACGGAGCCGATATCACCTACGGCACCAACAACGAATTCGGCTTCGATTACCTGCGCGACAACATGAAGCACGAACGCAGCCAGATGGCGCAGCGCCCGTTCAATTTCGCCATCGTCGACGAAGTCGATTCGATCCTGATCGACGAAGCGCGCACGCCGCTGATTATCTCTGGCCCAACCGAAGACAAGGCCGACCTTTACGTCGCGCTCGACCAGGTGGCGCGCGAAATCCCGGTCGAATGGCTCGACATCGATGAAAAGGTTAAACGCGTCCAATTGACCGAAGACGGTTTGGAGGAAGTCGAAAAGCTCCTGATCGAAAAGGGCCTGCTCGCCACCGACAATCTGTATGATGTCGAGAACACCCAGGTAGTCCACCATCTCGATCAGGCGCTGGTCGCAAATTTTGCGCGCAAGCGTGACACTGATTACATCGTCAAGGACGGCAAGATCGTCATCATCGATGAATTCACCGGCCGAATGATGGATGGCCGCCGCTGGTCGAACGGTCTGCATCAGGCGGTTGAGGCCAAGGAGGGCGTGCGGATCGAGCCGGAAAACCAGACGATGGCCTCGATCACGTTCCAGAATTATTTCCGCATGTATCCCAAACTGTCCGGTATGACCGGCACAGCCGCCACAGAAGCTGCCGAATTCTGGGACATCTACAAGGTCGGCGTGGTCGAAATTCCGACCAACCTGCCAGTCGCGCGGATCGATGAAGAAGACGAATTTTACAAGAGCACAATCGACAAATTCGGCGCGATTGCCAAGGCGATCAAGGACAAGAATGAGATCGGTCAGCCGGTGCTGGTTGGCACGGTGTCGATTGAAAAATCCGAACTGCTCAGCCAGTTCCTTGACAAGGAAGGGGTGACGCACGCGGTGCTCAACGCCCGCTTCCACGAACAGGAAGCACGCATCGTCGCGCAGGCCGGCCGGCTTGGCACGGTGACTATCGCGACCAACATGGCTGGTCGCGGCACCGATATTCAGCTGGGCGGCAATGTCGAATACCGCATTCAGGATGAACTTGCTGATCTGCCCGACGGGCCGGAGCGCGATGCCGCCATCGCCCGCATCCGTGCCGAGGTGGCAGAGGAAAAGCAGCAGGTGATCGCGGCGGGCGGGCTGTTCGTGCTTGGCACCGAACGCCACGAATCGCGCCGCATCGATAACCAGCTGCGCGGCCGTTCGGGCCGTCAGGGCGATCCGGGCCTGTCGCGTTTTTACCTCTGCCTCGAAGATGACCTGCTGCGCATCTTCGGCCCCGACACTCTGTTCTCCAAAATGATGAAATCGAACCTCGCTGATGGTGAGGCGATCGGCTCCAAGTGGCTGTCAAAGGCGATCGAGACTGCCCAGAAGAAGGTCGAAGCGCGCAATTACGATACCCGTAAACAGGTCGTGCAATACGACGATGTGATGAATGATCAGCGCAAGGTCGTATATGAACAGCGCGCCGAGATCATGGATTCCGAGGCAGTTGATGATGTCGTGGTGGATATGCGTCACGACACCATCAACACGATTGTTGGCACCGCGTGCCCGCCGGGTTCCTATCCCGAACAGTGGGATATTGCCGGATTGCGCACCAAGGTTGAGGAGATCTTCGGGTTCCAGCCGCCGTTTGATGAGTGGCTGGCCGAAGACCAGGTCGAGCCTGAAATTCTGGAAGAACGGCTGCGCACTCTTACCGACGACATGACCGAGGCCAAGATGACCGCAGACCCGGCAGTCTGGCGGATAGTCGAAAAGGACGTGCTGCTGCGCCAGCTCGATCATCACTGGAAGGAACACCTCGCCACGCTCGATGCGCTGCGGCAGGTGATCTGGATGCGCGGCATTGCGCAAAAACAGCCAATCAACGAATACAAGCAGGAAGCGTTCAGCCTGTTTGAATCGATGCTCGACACGCTGCGTGAGGAAGTGACCAGGATCCTGTTCCGGGCTGAACTCAGGATTGAACAGCCGCAACCGCAATCACTGCCCGATCTGCCTGCTTTTCTCACTGGCCATATTGATCCTTTGACCGGGCTGGACAATTCGGGCGACGGGGATGGTTCGGAACTGCGGCCTGAATTGTTTGGTTCGCTCGCCGGAAGCCCGCGTGCGGCCACCGGGCCGGGCGGGGCGAATACTGACAATCCCTTCGCCAATCTTGATATCAGCCGCAATGCGCCGTGCCCGTGCGGCAGTGGCAACAAGTACAAACATTGCCATGGAGCGATAAGCGGGCGTCAAAACGCCTGAGCAGGATCGTAATGCGTAACGAGGGGCAGTAATGATCGGTGCAGTTCCGTTACTGCTGGCGCTGGCGTTCTTTGTCACCGCTTTGCTCTATGCCAGTGTCGGGTTTGGCGGCGGGTCGACCTATGCGGCGCTGCTGGCGTTGTCGGGGCTCGATTACCGCTTGCTGCCGCTGATCTCGCTGGCGTGCAATATCGTCGTGGTGGCAGGATCGAGTGTGCGGTTTGCGCGCGCGAGGATTACTCCGTGGCGCGGCGCGCTGCTGCTGGTGGCACTGGCTGCCCCGGCGAGCTTTGTCGGCGGGTTGATTCCAATAGGGCGCGATGCGTTTCTCACGCTTCTGGGGGTCAGTCTGGTGCTGACCAGCCTTGCAATGCTGATCCCGATTGGAAAAGACCGCACAGGTGAGCCGACGCGCTTTGCCCGCTGGGTACCCATTGCCGCGCCGGTGTTGGGGTTCCTTGCCGGGCTGGTGGGAATCGGCGGAGGGGTTTTTCTCGCCCCGCTGCTGCACCTCACGCGCTGGCAGGGCGCGCGCGCCATTGCGGCGACGGCCAGCCTGTTTATCCTCGTCAACTCGCTGTTTGGCCTTGCCGGGCAAATGTTCAAGAACGGCCCCGAGCTGTTCGGGCAAGCACTAAGCACAGCGCTGCCGCTCCTGATTGCGGTGGTGATCGGCGGCCAGATCGGTGGCCTGTTCGCCGCGCGCTTGCTGCCACCGAAATGGATCAGATGGTTGACCGCATTGCTGGTGCTGGTGGTGGGCGCTCGACTGCTGGCGGGGGTGTGAGAGGAACGGGAAGTACTTTACCTCGTTCAGTATCAGGCACTGGCGGAAATCTGCTGCCCGTCCTTCGGACTGCCGATAAATAATGCCAAGTAAAGCGTTACGACAAAGGCAGCATAGGCGATCAACAGGTTGGGCAACAGCAGCGGAATGCCGGTAAACAGCATCGTGTCGTTGCCGCCCGGAACCAACGTTGCGCCGATGCCCATCAGCAGGCCGCCAGAAGCCGCTCTAGCCCACTCGCGGATGCTACCCGTTTGCAACCGAAACATTCCGCCGATCACCACTGCGACCACCATACAGAGGTGGCCCGGTTTGTCTGCACAGAGATCGGCAACGGATAAGTGGATTGTCTGCCGGTTGGTTTCTTGCATTGCCGAGATGTGCCGTCATGGAGG
>PHEL01000129.1 GCA_002842925.1 Alphaproteobacteria bacterium HGW-Alphaproteobacteria-14
GAAGTTCGACCGGCCCGCCTTGACCTCAAGCCGGTTGTCGCTGGTGGTCAGGCTGACCTGGCTGCCTTCGGGCAGCTTGCGCGCAATATCGAACAGCAGATGCGCCGACACGGTGATCGCGCCTGCCTGTTCGACCGACGAAGCCGACATTGATTCAACCACCTGCAGGTCAAGATCGGTCGCCATCACGCGGACACTGCCGCCGTCGCTGGCGTCGATCAGCACATTTGACAGGATCGGAATAGTGTTGCGCCGTTCAACCACCGACTGCACGTGGGAGAGGCACCGCAGCAGGGTCGCGCGTTCAATCGTGGCCTTCATCGCTTGTCCCTATCGTTCCTTTGTGTGGCAGAAAGACGAAGGAATCGCCTTCAAACGCCGGAAAGTGCGTAAAACCTTAGCGCCGCTGACAATACGGGCAAGTTGGCGGCTTTGCGAGGGGCGTTTCCGCTGGGGATAAGGGCCAAAACACCGCCGCACTGATCACCCCAGCATCGCCATCCCGCCGTTTACGTGCAGCGTTTCACCCGTGACATAGGCGGATTCGCGGCTGGCAAGAAACGCAACCGCAGCGCCAATCTCGCTGCCTTCCCCCATCCGCCCCATCGGGATCCGGCCATTGATGGCGGCCTGCTGCTTTTCATCGAGCGCGGCGGTCATCGCGGTGCGGATGAAGCCGGGGGCGACGCAATTGGCGGTGATCCCGCGGCTGGCGACTTCCTGCGCAAACGCCTTGGTCATGCCGGTCAGGCCCGCCTTGGCTGCGCAATAGTTCATCTGGCCCGGATTGCCGGTCGCCCCGACCACGCTGGTGATGTTGATGATCCGCCCGAACCGCGCCTTCATCATCGGCTTGGCCGCCGCGCGCATCAGGCGGAACGCGGCTTCGAGGTTGATGCGGATCACCTGATCCCATTCATCATCCTTCATCCGCATCCCCAGATTGTCGCGACTTGGGCGGCGTTCCCCAGATCGCAGGTAATCTCGACATGGCCATCATGATCGTGGTGCGGATAGGCTTCGTTCAATTCATCGCGAAACGCCCGCAATTTGGCCGGGTTGGAACCCGACAGCGCGAGCCGCGCGCCCTGACTGGCGAGCGCGTGGGCGATCGACGATCCGATCCCGCCGCTCGCACCAGTGACCAGCGCATTCATGCCCTTGAGTGAGAACATCACACCAATTCCTTCGCAAACGCTTCAATATCCTGCATCGTCACAAGGCTTGCAACCTGCGCTTCGCGGTCGATCCGGCCGACCATCGGCCCCAATACCTTGCCCCCCAGTTCGACAAAGCTTTCCACCCCATCGGCGCGCATGGCAAGCACGCTTTCGCGCCAGCGCACCCGGCCCGTAACCTGTTCGATCAGCAATCCGCGTTCGGCTTCAGGATCGGTGACGCGCGCGGCGGTGACATTGGCATAAATTGGCAAGGTGAACGCGGCGGGCGGGGTTTGCGCCAAAGCCTCGGCCATCCGTTCGGCGGCGGGCTGCATCAACGCGCAGTGAAACGGCGCGGAAACCGGCAGCAGGATACCGCGCTTGATCCCGAACTCCTTGACCAGCGCCACCGCGCGCTCAATCGCCGCAGTGTGGCCGGATATCACGACCTGCGAGGGATCATTGTCGTTAGCAACTTCGCACACCTGACCCTGCGCCGCAGCCTTGGCCAGCGCCTTCGCCTGATCAATATCCGCCCCCAGCAGTGCCGCCATCGTCCCTTCGCCCACCGGCACGGCGGATTGCATCGCCAGCCCGCGCAGCTTGAGCAGGCGCGCGGTGTCCGCCAGGCTGAACGCGCCGACCGCGCACAGGGCGGTGTATTCGCCCAGCGAATGGCCCGCGACGCAGGTGCCATGTTTGGTCAGTTGCACACCGAAATCGCGCTCCAGCACCCGCAATGTCGCCATCGCATTGGCCATGATCGCAGGCTGCGCGTTTTCGGTAAGGGTCAGGTCGGCTTCCGGCCCTTCGCGCATCAATGCCGACAGCTTTTGCGACAGCGCCTCGTCAACCTCGCCAAACACCTCGCGCGCGGCCGCGCTCGCTGCGGCAAGCTCTGCCCCCATGCCGATTTTCTGGCTGCCTTGACCCGGAAAAATAAACGCGCGCATCATTGACCCCCGTATTGGTTTTTGGCCCCATTCTTGTGTTGGGGCGCGCGGTTACGTCCGCGCGGGTGGGCTGGCAAGTCCGAAGGGCACAACCCTGTTGGCAGAATTATGCCCGATCAGCGCACGGCCCAGATAGGGAATGCCCGCGCGCGCGCACCAGAAACGGGCGATATCTTCCTCGTTCTGGCCAAATTCGACATAGTTTTCGGGCACGTCGGTGATCGCGCCCAATCGCAGCCCGGCAAGCCGGGGAAGCGTTCCGGCCAGATGGAAAAACATCCGGTCGATGGCATAGAGATGCTCGGACACCTCCTCCACCATCACCACATGGCCGGTCAGATCAGGCATCAACGGCGTGCCCGCCAGCATCGCCAACGTGATGAGGTTGAATGCGGCAGCAGGCGTGCTGCCATCAAGGCTTGGTTCAATCCCGCTGGTATCCCCGCCAAGCCAGTCCAGCACCCGCCGGATCGCAGCGCGCCCGCCTTCCGACCGCGCACTTACGGGCATGGAGCCATGGACGCTCTGCCCGATCCCTGCACGGTAGAGCGCGGCCAGCAGATAACCGCAGTCGGAAAAGCCGACATAGGTCTTGGCCCGCGCGGATGCGTTCATCTGCGCCACTGCCGCCTCGGCAATGCGGTTTGAACCGTAACCGCCCTTGGCAAACCATACGACGTCGAACGCCGGATCATTGGCGCATTCGAGCAGCGCGGTCAGCCGCCGCAGATCATCCCCGGCAAAATGCCCGGCCCGTTCAAAACACTGATCGTGAAACGTCACGCGGTGCGCGGGAAACTGAGCCGCTACCAGCGCCATGAGCGCATCGCGGTGCTCGTGGGTGATCGGGGTCGCAGGCGCACAGATCGCGATATTCGTCATACGCGGCAACCTATGGCGCTTGTCAGTGATGGCGCAAGTCAATAACCACGCGTGCTATGGATAACGGGATCGAGCCAGGGACGCCGCCGGAGCGCCCGCTATTCTTTTGCGGCATTGGCGGATCGGGAATGCTTCCGCTGGCGCAGATTGCGCGGGGCCTTGGCTATCGGGTCGCCGGATCGGATCGCAGCCGCGACCAGGGCCGCACCCCCGAAAAATTCGCATGGCTGGAAACCAATGGTTTCGCGCTGTTCCCGCAGGATGGCAGCGGCATTACCTCGCCCGATCAGGTGCTGATCGCGTCCGCCGCGATTGAGGACAGCGTGCCCGAAGTCGCCCGCGCGCGCGAACTTGGCTGCGCACGATTGAGCCGGGCGGAGCTGCTGTCGCAGCTGTTCAACCGGGCCGCGTTCTCGATTGCGGTAGGCGGCACATCGGGCAAATCGACCGTCACCGGGATGATCGCGTGGATCATGCACCACGCCGGGCGTGATCCCACGGTGATGAACGGCGCGGTGATGAAGAACTTCATCACGCCTGCCGATCCCCTTGCCAGCGCAAAAATCGGGCAAGCCGATCTGTTCGTAAGCGAGGTGGATGAAAGCGATGGTTCGATTGCGCTTTACCGCCCGACTATCGGCGTGCTGCTGAATGTCAGCCTCGACCACAAGAGTATCGAGGAACTGCGCGTTCTGTTTGGTGATTACGCGGCCGCATCGAAGACAGCGGTGATCAATCTCGACAGTCCAGAGGCTGCTGCGCTTGCGGTGCGCGCGCGTGCCAAGGTCACCTTTGGCGTCACCGTGCCCGGCGCCGATATCACGGTTGAGCCGGATTCGATCGAACAGGGCGCGTTCGGCATTCGCGCGGCGGTAATCGACAACCGCAGGCGCGAGGCGTTTCCGCTGATCCTGCCGATGCCGGGCCTGCACAATCTGTCAAACGCGCTGGCGGCGATTGCCACGGCGAGCGCGGCCGGGGTCGGCGTTTCCCAGGCCGCCTTGGCATTGCGCAGCTTTGCAGGGTTGGCGCGGCGCTTTGATGTGATCGGCACCAGTGCGCAGGGCATCACGGTGATCGATGATTTCGGCCATAATCCGGAAAAATGCGCCGCCACCTTGCGCACGTTGAAGGCGACGCCCGGACGGGTAATCGCGTTTTTCCAGCCGCATGGCTATGGCCCGCTGCGCCAGATGGGGGCGGAACTAGCCCAGACCTTCGCCCGCGAATTGGGCGCGGATGATCTCTCGATCCTGTGCGATCCGGTCTATTTCGGGGGCACGGTTGATCGCAGTGAAGGCAGCGAACGGATCGTGCAGCTGATCGCGCAGGCAGGCGGCAAGGCCGAACACATCCCGACGCGCGAAGATTGCGCGCAACGCATCATCGCCATTGCGCAGCGCGGCGACCGGATCGTGGTGATGGGCGCGCGCGATGATACGCTGACCCAGTTCGCCCGATCAATCTTCGCCCGCTTGCCATGACGCTTTATCGAAATGCGGTGCGCCACGCATGGCGGATGATTGCGGCGTTGGTGATTGCCGTGGTGCTGGTGGTGGTGGTTGACCGGCTTTACGGCCATTCCTCTGTTGCCTTTGCGGCGGCGATCATGCTGCTGGTGATCGCCAATGCGCAGATGCTGCGGTTCAACTGTCCGCAATGCGGCAAGAATGCGTTTTTCCGGGGGATCTTCGTTGTCCTCTGGCCCAATCGGATTTGCACCCGCTGCGGGCATGATCTGGATAGCTAATCGCCCGACTGGACAAGGGTTCCGGCGCGATCACAAAGGCGGTTTATCGAGCGCCAACCGCCCTTCCCCCTCCCGCGCGATCGCTCGCTGGTATGCGGTGCGCGCAGTCAACCGGGCACGGTAGTCCTTGAGGTTTTGCGGCACGCCTTGATCCAGCCCCACGCTTTCAGCCAGAATCAGCGCATAGCCAACGCAGATATCGGCCACCGTAAAGCGATCAGCGCACAGGAACTCGCGGGCCTGAAGCCGCTGTTCAATCTTTACCAACCGCTTGTGAAACCACTTGGCATAGGCGTGCCCGGCCTCCGCCCAGCCCTTGTCCTTCTCGAAGATGGCGAACCGCATATAAACTGTCTGCGGAAAGGTGATCGTTGCATCGGCGTGGTAGGTATAGTCGCAATATTCGCCGTAATCGCGCTCACCCGGTGCGATGGCGAGCGGGGTGTAGCCTTCGCGCGTGGCGAGATAATGCGCGATGGCGCAGCTTTCGGTCATCCGCGTGTCGCCGTCGATCAGCAAAGGCACGGTGCCAAGCGGGTTCAGCGCCAGAAAATCGGGTGCCAGATAGCGCGGCGGAAACGGCAGCAGCCTGAGGTCGATCTCCACCCCCGCTTCTTCGGCAGCCCAGGTCGCGCGCAGGCCGCGTGATCGGGCGCAGGTGTAAAGGATGGGCGTGGTCATAAGTGCAGACCTAATGCCCCTCGCCAGCGCCCACACCCAGCATTTTATGCAGGACAAACGCAATTATCCCGCCAAGCGCCAGCCCGATCACCGCCGACAGCGCTGCATAGGTCAGCCAGCCAGCCACCCCACCCAGCGCCCCGGCAGCGGCAGCCACGGCGCCTTCGGCCCCGTGAATGACGTCATAAATCGCGTGGAAGCCCACTTCGTGCGTGCCGTGGACGATGATCCCGCCACCGACCCACAGCATCGCCACCGTGCCGATCGCCGACAGGGCGATCAGCAGTTTGGGCACGAACCGCAGCAGAAAATGGCCGATGGACTGCTTCCAGCCGCCCTCCTGTCTGGTCAGATGCAGGCCGATGTCGTCGATCTTCACGATCACCGCCACAGCGCCATAAACCGCCACCGTAACGATGATGGCGACCAGCGCGAGCGCAAGGCCTCTTTCCCACCACACATCCAGATCAAGTGCGGCCAGCGTGATTGCCATGATTTCGGCTGACAGGATCAGGTCGGTGCGGATCGCGCCGCCTACCCGCTCGTTTTCGAACGCCACCGGATCGGTGATTTCGTCCTCAAGCGTCGCTCCGTGTTTGGCCAGTCCCAGTTTTTCCAGCACTTTTTCAGCGCCTTCGTAACACAGGAACGCCCCGCCGATCATCAACAGCCAGATGATGGCACCCGGCAGAAACTCCGACAGGATCAGCGCGCCCGGAAGCAGGAACAACAACTTGTTCCTGAGGCTGCCTTTTGTGATCTTCCAGATGATCGGCAATTCGCGCGCCGGGCTTAGGCCGGTCACGTAACTCGGCGTGACCGCCGCATCGTCGATCACAACGCCTGCGGTCTTGGTGCCGGCCTTGCCCGCAGCAACGCCGATATCGTCGATCGAGGCCGAGGCCGCCTTGGCAATCACCGAAATATCATCCAACAGCGCAACCAGTCCTGAAGGCACGTTCCATCCCCCTGCACGCGAATCGCGTTATCCAAACCATGCGACTGCCCGTCCGCTTCATCGCCGACAAGTCTTGCAATCACCACTGAAAGCTGTAAGGGGCCGCGCTTCGCATGGGAACCGCCCGGCGATGTATCGAAGAAAGCCGGAGGGGCCCCGTTCAGTCGGAACGGATCAGCCAGCGAT
>PHEL01000007.1 GCA_002842925.1 Alphaproteobacteria bacterium HGW-Alphaproteobacteria-14
CCGCGCCGAACTCGGCTATGCCCCGGCACACAGCTTCGATAACGGCCTGCGCCAGACATTGCGCTGGTATCTCGACCATGAAGGCTGGTGGCGGCCGCTATTAGCCTCTTAATCGGGCCAAAGCGCGCATTTGCATGGATCTATGTGGGGCATTGCATTGAATGGAAGGGCTGGCACCCAACAGACCCGGACGGACGCAATCACGATAGCGCGATATCGGGTGCGTCTTCCTGTTTCATGCCGACGACGTGATAGCCCGCATCGACATGATGCGTCTCTCCGGTGACGCCCGAAGCGAGGTCTGACAGCAGATAGAGCGCCGCGCCGCCAACATCCTCGATCGTGACATTGCGGCGCAGCGGGGCGTTCAGCTCGTTCCATTTGAGGATGTAGCGGAAATCGCCGATCCCGCTCGCCGCCAAGGTCTTGATCGGCCCGGCGCTGATCGCGTTTACGCGGATATTGCGCGGCCCCAGATCATTGGCGAGGTATTTGACGCTGGTTTCCAGCGCCGCCTTGGCCACACCCATCACATTGTAATGCGGCACGACCTTTTCCGCGCCGTAATAGCTCAGCGTCAGGATCGCTCCGCCGCTGTCAGGCATCATCGCGGCAGCGCGCTGCGTGATCGCTACCAGCGAATAGGCCGAAATGTTCATGGTCATCAGGAAATTGTCGAGGCTGGTATCGACATAATGCCCGCGCAGTTCGTTCTTGTCGGAAAAGCCGATCGCGTGAACCACGAAGTCGATGCTGTCCCACCGCTGTTTCAGCGCGGCAAAGGCGGCGTCGAGCGATTCCATGCTGGAAACGTCGCATTCAAAGGTGAAATCGCTGCCAAGTTCGGCGGCGAGCGGGATCACCCGCTTGGCCAGCGCTTCGCCCTGATAGGAAAACGCGAGGCTGGCGCCGTGTTCGGCCAGCTTTTTGGCGATGCCCCAGGCCAGCGACTTGTCATTGGCCAGCCCCATGATCAGGCCGCGCTTGCCGTTCAATAAACCGGGCATTGATCCGTTCATTCTGTCATCTCCTCGCAATCGTCTCCGGACCTCATGTGAGGCTGTGTGAGCGCCAGCGCCGCATTCAATTCCGCGCCGATAACCAGCCCAAGCCCGACGAGCCAGAAAAACAGTAAAGTCACCATGCTACCGGCAAGACTGCCATAGGTCAGGTCATAGGTGAAGAACTGCCGCAGCACCACTGGCAGCGCGGCGGCGACCCCCAGCCACCACAGCATCGTGAATGCCGCACCGGGCCAGCGCGGCGCGCGGCTTTTGCGATATTGCGCCGGGGTCAGCCTGACGAACAGCACATATAACGACCCGGCCAGCCCCAATGCGGGAAGCAGCCGGGATAGCCTGAGGGGCGCAATGACCTCGCCCAGCTGCGGCAGGGCGGCAATGATCACCTGTTGCACAGCACCAATTGCCACCTGCGCGAACAGCGACAGCATCAACACCACCACCGCCGCCAGCGTCAGCCCGGCGGAAAGCATCCGGGTTTTCCAGAAAGCCTGCACCGGCGGCGTACCGTAGGCCCGGCGCAGGATGTCGCGGATCGTTTCGATCAGGCTCGATACCGTCCACAGGCCAACTGCTGCGCCCAGCCACAGCAGCCAGCCCGACCGGGCATAGATCACGTCTTCGGCGACCGGCTCGATCACGCTGGCGACCGAATCCGGCAGTGCCCGCGTGACTGCGGCAATCATCTCCTCGGCATTGGCGCGCCCGCCGAGCAGATCGAACAGCGCCGCGCCCAGAATGAAGAACGGGAAAATCGCCAGCATCGACAGATAGGCCAGATTGCCCGCATGAATGAAGCCATCGTTGAAGGTGCCGGTGACGACCCGGCGGATCACCTGCACGGTCTGTTTGAAGGGGGCGGTGTCGATCACCGGATAGAGGCCCGCGCGCCCGGCCCGTCAAAGGCCGAACTTCTCCCGCGGGCGGGCGGCGTCAACCCAGCCTTCGAGCCGTTCCTCCAGCGCAGCCAGATCTTCCGGAAGCTGAATTTCGAGCGTGACCAGCTGATCGCCGCGTTCGGGCTTGCCATCCACGACTTTGCCGTTCTTCTTGGTCCAGCCCTTGCCCGCCAGCCGCAACACCGTGCCACCGTTGGTTCCCGGCTTGATCGTCAGCATCACTGCTCCATCGACCGTCGGGCATTTGACCTTCGCGCCGCGCACAGCCTCATCAAGGGTTATCGGCAGATCCATGCGGATATTGTCGCCTTCACGCCGGAAGAACGGGTGGCTGCCGACCTCGACCATCACGATCCCGTCACCATAGCCGCCGACCCCAAGTTGCCCCTTATCCTTGAGGCGCATGATCGTGCCATCATCGACGCCAGCGGGCAGTTTGAGGTTGATCGCCTTGCCATCGGCCAGCGTGATGCGCTGATCGCGCCCCGCGGCAGCATCGACGAAAGGAACGGCGAGGCGGTACTGGATATCGGCCCCACGGCGCGGCGGCGGAGGTGGTGGCGGAGGCTGGCGGCCGAACCCGCGCCGCGCGCCTGCACCCGGCTGCTGGCGCGCTTTGCCGCCGAACAGTCCTTCGAACAGGTCGCTAAGATCAACATCATCAGGGCCAACGCCGCCGAAATCTCCGCCGCCCGGCCCCGCACCATAAGTGCCGCCGCCTCTGTATCCGCCGCGCGCACCCATCCCGGCAAAGGGGTTGGCAGGATTGCCTTCGCCATCAATTTCGCCGCGATCATATTGCGCGCGTTTGTCCTTGTCGGACAACAGATCATAGGCGCGGGTGACGTCGGAAAATCTCTCCGCCGCGTTGGGTTTATCCTTGTTGCGATCGGGGTGCAGTTCCTTCGCGAGTTTGCGATAGGCAGTCTTGATGTCCGCTTCGGACGCGGTGCGGGCAATGCCAAGTGTGCTGTAAGGATCGCGCATGGTGATTTAGCTAGGTGCAACAGTGGCAAGTGGCAAGCATCGAGCCGCACGAACGAACAGACGAAATTTACCATGCGCGCCTTTTCCCGGCGGGCGCAGGGGCCTATGTCCCGTTTGCAGCAACACAGTAAGGAAGCCCGATGTCCAGCCCGCCCCCTGTTGATGATGCCCAGCTTGCCGCCAGTGTGCTGCCCGCCGGGGCCGATCCGTTCGCGCTGTTTGACGAATGGTTCGCCGCAGCCCACGCCAGTGAACCGAATGATTCCAACGCCATGGCGCTCGCCACGGCGACGGCGGATGGCGCGCCTTCGGTGCGGATGGTGCTGTTGAAGGGCCACGGCGCGGGCGAGATCGCGGGCGGGGGGTTCACATTTTTCACCAATGCCGAAAGCCGCAAGGGCGCGCATATCCGCGCCACTATGCAGGCCGCGCTGCTGTTTCACTGGAAAAGTCTGCGCCGCCAGATCCGTATCGAAGGCCCGCTGATCGAAGTCAGCCCCGAGGCTGCCGACGCCTATTTCCATTCGCGCCCGTTCAAAAGCCAGGTCGGCAGCGCGGCGAGCGACCAATCGCGGCCGCTGCCTGATCGTCAGATATATCTCGACCGCGTGCAGGAATTATGGGCCGCGAACGAGGGCGAAGGCAAGGTGCCGCGCCCGCCGCACTGGACGGGCTTCACGCTTTGCCCGCGCCGGATCGAGTTCTGGATTGACCGCGACAACCGCCTCCACGACCGCCGCGAATTCACCCGCTCCGCGGCCGACGCGCCGTGGTCGGACACGCTGTTATACCCCTGAGGAACCGCAAGATGCCGCAAGCGATCCCCTATTGGCACGTCGATGCCTTTTCCGCTGTGCCGTTTGGCGGCAATCAGGCGGCGGTGATGGTGCTCGACCAATGGCTGCCCGATGATGTGCTGGTGGGAATCGCGGCGGAAAACCTGTTTGCCGAAACCGCCTTCGTGGTGCGCGACACCACGGGTGCGGCGGATTGGGAGCTGCGCTGGTGCACGCCCGCTGAAGAGGTGAGATTGTGCGGCCATGCGACACTGGCAAGCGGGCATGTGCTGCTGGGCCGGGACGGGGGAGCAAAGGTCACCTTCCGCACCCGCCAATCGGGCCTGCTCGAAGTGCGCCGTGCCAATGGTGCGTATGAAGTGGGGCTACCCTGCATCGCGACGACCCCCGGTGAATGGCCTGAGGCTGCGGCTCTGCTTGGCGCCGTGCCGCTGGAGACATGGCGCAATCCGCTGGGCTATGACCTGTTCCTCTATTCCGACGAGGCGGCAATCCGGGCGTTGGAGCCGGATCTGCGCGGGCTTGCGAAGCTGGGCAATAATCTGTTCGTATGCACTGCCCTGGGCCAGCGCACAGATATTGTCAGCCGCGTGTTTGTCCCCGGCGGCGGGGTGGATGAGGATCCGGTGACCGGCGCGGCCCATGCGGTGCTCACTCCGTTCTGGGCCGAAAGGCTGGGCCGCAATAGCTTCACGGCGCATCAGGCGAGCACGCGCGGCGGCGATCTGACCTGTCGCAAGGACGGGAACCGCGCGTGGCTCGGCGGGCCGTGCGTCACTGTGGTTGAGGGAACCTTCTACCTCTAGCCCAGCCAACCATTCCGCCTGCGCGGGAGCGCGCTGCTTTATCTCACCGGATACAAATCCAGCACATCCGCCGCCTGTTGCAACATCGGCGGGCGCTGTGCACTGTCCGAATGGCCGAGCCGCACCAGCGTCACACGCTGATCGGGCGAAACCAGCACATATTGCCCCATATGGCCGATCAGCGAAAACAGGCTTGTCGGCGCGCGGTCGGGGAACAGTGGGTGCTGGCCGGGTTCAGCGCCGCGAATCGGGCGGTTGAGCCAGGTCTGGAACCCATAATGCGGGCTGGCGGGGCTGGGGGTCACCATTGCCTCGACCCAACGCTGCGGCACCAGTTGTTCACCACTGGGTGCGCGGCCTTTCAATCGCAGGAACTCCCCGAATTTGGCCCAGTCACGCGCGCTGGCATGCATCAGGCTGCCGCCGATCATCGTGCCTGATGCGTCGAATTCGGGCACAATGCTGGTCATGCCCAACGGGCCGAACAGTCGCACCTGCAGATAATCTGCCACCGCCTGCCGCCGGACATCGGGCGCGTCGCTCGTCGTCAGCGCGCGCGCGGCGATATCGGCGAGGATCACGCTGGTGTTCGACGAATATTCGAACTTGTCGCCCGGCTCGGCCTCCAACGGTTGTTCCTCGGCCCAGCGCGCCATGTCATCGCGCCCGTCAAGGAACAGCATCCTGACTTCGCTGCTTTCATAGGGCGGATCGCCCGCTTCGGTGTGCCGCAATCCGCTGCGCATCTGGAGCAGGTGGCGCAATGTGATTTCAGCGCGCGGATCGCCGGGGCGTTGCCACAGCGGCACGGGCGCGGGCGCATCCAGGCTCAGCTTGCCATCGGCGATCAGCATCCCGATCAACACCCCCGTCACCGTCTTGGCCATCGACCAACTGATGAAGCGGGTGTCCTTGTCATAGCCCGGCCCATAGCGTTCAGCGGCGAGCTTGCCGTTTGCCATCACCACTACGGCGCGGGTTTCCCCCAGACCCTCGATCGTGAACAGATCGTCGATCTGCCGGGCGAGCTGATCCTTGGGCGCGCCCGCATCATCAGTCACAGCCGCCAGCGCGGCATCGGACAGCGGCGTTTCAGCAGGCGGCGCGGCGGCGCATCCGCTCAGCATCAGCAGGACTGGCGCGATCAGGTGCGCGCGGTTATGGCTTCGGGCGTTCAGGGTCATCGCGCCCTCAATTCCCGATGTGCAAAGGCTTGGCAATGGCGAAATCACCTTCCCCGACACGCAAGCGCGGCGTGCGCTTCAGTCTGAGCGCGGGGCTGTGGCTGCTGGCGTTCATTGTTGCGGCGCTGGGCGCGGCGGTGTGGGCGTTTCGCGAGCCGATCCACGGCTATGGCAGCATCGCGTCGGCCTATTCGGCGCGGGTTGCCTGTTCGTGCCGGTTCGTCGCCGGGCGCAGCCTTGATGATTGCACCAAGGACAAGCTGGCGGGGATGGAGGCGGTGACGCTGGTTGATGACCCGGCGACCCAAAGCGTTACCGCGCGTTTCCCATTGGTGGCCGAGGCAACCGCGACCTACCGCAAGGGCTATGGCTGCGTGCTGGAGAAGTGGGAGGATTGAGCCCCAGCGGTTTCAACCTCACTGGCATTCCAGCGGACTTCAAATACAGAATCGGAATCCGGGACTGTTAATCAGACGGTGGATCAGTATTGATATCGGTTCCGCCATTCATAGTTGTAGATCCGGATATCCGAAGCTTCTCTTGCAGGTGGACTTGAGACATTGATATCGTATGATCCACACCTTTTATGGTTATTGCGATAGTTCCTTCTTCAGTATAATTGATCAATCCTTTTTCTTTCAGATACCAGATATGAAAATCAAAGGCTTCATCGGAACATCCGACAAGTTTTTGCAATGAATATTGTCCAACACCCGCATCCTGGGCAAAGCTGCGCCGGCGACGATACAGGTGCATCAATATTTTTTCGTGGGCTTCGCCATCCGAAAGCGCGAGCTGCTCACCTTCAGCGCTGAATTCACTTTCCGCAAAGGGGAAACCGATTTTGGCCGCATATTCATTGTCATACTTTGCCCGATCGCCCGGGTTCTTCAATGCTCTGTATGCTTCCAGAACGGCGCGTAATTTGTCGGTATCTGCGGTTTCGGGATGATCGGGATGGTATCTCTTCGCCAGATTGCGATACGCAGCTTCCAGCGTTTGCAGATCGCATCTGGGGTGAACGTGAAGGACCGCGTAGAAATCAACAAAGCCTTGATCAGTCGTCATTCTCGATACCCCCCGGTGCCTTACTCGACTGTCAGCGAGTAACATGCCCGAACAGTATCGCAACCCGGCCATGCGGGTGCAAGACGCTTATCATCTTTACTGGCCACTGCATGGCGGAACCGGCTGAGCGGCTGGAAAACGGTCGCGGGTTAGCCCCTCACCCCCGATACAGCCCGTCAATCCGTTCCTGATACCGCTCGCGGATCTTGTGCCGCCTGATCTTCATGCTCGGCGTCATTTCCTCGTTCTCGATCGAGAACGCCTCGTCCGGGAAAGCGAATTGACGCACTTTTTCGGTCACCGGCAGCTCGGCATTGGTCCTGTCCACGGCCGCGCGCACTGCCTGTTTGAAGGCGGGCAGTTCCTGCAACGCTTTGAGATCGAACTTCTCGTCATTCTCACGCGCCCATTCGAGCGCCCATTCGGCATCGGGCACAATCAGCCCGACCACGTAAGGCCGCTTGTCCCCGCTCACCATCGCCTGCGCGATTTCGGGCTGCAATGTCAGCATCCCTTCGACCTTTTGCGGGGCGATATTATCGCCCTTGTCGTTGACGATCATGTCCTTCTTGCGGTCGGTGATGACGATCCGGCCCTTGTGGTCGAAATGGCCGATGTCGCCGGTATGCAGCCAGAGTCTCCCGTTTTGGTCGTTCGGATCGGGTTGCAGCGTGCGTGTGGTTTCCGCCTCGTTGCGCCAATAGCCGTGCATCACCAGTTCACCGCGCACCAGGATTTCGCCATCTTCGGCAATGCGCACTTCCACGCCCCTGAGCGGCGGGCCGACGGTGTCCATCTTGAGGCCGGCTGCCGGACGGTTGCAGCTGATCACCGGCCCGGCCTCGGTCTGGCCGTAGCCTTGCAGCATGGTGAGGCCCATCGCGTCGAAGAAATTTCCGACTTCGGGATTGAGTGGCGCGCCGCCTGAAACCATCGCCTTGATCCGCCCCCCGAACTTGGCGCGAATCTTGGGGCGCAGGGTCTTTTCGACGAGGAAATCCAATGGCCGGTCACGCAGGCGTTTTTCGCCTTCCTGGCTGGCACCCGCGATCCTGAGCGCGCTGTCCATCATGAAATTGGCGACTTTGCCCTGCTTTTCGACCTGTTTCATGATCCGGGTGCGCAGCACTTCGAACAGGCGCGGTACGACGACCATGATGGTCGGGCGCGTCTCCTCGATATTCGATGCGAGCTTTTCCAGCCCTTCCGAATAGAAGATTTCCGCGCCGACTCCGATCGGCAGATATTGACCGCCCGAATGTTCATAGGCGTGCGACAGCGGCAGGAACGACAGGAAGCGTTCGTCGGAGATGCCGAAATCTTCGATCAGCACCTCGGCCGCTCCCGCCGCATTGCACAGGATCGCACCGTGGTGCTGCATCACCCCGCGCGGCGCGCCGCCGGTGCCGCTGGTATAGATCAGGCAGGCGGTATCATCGCGCTGGATAAGCGCTATGCGCGCGTCCACCGCCGCGCGCGCGGCTGCCGCATCGCCGGTAATCAGTGCCGCCCAATCGTGATATTCAAAGCTGCCCGATTGCTGGCGTTTGAGATCATCGATCCCGATCACGTGTTCGACCAGTCCGGTCTGGCCGATCGCGCCGACCACCGGGGCGAGCAGCTTTTCGTTTGAAACGAACACCGCGCGCGCGCCCGAATTATCAAGGATATGCGCGTGATCGCGGCGGGTGTTGGTGGTGTAGGTCGGCACGGTGATGCACCCGGCGGCCATGATGGCGAGGTCAGCAATGCACCATTCGGGCCGGTTTTCCGAAACCAGCGCCACCCGGTCGCCATCGTTCAACCCCATATCGCGCAGGCTTTCCGCCAGAAGGCACACCTGCTCGGCCGTGGAACGCCAGCTTTGGGTTATCCATTGCCCGCCCGCCTTGTGGCCCAGAAACGGTGCGTCGCCCTTGGCGTCGGCGCGTTTGAGGAACAGTTCGACGAGGTTTTGCGCTCCATCGATATCCTGCAACAGCTGGTTATCCGCAGGGTTGACCACCGCGCGGGCAGCGTGAAGCTGAGTGGGGGAATGTTCTGGCAAAGGCTCCTGATCCCTTCGAATAGTATTCGGGGTTCATGCGCGCCCCCGTGAAGACGCAGATTAGAAGCTGATTGCAGGAGCGGCAAGCGATGTGCGCAGCGATGTGCTCAAATGCTATTCATAAGCCAGCTTGCCCTGCAGTCGCGGGTCGACCGCCACTTCCCAGCCGCCATCGGGCAAAAGCCGCAGGGCATTGGCCTTGAGCGGCGGCGCGCCTGTGCGGATGCTGGCATGACCAAGCGCCTTGAGCGCGGCCTCCATGCCTTCGAGCGCGGTGCCTTTCTCGATCAACACGCTATCGCCAAAGCTCATGATGAAGGGCAGGCCGAGTGCTTCCTGTGCGCTCATGCCGAAATCCACCACGCCGATGATCGCGCGGGCAACCTGCACCGGGATCGTCGGCCCGCCCGCGGCACCGATCACCAGCACAATCCGGCCATCGGCATCATAGACGATTGTCGGTGCCATCGACGAACGCGGACGTTTGCCGCCTTCGACCCGGTTGGCGACCGGCTTGCCATCGGCTTCGGGGGTGAGAGTGAAATCGGTCAGTTCGTTGTTGAGATAAAACCCGCGCCAATACAGCCCCGATCCGAATGCGCCTTCGACCGTCGAGGTGTAGCTGATGGCGTTGCCACCCGCGTCCACCACCGCGAAATGGGTGGTGCCATTTTCCGGCTCCTCCGGCCCGTCACCGCGCGCCAGCGGCGCACCGGGCGGCACGCCTGCCTCGACCTTGGCAAGTGCGGTGTCAGGGGAAATCAGGATCGCGCGCTGTTTGAGGTAGCCCGCATCGACCAGCCCGGCGACAGGGACTTCGACGAAATCGGTGTCGCCCGAATACAGCTCACGGTCGGCATAGGCGAGCCGCTGGCTTTCAACGAACAGGTGCCAGAATTGCGGGCTGTCCGGGCCGAGCGCGGCCAGATCAAAGCCTTCGAGTTGCGCGAGCATCTGCGCCACTGCGACCCCGCCCGACGACGGCGGCCCCATCCCGCACACCCGGTAAACGCGATAAGGGGCGCACACCGGGGCGCGCTCTTTCGCCTGATAGGCGGCGATATCGGCAGGCGTCATGTGCCCGTCCTGCGGGGTTTCGCCTGCGACATAGGTGGCCAGCGCAGCGGCGGCGCTGTCGCCATACATCGCCTTTGGCCCGCCCTTGGCGAGCGCCTCCAGCGTATCAGCCAGCGCTGGCACACGCACCGTTGCGCCAATCGGCAGCGGTTCGCCATCGGCGCCGAAAAACACCGCGCGCGCGGCATCGGTCTTGTCTGCCCGGCCTTTGTTGTCGCTGAGCGATTCGTGCAGCCGCCGGTTCATGGTGAAGCCGTCGCGGGCGAGCGTAATCGCGGGCTCGAACAGCGTGGCCCAGGGCAGCGTGCCGTATTTCGCATGAGCCTTGGCGGCGAGTGCGATGTTGCCCGGCACCCCGACGCTGAGACCCGAAAACACGCGAATTTCGCGCTCCAGCACCTTTCCATCGGCATCGAGGAAGCGATTGCCCGTGGCGGCGGCAGGCGCGGTCTCACGCCCGTCGAAAGTGGTCAGCGCGCCGGACTCGCCACCAGCGCGCAGCATGAACCCGCCCCCGCCGATGCCCGAACTTTGCGGTTCGACCACGGTCAGTGCCAGCATTACCGCGATGCCTGCATCAACCGCCGAACCGCCTTGCGCAAGGATTGCCTCCCCCGCTGCCGTTGCGCGCGGATCGGCGCTACTGACCGCGCCAGCGGGGATGGGCACCGCAGCAGCGGTTTGCGGTGCGGGTGTGGCGGTGCAGGCTGCAGCTGCAAGAGCCAGCGGGGCGATCAGATGATGAAACAAACGCATGAAACGCGTGCTATTCGCTTCCCACCGCTTCGGCAATGCTGGAGAAGCCATCGCGCTGCATCAGTGCCTCCAGCCCGCGCACGATCCGCGCGCCAAGGCCCGGCCCTTCGTAAACCATTGCCGAATAGAGCTGCACCAGACTGGCGCCTGCGCGAATACGTTCCCACGCGTGCTGCGCGCTGGCAATGCCGCCGACTCCCACCAGCGGGATTGCGCCGCCGGTCGCCTTGCGGAAATCGCGCAGCCGTTGCAGCGCCAGTTCGCGTAGCGGCTCACCAGACAGCCCGCCTGCCTCGTCCGCATGGTGCGAGCGCAATGCGGGTCGCGAAATCGTGGTGTTGGAAACCACCAGCGCGCCCAACTGCTTGTCGATAGCGATCCGCGCAATCGCGTCGATATCCGCAAGTTCCAGATCGGGCGCGACCTTGAGGAAGATCGGCGGGAGCGCGGCACATTCCGCCTCGGCCCGCGCGGCGATCACCGCATCGATCAGCGCGGTCAGCGCGGCTTCATCCTGCAAGGCGCGCAGGCCCGGCGTGTTCGGGCTGGAGATATTGACGCACAGATAGCTCGAGAACGGGGCCATCATTCTGGCCATCACCGCGTAATCGGCAATGCGGTCGGGCGAATCCTTGTTGGCCCCGATATTGACCCCGACTATGCCAGCGCGACCAGCCCGTGCCCGCAGCCGTTCCAGCGCTGCTGCACCGCCAGCATTGTTGAACCCCATGCGGTTGATAACGGCCTTATCTTCAACCAGGCGGAACAGCCGCGGTTTGGGGTTGCCCGCCTGCGGCAGCGGCGTGATCGAGCCGACTTCGGTGAACCCGAAACCCAGACCGAGCAGTGCATCGGGCACCTCGGCATCCTTGTCGAACCCGGCCGCGACGCCCACCGGATTGGGGAAGGCAAGCCCCGCCACCTCGATCGCCAGCCCCACCGGAGAACGCTTTAACATGCGCAGCGGCAGTGCGCGAAGCGCGCGAATTGCCATCCGGTGTCCGGTTTCCGGATCGAACGCGAACATGGCGGGCTTGAGCAAATCGAACAGCATGGACATCGCGCCTATTGCAGTGCGCAACAGGTGTCGAGAACCCGAATGGCACGAGTCCGCAATTTCACGCCAGATGCCAGACGCATCCGGATTGAATATGACAATATTGTAATACGTTAACCAGTCAATCAGCGCATAGTTTGTCGTTTGCATACAATCCCGCAGGCGATTCGTAGTCTATCGCCATTTGTGCGACCCGAAGGGCTCGGAGCATCATTGCAAAGAGTTCCTCAACTTTCATAGGCGGCGTTCCTTGCGGGGCGCCGCCTCTTTTTGACCATCTTACTTTTGACTGCGTAAACAAATGCAGTAATAGTGGGTTGGGCAAGTTATGGACGCGATCATTCCTCCCTCTCAATTATCCGAAAGGGCCACGAGGGATCAGCCGCGCCTTACGCCTGCGTCACTGATCGCGGTCGATTACATCGCGCCTTCGCAAAACATCGCGCCTTACGTCACCACCTTGTACAATTTCCGCTGCGACGAACCGGTGATTCGCGACATCCAGCCAGCTTCGATCGGCCATCTTTGCCTGTTCCCGCATGGCACTGGCGAATTGCACTTTGCCGGAGGGAACAGTGACCCCAATCATGCCGTCGGCCTGCTCACCCCGCTTTCGCGTGCGGTGCCGATAGCGGTTGACGGGCCATTCCACACTGTTGGCGCGGCGCTGACCCCGCTTGGCTGGGCGGCGCTGACCGGACTTCATGCGGGGGAGAACCGTGACCGGCTGTTGCCTGCGGGATCGGTGCTCGGGCCTGAAATCGATGAGCTTGGTGCACAATTGCTTGACGCATACCGTGCGGGCACGATGACGGGGCAGGAATGCGCGCTGGCGATCGGCACCTTCATCGAAGGCCGGATACGCCCGATCAATCCGCGCCATCTTGAACTCGTCATCGCGGTAGGGCGCTGGCTCAGCGCCGCGTTCAATCCCGACGTCAGTGCGCTGAACGGGGCCGCCGGCTATTCCGCGCGACAGGTGCAGCGGCTGGTCGAACGTTATTTCGGCCTTCCGCCCCGGGCGCTGGCGCGTAAATACCGCGCATTGCGGGTCGCCGCGCTGCTTTCTTCCCCGCAATTGTCACTGGAGGACGAAGCCGAAATCGCCGAAGCCTTCTTCGATCAATCGCACATGATCCGCGAAATCACCCATTTCGTCGGGCGCACCCCGGCGCGCCTGAATGACCGGGAAACGCCCTATCTTGCCGAGATGATCAATGCGAGGAACCTGCGCGAATTGGGGGGCTAGTCGCGCAGGGCTGCAATCTTTACACTGATCAGATTGTGCCAATATGACCTGAGAGTGACCATGCCCCATTTCCGCGCTGCTTCCGCTTTTGCTTTTGCCTCCTCGATGCTTGCGCTGACGCTGACGCTGACTCCGGTCAGCCTTGCCGCACAGGACGCCGCACCCGCACCTGCGGCTGAAACCACCACCAGCCAAGCTGCGGCGATTGATGCGCTGTTTGCCGCCTATGATGCAGAGCAACTCGCCAACTCTCCGCTTGGAAAGGCGTCGCGCGGGATTCGCGATCAGGATTACGGCAAGTGGGATGATCCTTCGGATGCCGCGGCTGATGCCAGTTTTGCGCGCTTGCAGGATGCGGTCACCCGGATGCGCGCGTCGTTCGATCCGGCGCAGTTGCCAGCCCAGCAAGCGCTGTCTTACCGCCTGTTTGAACAGCTGGCCGCGCGCCGCGCCTCGCTCCAGCCCTACCGCGACTATGACTACATCTTCGATCAGATGAACGGCGCGCAAAGCCGGATGCCCGCGTTTCTGATCAGCACCCACCGGGTCGCCAATCTGGCCGAGGCGGAAGCCTATGTCTCGCGCATCGAAGGCATGGGGCCGCAGCTTGATGCACTCATCGCCAAGGCGCGCGATCAGGCGGACGCAGGCGTGATGCCGCCCAAATGGGTATATCCTTACGTGATTTCCGATATCGGCAATTTGCTGGGCGCAGGCGATGGCAATGCGGTGCTGGAGGACTTCGCCAAGAAGCTCGGTCAACTTGATCTGCCCGCCGAACAAAAAGCCGCCTTGCAGGAACGCGCCCGCGCGGGGTGGAACACCGCTGCGGTCCCTGCCTACCAGCGCCTGCGCACCGAAATGGAACGCCAGCAGGCCATCGCTCCGACCGATGATGGCGTGTGGCGCTTTCCCGAAGGCGACAAATATTACGCCGCGCTGCTTGCAAACTATACCACCACCGATCTGACCGCCGACGAAATTCACGACATCGGCCTGCGCGAAGTCGACCGCATCCACGGCGAAATGCGCGGGATCATGGCCAAGGTCGGCTTTACCGGCACCTTGCAGGAATTCTTCGCCTACACCCGCGACGATGCGCGCTTCTTCCACACCAGCCGCGAAGATTACCTGGCCGATGCCGAACAATATCTGGCGGCGATGGAAGCCAGGTTGCCCGAATTTTTCGCCACCCTGCCAACCGATCCGCTGGAGATCCGCGCGGTCGAAGCCTTCCGTGAACAAAGCGCGGGCAAGGCCTTTTATCAGCGCCCCGCGCCGGATGGTTCGCGCCCGGGCATCTACTACGTCAATCTCTACAACCTGCGCGACATGTCTAAGAATGAGCTGGAAGCGCTCGCCTATCATGAAGGCCTGCCGGGGCATCACTTGCAGCTTTCGGTGCAGACCCAGCTCGGCAACCTGCCCGCTTTCCGTCGGTTTGGCGGGGTGACGGCCTATTCCGAAGGCTGGGGCCTTTATACCGAGGAACTGGGCAAGGACATGGGGTTCTACGCCGACCCTTATTCCGATTTCGGACGGCTCGGCATGGAATTGTGGCGCGCCGCGCGGCTGGTGGTGGACACGGGCCTGCACCACAAACGCTGGAGCCGCGAAGAGGCAATACAATATCTAGCCGACAACACGCCGAACCCGGCGGGCGACATCGAAAAGGCGATTGAACGCTACATCGTCTATCCCGGTCAGGCGACCGCCTACATGATCGGTAAATTGAAGATCATGGAACTGCGCGCGATGGCCAAGGCCGAATTGGGCGATGATTTCGACATTCGCGCCTTCCACGATGTGATCCTCACCAGCGGCCCGGTGCCGTTGTCGATCATGGAGGAAAATGTCGGCATCTGGGTCGCCGCGCAAAAGGGCGACTGATCGCCCGCGCGGCTTTTGTGATTGTAATCAGAGCGGATTGCTCCTATTTCCAATTCAGAACGATTCCATCTGAATTGAGAACTATTCGCAATGCGCCTGTCAAATCTTGCCGATTATGCCGTGATCACGATGTGCCAGGCCGCGCTGCATTGTGGTTCGGCATCGCTTGTCGATGCCGATCACGCGAGGCGTGGACGGGTAAGTGCGGCGGAACTGGCGGCAGAAACCGGCTTGCCGGTGCCGACTGTGCAGAAGCTGGTGTCAAAATTGACAGCCGCCGGGCTGCTGCGATCGGTGCGCGGCGCGCATGGAGGCCTTCAACTGGGCCGTCCGGCCGCCGCAATCACGGTCGCGGATATTGTCGAGGCGATCGAAGGGCCGATTGCGCTGGCGACCTGCATCGATCATGTCCCCTGCGATTTCGAGGTCGGGTGCGGCATGAAACCGCACTGGCCGATCATCAATAACGCTCTGCGCGGCGCACTGGCCGGGATCAGCCTTGCCCAGTTGCGCAATCCCCCCGCGTCGCGCCCGCTCGCCCTAGTTGAGGAACATCTGGCATGAGCCAAGACACAGACCTGCAAGCCCGGCCCGAAACCGATATCGAGGCCCGCGAAGCCGCCGCGAAGGCTGCCGATTACGAGCATGGCTGGTCATCGGACATCGAAACCGAATTTGCTGAAAAAGGCCTAACCGAAGACACGGTGCGGTTCATTTCGGCCAAAAAGAATGAACCCGAATGGATGCTCGAATGGCGGCTGAAGGCGTTCCGCCTGTGGCAGACCATGGAAGAGCCCGATTGGGCCAAGGTCGGCTATCCCGAAATCGACTATCAGGACGCCTATTACTACGCTGCGCCCAAGAAGAAGATCGAACTGGACTCGCTCGATGAACTCGATCCCGAGATCAAGCGGATCTACGACAAGCTCGGCATTCCGCTTGGCGAGCAGGAAGTGCTCGCCGGGGTGAAGGGCGCGAAGAAGGTCGCCGTGGATGCGGTGTTCGATAGCGTCAGCGTCGCCACCAGCTTCCGCGAGGAATTGCTGCGCGCGGGCGTGATCTTCCTCTCGATTTCCGAGGCGATCCGCGAATATCCTGACCTCGTCAGGAAGTGGCTCGGCCGCGTCGTGCCGGTGCGCGACAACTACTTTGCGGCGCTCAATTGCGCGGTCTTTTCCGATGGCACCTTCGTCTATGTGCCCGAAGGCGTGCGCTGCCCGATGGAGCTCAGCACCTATTTCCGCATCAATGCCGAAAACACCGGCCAGTTCGAACGCACCCTGATCATCGCCGAAAAAGGCAGCTATGTCAGCTACCTCGAAGGCTGCACCGCGCCGATGCGCGATGAAAACCAGCTCCACGCCGCCGTGGTCGAACTGGTCGCGATGGACGATGCCGAGATCAAGTATTCGACCGTGCAGAACTGGTATCCTGGCAATGCGGAAGGGAAAGGCGGGATCTACAATTTCGTCACCAAGCGCGCGCTGTGCCAGGGGGACCGTTCCAAGGTCTCGTGGACGCAGGTCGAAACCGGAAGCGCCGTGACGTGGAAATATCCCTCCTGCGTCCTCAACGGCGAGGATAGCGTGGGCGAGTTCTACTCGGTCGCGGTTACCAATAATTTCCAGCAGGCCGACACCGGCACCAAGATGATCCACAACGGCAAGAACAGCCGCTCGACGATCATCTCCAAGGGCATTTCGGCGGGCAAGTCGAACAACACCTATCGCGGCCTCGTCCGCGTCGGCCCGACCGCAAGCGGCGTGCGCAACTTCACCCAGTGCGACAGCCTGCTGCTCGGCGATCAATGTGGCGCGCACACCGTACCCTATATCGAGGTCAAGAACCCCAGCGCGCAGATCGAGCACGAGGCGACCACCAGCAAGATCAGCGACGAACAGCTGTTCTATGCGATGCAGCGCGGGCTGGGCGAAGAGGAAGCCGTGGCGCTGATCGTCAACGGCTTTGCCAAGGATGTGCTGAAAGAACTGCCGATGGAGTTTGCCGTGGAGGCGCAGAAGCTGCTGGCGATTTCGCTTGAGGGGAGCGTGGGGTGAACACCGACGCCGCTCCTGACATTGAGGCATTCATGACTGATCGTGAACGCGAAATGCTGCTTCTTTGCTCAAGCAAGACCACCAAGGGCTATGAGCGTTTGGCGGAAGCGATGGGGCTTTCCTACAACGAGACACAACAAGTGGGCCGCGATCTTCAGGCAACGGGTGTTGCAGGTATTCGCTTGCTCAATCCCGGCTTCAATGGGTCCGGAATCTTCCTCAATGAGCGCGGCGAGGAAGTTAAGCGGCTTTTGGAAGCCAAAGGATGGACAAAAGTTGACTGAACGCAAAACCCTCGCCCTCAACCCTGAGGCTGCCACCGCCGAAGCCCCCGCGCTCAAGAAGAAGGGCCGCGGGTGGGAGATTTCGGACAAGCGGCTCGATGCGCTGCACGAACAGGCGCGCGAGATGCGGCGGCATTCGTCCGATGCGCACAAGGCGCTGGCCGAAAAGTTCAGCAAGGCCGATCTGGGCCGCTACACCTTCAAACGTCATGCCGTTGTCGGCAGCGCGATTGTCGATTTCAACTGCCACAACCTCGGCCTCGCACTCGCAATTGACGAAGACGGGCAGAACGATGCCCTCGTCAAACGGCGCGACAAAAGCCTCGAAAGCGTCGGCATCCGCGTGATGCGCATCGCGGCCAGCGATATCCTCAGTGATATCGACGCCGTGCTGCAACGCCTCACCACCACCATGCGCGACCGGATCACCGAGCGCAAAGCCGCCGCCCGCGCGCACAAGGCGGCGAACCCGAACCAGAGCTACGACCGCGCAAAATCACGCGGGGACGGCAAGGTGCGAGATGACCGCAAGCCACGCGCCCCTTCGTCGTCCCGGACTTGATCCGGGATCCCGCTTTCCCCTGTCCCGCGCCACCAACAGGAGCGGGACCCCGGCTCAAGGCCGGGGAGACGATGCAACAGAGAACCCAATGATGCTTGAAATCACCAACCTCCACGCCACCGTTGGCGGCCCCGACAATCCCACCCCGATCCTCAAGGGTCTGACGCTGCACGTGCCCGCAGGCGAGATCCACGCGATCATGGGCCCCAACGGCGCGGGCAAATCGACGCTGGCGAATGTGCTGGGCGGCAAACCGGGCTATGACGTGACCGCAGGCAGCGTGACCTTCAACGGGCAGGACTTGCTGGCGCTCGATCCGCATGAACGCGCCGCCGCCGGCCTGTTCCTCGGCTTTCAATACCCGGTCGAAATCCCCGGCGTGTCCAACGTGCAGTTCCTGCGCGAAGCATTGAACGCCCAGCGCAAGGCGCGCGGCGAAGCGCCATTGTCGGGCGGCGAGTTCCTCAAACTCGCCAAGGACAAGGCCGCGCTGCTGCAAATGGATATGGACATGCTCAAACGGCAGGTGAATGTCGGCTTTTCCGGCGGCGAGAAAAAGCGCGCCGAGATGGTGCAGATGGGCATCCTCAACCCCTCTTTCGCGGTGCTGGACGAGACCGATTCGGGCCTCGATATCGATGCGCTCCGGATCGTGGGCGCGGGGATCAATGCGATCATGCGCGCGCCGGACAAGGCGGTGCTGCTCATCACCCACTACCAGCGCCTGCTCGACGTGGTGAAGCCCGACAAGGTGAGTGTGCTCGCCGATGGCCGCATCGTCGAGACCGGCGGGCCGGAACTCGCCCTCAGGCTCGAGGCTGAGGGCTATGACGCGGTGATGGCGTGATGCTGCTCGCCGCCTTCGCCCTTGCCGCCGCGCAGCCTGTCGCCGAGCCGGCGACCGAGCCGACGCCCGACACCGAGATCACCGTCATCGCCAACCGGCTGCGCGATTGGCACGGTCGCTGGAGGTTGCGCAAGGGTGCGGTCGCCTGCAAGACCACCCGCTCTACCGGCGACAAAGCAATCGATGCCATTGGCTGCGATGCCTTGGTGACATGCATCGCCCCCCTTGCTCCGCGCTTCGCCGAGATCGAAGCCACGAAGGCAGCGAAGGAAGAGCTTTCGCGCCGGACCAATTCCTTGATGACCGAAGCGGGCGTCAATGACTGCCTGCTCGCCAAACGTAAGGCTGGCATCGCAGCCCTTGCCGCCGCGCGCAGGAGCAAGCGGTCATGACCCTCGCCACCCTTCCCACGCGGCGCGACGAGGCGTGGCGCTATGCCGATATGGACGGGCTGGCGCGGCTTGGCGTCGCGGCGCTTGACCAGTGGAAAGAGATCGCGCTCGCGCCGGGCGAGACCCGGCGGCACGCGATGGTGGTCGGCTCGGCTGCGCCTGAACTCCACCGCATCCGGCTCGCCATCGGCGAAGGCGCGCGGGCCGAGCTGTTCGTCACCAACGCGGGCGGCGATTACACGCGGGTCGAGGTCGAGGTGCGGCTCGCCAAGGGTGCGCATTTCGAATTCGGGGGCGTCACCATCGGCGGGGCCGGCGTCACCCGCGAATTCGTGACGCAGGTGGTTCACGCCGAGCCCGAAGCCACCTCCAACCAGACCATCCGCGCGGTCCACTGGGCGGGGGCGACGGGCAATTTCCTCGGCGAGATCAAGGTCGCGCGCCATGCGCAGAAGACCGACGCGGCGCAGGATTTCAAGGGCCTGCTGCTGGAAGCGGGCGCGAGCGCCAACGCCGTCCCGCAGCTTGAAATCTTCGCGGATGACGTGAAATGCGCGCATGGCGCGACCGTGGGCGAATTGGACGAAGCCGCGCGGTTCTACATGATGGCGCGCGGGGTCGATCCGGCGACAGCGCAGCGCCTGCTGGTGCAGGCCTTCATCGGCGATGCCTTCGTGGCGCTGAGTGATGCGGGCGAGCATGAACGGTTGCTCGATGCAGCGCTTGCTGCGTTGGAAGGTGCGAAGCTGTGAACGCGCCCGCCACCATCCAGCGCGATCTGCGCGGCGACTTCCCCGGCCTCACCACCGCAGATGGTGCGTCGTGGCATTACCTCGACACCGCCGCCACCGCGCAGAAGCCGCGCGCCGTGATCGACGCGATGGCGCGCGCGATGGGCGAGGATTACGCCACGGTGCATCGCGGGGTCTATGCCCGATCGGCCGAGATGACGCTGGCGTTTGAAGCGGCGCGGCGCAAGGTCGCGGATTTCATCGGCGGGACAGAGAGCGAGCTGATTTTCACCCGCGGCGCGACCGAGGCGATCAATCTTGTGGCGCAGACGTGGGGCCGTGCAAACCTCAAACCCGGTGACCGCATCCTGCTGTCGCAGCTTGAGCACCATTCGAACATCGTCCCATGGCAGATGATCGCGGCCCACACCGGCGTGGTGATTGATGTCTGCCCGCCGACCGCCGACCACCAGATTGATCTGGACGCCGCCGAGGCGATGCTGACCGATGCGCACAAGCTGGTTGCTTTTGCCCATGTCTCGAATGTGCTCGGCAGCGTGCTTGATGCTCCGCGTGCCGCCGCGCTGGCGCACAAGGTCGGCGCGATGCTGCTGCTCGATGGCTGCCAGAGCGCGCCGCATATGCCGGTCGATGTGGCCGCGCTCGATTGTGATTTCTACGTCTTTTCCGCGCATAAGCTTTACGGCCCAACCGGCATAGGCGCGCTGTGGGGGCGCAAGGGCCTGCTTGACGCCATGCCCCCCTATCAGGGCGGCGGGGCGATGATCGACCGCGTGACCTTTGAACGCACCACCTATGCCCCCGCGCCGCAGCGGTTCGAGGCCGGAACGCCCGCGATAATCGAGGCCATAGCGTTCGGCGCAGCAGTCGATTACGTCAGCGCCATCGGGCTTGAAGCACTGCACGAACGCGAAACGGCGTTGGTGGCGCGGTTGCGGCGCGAACTTACCGCGATGAACGATGTGCGCGTGTTCGGGCCGGAGGACAGCGCCGGGATCGTCAGTTTCATGGTGGCAGACATTCACCCGCACGATCTCGGAACGATCCTCGACGAAGCGAACGTCGCGATCCGCGCGGGCCACCACTGCGCGCAGCCGCTGATGGATTACCTCGGCGTTCCCGCTACTGCGCGCGCCAGCTTCGGGCTTTATTCCACGCAAGCCGATATCGACGCGCTGATCGCCGGGATCGCCCGCACCCGCCGCATTTTTGGAAGAGGATGAGAGCGATGGACAGCTCAACCGACCAGTCGGACACGATCATGAACAAGCCCCCCCGAGCCCGTGTGGAAGATGCGATCGACCACGATAGCGCGCCAGTTTCGGCAGCACCGCGCAGCCGCGATTATCTTGAGGGATTTCTTGCCGCCAAGACCGGCGAGGCACCCGTTGGCGGCGATGGCAGCGAATTGCAGGCCGATGTGATCGCGGCGCTGCGCGAAATCTTCGATCCGGAAATCCCGGTCAATATCTATGATCTGGGCCTGATTTACGGGGTCGAGGTGGATGACAACCGCGACGCCACCGTGACCATGACGCTGACGACGCCGCATTGCCCGGTCGCCGAATCCATGCCGGGCGAGATTGAACTACGCGTGTCGTCGGTGCCGGGGATTCGCGATGCCGAGGTGGTTCTGGTATGGGATCCACCGTGGGGGCCGCACAAGATGTCGGATGAAGCCCGGCTCGAACTGGGAATGCTGTAATGACCCAAGCCGCCACCACGAACCGTCCCGCGCCCAAGGCTGCGGTGCTCCTCACCCCCGGTGCCGAAGCGCGGATTGCCGATCTGATGGCCAAGGCACCCGAAGACGCTATCGGGGTCAAACTGTCGACCCCGCGCCGGGGCTGTTCGGGCCTCGCCTATTCGGTTGATTACGTCACCGAAGAAGCGAAGTTCGACGAGAAGATCGTCACCCCCGGCGGCACCTTCTACATTGATGGCGCGAGCGTTCTGTATCTGATCGGCAGCACAATGGACTGGCGCGAGGATGATTTCACCGCCGGTTTCGTGTTCGAAAACCCCAACGCCAAGGGAGCCTGTGGCTGCGGTGAGAGCTTTATGGTGTAAGCCGCAGTTTCTGCCTCACTTGTCCGCAGCCAGCCGGGCGATCAGGCGGCTTTCCAGTTCATCCACGCCGCCATCGGCGTCGATCATCTGTTCGAGCCATTTGCTCTCGTCATCGGTGACATTTGCGCCCGCCGCCGCCAGCGCGCCGTAATCCGGCCCGGACTGGGGCTTTTTGCCGAATACCTTGCCGAAATGATTCGCCACCTGCGGCGCTTCGCGTGCAACGCGGCCCATGAGCCTACCTACGCTGGCGCTGTTGTCGGCGATAAAGCCTTCCAGCTCCAGCTTGCGTTCGTGGCTGACCTGCGCGTTCTGAAGCGTGAAGCCTTTGAGATAATTGGCGACCCCGTCGATGAACAGATCATCCCACTCGGGCGAGTTTTCCTCGGCCAGGGTTTCATCCTTAAGCCGGAACAGCATCTCCGCGTCGAATCGCGTCACGGCGGCAGGGCCGTGGCCGCCGCTGGCGAAAATCACCCGGCGGATGATCCGGCATTCGGCCGCGCTGATATGGGTCGCGCTCAACTGTCCACCGCAGCGGGTCGCGCCGGTGCCGGTGATGACCGCACGCTCAACCTGATCGAGCACGTAATTCTTGAGCCGGTCGGTGGTGTTTTCAGCGCGTTCGATGATGCGCACCAGCGTTTCCAGCTCGACCATGCTTTCGACCACGCCATCGGAATCGATCTGGCGGATCAGCCAGGCGGCATCTTCATCGCTGCATTGCAGGCGCGGCGGGGTGCTGTTCAGCACGAATTCGCCGATCGCCTCGACAAAGAAATCGCACCATTCGGGGCTGCGGCCGCGCAGCGAATTGTTGAGCGCAAACAGCGCTTCGGCCTCGGCGCGGGTGATGATGCCATCGCCCCAACCTTGGCGGCGCAGGCTGATCAGCTCTTCTGATGTAACCTGCCCGTCAGCCGCAGCGCGCTGCGCGAAGTCGATGAATTGCGTGGTCATGGCGCAGTCAAATCCCCTAGTTTGGCAATGCGTCATGCCACCAACAGGCTTAAGACGGGGTTACCAAGGGGATTATCGGGTCTCCAGCTCGCGGATGCAGGCGCCTTGATCGACCGCCGCACCGCCCTGTCGCAGCCGCGCATCGACATGGGTGGCGGTCGGCTCTGCTCCGGCGCTGAGGGGGTAGAGGAAGATATCGAGCACGCAGGATGGCCCGGCAAATTGCAGCTTGCGCGCGTCGCCTTCGGCAAGGTCGATGCGCGGCGCACCGAACCGGCGGGTAAGCGCGCCTGCGGGCGATCCGATCACGCCACCAAGCCCTTGCGCCGCCATCACCTGTGGCACTACCACAATCGAACTGCGCGGTGGGGCGCGGTCAGCAGCAGGCCTCGTGCCGCTCGCGCAGCCGGACAACGCCAGCCCCAGCGCAGCAAGAGCGATCACACGCCCGATCATCGCGGCCCGCCCGCCTGCTCCAGCCGCCGCAACACCAGATGCGCGCCCGCCGCCGCGCCGATTATCGGAGCGATCAGGTTCACCAAGGGCACCAGCATCATCCCCGCAATCGCCGCGCCCAGCAGCATCCGTTCACCGCGCCCGGCCGGATTGCCGGCCTCGTCACCCGCACAATGCCGCAACCATGCCATGTCGGTAAGCTCGCGCCCCAGCAGCACCGCGTTCACCGTCAGGAACACCAGCGCCGGGCCGATCGCAGTGAAGATGAGCGCCCCTGCAACCGGCAGCGCCAGCGCGTTGTAGCCCAGCGCCCGCCGCAGCCCGCGCAGCGAATTGGCCAGATCGCGGCGGAATGGCAGCGCGCGCGCCGTGGCCGCCTGCGCCGGATAATGCCGCGCTTCGACCGCCGCCACAATCTCGTCCGCAAAAAATTGCAGCACCGCCAGCGCCACGATCCGGAACAGCAACCACATCGCCACCGGCACCAGCAACACAGCGGCGACCTTGGCCCAGCCATCGTCCACGCCGTAGCGCTGACTGGCCTCGGCAAGCGCAAAATACAGGCCGACGCCCAGACCTGCAAACAGCACCAGCGTGACCGCAACACTCTTGATCGCCACCGCCACCACGGCGCGGTCGGCAAGCTGGCCAACAGCCTTGGCAAGAGCGGCGGGAACAGCTGACATGGGGCGGGAGATGCGGGCAGCGCCGCGCGATGTCAACGCGCGCAAACCGCGCCGCACACAGGTCTTGGCGCGGGCCCAGAAGGCGGCTAGGCGGCGCGCAATCGATATTGAAGGAACTGTGCCGTGCCCGAAACCAATCCGCCCCGCTATGATGTTATCGCCATCGGCAATGCCGTGGTCGATGTGATTGCTTCTTGCGAGGAGGAGTTGATTGGCGAACTTCAGCTCAATCGCGGCGGGATGACGCTGATCGACGAAGCGCGGGCTGACGAACTTTACGAAGCCATGCCCCCCGCGCGTGAATTATCGGGCGGGTCTGCGGCCAACACGCTCGCCGGCCTCGCCACGCTTGGCCTGCAATGCGCCTTTATCGGGCAGGTTTCTGACGATCAGCTGGGCAAGGTGTTCCGCCACGACATGCGCGCCACCGGGATCGATTTTGATACGCCCGCGCGCGCCTATAGTGGCAAGGAGGGCGAACCCGCCACAGGCCGCGTGCTGATCTTCGTCACCCCTGATGGCGAGCGGACGATGAACACGTTCCTTGGCGCGGGCCAATATCTCCCCGCCGCCGCGCTTGACGAGGAATTGATCGCTTCAGCGGCGATTCTCTATCTCGAAGGCTATTTGTGGGATCCCGAAGAACCCCGCCGCGCGATGCGCCGGGCGATCGAAGTCGCGCGCGCGGCAGGCCGCAAGATCGCCTTTACCGCTTCGGAAAGCTTCGTGATCGACCGCCACGGCGACGATTTCCGCGCCATGATAGAAAACGGCGTGATCGACATCCTGTTCGTCAATGAAAGCGAACTTGCCACCCTGACCGGTGAAGCGGATTTCGAAGCGGGCCTCGCGGTTGTCGCGGGCAAGGTGCCGGTGCTGGTCGCCACCCGCAGCGAGAAAGGCGCGGTCGCGATTGCCCATGGGGAGCGCGCCGAGGTTGCGGCGGTGCCAGTGATCAAGGTGGTCGATACCACTGGCGCGGGCGATCAGTTCGCCGCCGGGTTCCTGTCGGGCTATGTCAAGGGCGAGCCGTTGACCCGCTGCCTCAAACGCGGGGCGATTGCCGCATCCGAAGTGATTGCACATTACGGCCCGCGCCCCGAAGCGGACATGATCGCGTTGATGGCACAACGGCTTTAAAGCGGTCAGGCGGGCTGCGCGGCGCGTTTGCGCGGTGCCTTGCCCGCCTCCCAACCGAGCCATGCAGCCGCGCCGCCTGCGGTAACACCCAACGCCAGTGTCACAGCCGGCGGGATTGCCGCATAGGCGCTAAATGCACTGCCGATCAGCGGGATCGAGGGCGCAAACCACATTGCCACCGCCTGCGCGCCCATGAAGGCCGAAGCGATCAGCCACGGGGCACCATGCTTGGGATCCATCGCATATAACCCCAGCGCGAACAGGATCGCGAGGCTATCGCTGATCACGATGGCGTCGAGCACAACGCGCGGCCCTTCGCTGCCGATGACATTGAGCCACGGCAGGGAGTCAAGCATCACGCGGCTAAAAGGCGATTCAAACAGGATCAGCGGCGTCGCCAGCATGTAACCGGCGTGGAGCTTCACATTCCGGCGGTGATTGAGTGCGAGATAGAAAAGCGTGAGATAGGCTGCGATGGCGATTGCCATTCCGATCCCGAACGCCGGTCCAAGCAGGGCGATGCCCTCATCCCCGCCAGCGGAATACCGCGCGGCCGAAACGTTGATGATCATCACGAAGCCGAGAATCAGAAACGGAAACAGCGCAAAGCTCGCCAACCCGATCTGCTTGTGCAGCGCATTGTGACGGCGGTGGATGGCCACGTGCTGCGTAATCAGCAGCAGCAGCCAAGTCATCGACGAAATTGCATGGATATGAAACGCTGTTGGCACCGCATTGGTGACAGCGAAATAGCTTGCCCAGAAACCCGCCACAATGACCAGCAGGACAGCGCCAACAAAATAATGTGCGTTGCGATATGGCATCGAGACCCCCCTTCTCGAATGCGACCGGGGGGCGGCATACCACCTTTTGCGGCAGGCGGCAAAACGCAGTGATGTCGCGCGCCTACTCGTCCGGGACGTAACCCGCGTGGCGCAGCGTCACCATATAGCGGGCGATCTGATCGATCTGCGGGCGGGTGAGGGTGAAGTCCATCTGCTCGGGGTAATTATGTGCTTCGGCCAGCCAATTGGCGAGCGACTTTTCCGACAGTCCCCGCCGGTTGGCAATGGCGGCAAAGCTGGGCGCGTTCGGATTGGGCGACAGGAATGGCGGTTCAACCGCATGGCATCCGCCGCAGGCCGCCTCGACGAAAGCCGGAGCGCGGGTATCGGGTGAAGGCGAAGTCGCCTTGCCAATCATCGGCGGGCCATCGGCAGGCGCAGCGGTCTGACAGGCGGTAAGCGCTGCGAGGAGGGCAAGCGGGGCGATCAGGGCGTAACGATGGGTCATGGTAGCTTTATTCTCCAGTAATCGCGCGGCGTCCTTGATCGAGGTCAAATTTATCCGTGCCGCTCCCTCTCCGCCTCACGCGCGACTTCCTTTTGGCCGATATCGCGGCGGCAAAAGCCGGTCGGGAAGTCGATTTTGTCGACGGCTTCGTAGGCAAGTCGCTGTGCCTCGGTAACATTCGCGCCCATTGCGGTGACATTGAGCACCCGGCCACCATTGGCCACCAACGCGCCATCCTGCAATGCGGTTCCGGCGTGGAACACCTTCGCCCCGCCAGCCTCGGCATCGCGCAGATCAATCGCCCCGCCCTTGTCCGGGGTTGCGGGATAGCCGCGCGCCGCCATCACCACGGACAGCGCGGTCTGGTCGCGGAACGAAAGTGCCACGCCCGCCAGCTCGCCTGTGGCGCAGGCGTGCATGATAGGGACGAGGTCGCTTTCCAGACGCATCATCAGCACCTGGCATTCAGGGTCGCCAAAGCGGGCGTTGTATTCGATCAGCCTGGGGCCGTCCGCCGTCAGCATCAGGCCTGCGAACAGCACGCCCGAATAGGGGTTCCCCTCCTCCCGCATCGTCCGCACCGTGGGCTCGATAATCTCGGCCATGACGCGCGCCTGCAATTCCGCTGTCAGCACCGGGGCGGGGGAATAGGCACCCATGCCGCCGGTATTGGGGCCGGTATCGCCGTCGCCCACGCGCTTGTGATCCTGCGCGGAACCGAAGGGGATGATGTGGGTGCCATCGGTCAGCGCGAAGAAGCTCGCCTCCTCGCCGTGCATGAATTCCTCGATCACCACTTGCGCGCCCGCCGCCCCGAAGGAGCCGCCGAACATGTCGGCGAGGGCTACTTCGGCGTCCTCAAGCGTTTCGGCGATCACCACGCCCTTGCCCGCCGCCAAGCCATCGGCCTTGAGCACGTAAGGCGGCATAAACCGGGGGAGCGCGGCGCGGGCTTCTGCCATCGAGGCGGTGCGGACATAGCCTGCGGTCGGGATGCCCGCACGGGCGCACAGGTCTTTGGTGAAGCCCTTGGAGCCTTCCAATTGCGCCGCTGCCTGCGAGGGGCCAAACACCGGCAGCCCGGCGGCGCGCAGGCTGTCCGACAACCCGTCCACCAGCGGTGCTTCCGGCCCGATCACCACGAGATCAATCGCGTGCTCGGCACAAAAGGCAATCACCGCGTCGTGGTCGGTCGCGTCGACGGCCACGATTTCGGCTTCCTCGGCAATACCGGGATTTCCGGGGGCAGCGTAAAGCCGGGTGCAGGTGGGGGATTGCCTCAGCTTCCATGCCAGCGCATGTTCGCGGCCTCCCGAACCCAGAAGCAGGATATTCATGGCCCCTCCGCCGATAAACGATGATGATGCCGGGCTGGTAGCGCGCTCGCGCGGCGGGGACAACGCACAGCCGCTCACCATCAGCGAGATTTCCGCGCTGCTGAAACGCACGGTTGAGGACAGGTTCGGCTATGTGCGGCTGCGCGGGGAGCTTTCCGGGGTCAAACGCGCCGCATCGGGCCATTTCTATTGCGCGCTGAAAGATGAAGGCGCGGTGATCGACGGGGTGATGTGGAAGGGCAACGCCCAGCGGCTCGCCTTCCGCGCCGAAGACGGGCTGGAGGTGATCGCGACCGGCAAGCTGACGACCTATCCGGGGCGTTCGAAATATCAGATCGTGATCGATTCGCTGGAATTGGCGGGCGAAGGTGCGCTGCTGGCGTTGCTGGAAAAAACCCGCGCACGGCTGGCGGCAGAAGGCCTGTTCGCGGACAGCAAGAAGCGGCGCCTGCCTTTTCTCCCCCAAGTGATCGGGGTGGTAACATCGCCCACCGGCGCGGTGATCCGCGATATCCTCCACCGGCTGGCAGATCGCTTTCCCACCCATGTGGTGGTCTGGCCGGTGCTGGTGCAGGGGCAGGGCGCAGCGGATCAGGTGGCGGCGGCCGTGCGCGGATTTTCCGCGCTCGAACCCGGTGGCCCCGTTCCGCGCCCCGACGTGGTGATCGTGGCGCGCGGGGGCGGGTCGATCGAGGACTTGTGGAGCTTCAACGAAGAAGTGGTGGTGCGCGCCATTGCTGAATGCACCATCCCGGTGATCTCTGCGGTGGGGCACGAAACTGACACCACACTCGCCGATTTCGCCGCTGATCGTCGCGCCCCCACGCCCACTGCGGCTGCGGAGATGGCGGTGCCGGTGCGCGCTGATCTTGCGATGACGCTGGCTGATCTTGGTGCCCGGCAACGGCGCGCGGTCTATCGCCCGGTCGAATTGGGGCGCGAACGGCTGGCAGCGCGCGCGCGGCTGCTGCCCCGGCCCGAGGCGTTGTTGCAGGCGCAGACGCAGCGGCTGGACCGGACGCGGTTGACGCCTGCGCTAATTGATCGGCCTTTGCGCGCAGGCACAGACCGGCTTGCGGCCTTGACGCGGGTGATGAGCCAGCTTCACCCGGAAAAGCCATTGGAGCGCGGCTATGCGATCATCCGCGATGCGGCAGGCAAAGCGCTGACTACCCGCGCAGAGGCTGCGCGTGAGGCGGCGCTGGTGCTGCAATTCCGCGATGGCCGGCTTGACGCAGTGCCCGCCACAGACTCCGCAGCGCCGCGCAAGCCTGCCGCGACCCCCAACCCCGTAGCCCCGCGCAAGCAAGATGATTTGTTCGGTTAGCCGCGCGGTGCTATGGAGAGCGCCATGCTGATGTCTTCTTCCGATAAGGCCGCCAGGCTTCACTACGGCCCCTCCACCTTCCGTGTGCTGCGCCCCGGCGCGCATGTCTATTGCGCGGTCAGCGGCGAAGCGATCGAACTGGCCGAATTGCGCTATTGGAGCGCCGAGCGGCAGGAGGCCTATGCCTCATGCGAAATCGCCACGCGCCGCCTGCTCGATCTCGATACGCCGGGCCAATAAGCCAGCGTGGTGCGCGGCCAGCGCCTGATCGCGGCCTTGGCCGTGGCGCTGTTGTGCGCGCCGGGCACGTGGCTGCGCAGCGCGGTTGAAACAACCCTGCCGCGCGATATTGCTGTGGCCCGGATTATCGGAGCAGCGCCAACCCCTGCGGCCCGATGGGAACTGGCTGGCGTGTGGCAATATCGTGGGAAAAGCGCCCATTTTGGCGGTTTTTCGGCGATGCTCGCGTTGGAGCAGAGCCGGTTCATAGCCTTCACCGATCGCGGCTATCGCATGACCTTTACCGCGCCCGATCTGCCCGCGCCGCAGATGGTCATGAGCCGCCAAGCGGTTCCGCCGGGGCAGGAATATATCCTGACTGACATCGAATCTGCCACCCGCGATCCTGCAACCGGTTCGTACTGGCTTGGCTATGAACAGGTGCACACCATTCAGCGCAGCGCCGTCACCGGACATTCTGACGGAGCGCGGGATCTGCGCGGTGAGGTGAATTGGTTCGATAATTCCGGGATCGAGGCGATGGTGCGGCTGGCCGACGGGCGCTTTATCATTGTGCCCGAAGGCCGGCGCGAGGGCCTGATCTTCACTGCCGATCCGGTTGGCGGCGGCGCGCCTGCCACGTTCCTTTTCCGGTCACCCGCCAAAGGCTATGACGCGACCGATATGGCCCAATTGCCCGATGGCCGCCTGCTGGTGCTGATGCGTAAGCTGGCGCGGCCCTCTCGCGATGCCTGGCCGCCGTTTTCCGCGCTGCTGGCGATTGGAAAGCCCCCGCAGACAGGCGGGGAATTTGCGCCTGCCATCGCCCTGCGGCTCGACAGCGTGATCCCGCGCGAGAATTACGAAGGGCTGGCGCTGCGCCCGCGCAAGGATGGCCGGGTCGATGTGTGGGTGATGTCGGACGACAATTTCTCGATCATCCAGCGCAGCTTGCTGGCGAAACTGGTGTTCGATCCTGAGGCCTGAACGCGAAAAAGCGCCCGATTTCGCGGGCGCTTCATCACATCGCCTGTGCCCCCGGAAGGGACGGCGTAAATCAGGCTGCGGCTTGCGCCTTTACCAGCTCACGCTTCACCTTGATCGCATTGGCCGACAGCTTTTCGTCGCTGGTCTTGAGCAGCCAGTTATCCAGCCCGCCATTGTGCTCGACCGAGCGCAGACCGTTGGTCGACACGCGGAACTTGAAGCTGCGGTCCAGCTTTTCGCTCATCAGCGTCACGTTCTGCAGGTTGGGCAGAAACACGCGCTTGGTCTTGTTGTTGGCGTGGCTGACATTGTTGCCAGTCATGCGGCCCTTGCCGGTCAGTTCGCAGATG
>PHEL01000130.1 GCA_002842925.1 Alphaproteobacteria bacterium HGW-Alphaproteobacteria-14
AGCGCGTGGCTGGCCGTATGAGATGGTTTCCGACGACGAAATGAGCGGCGAGGTGCAGGGCAGTTGGGCCAATTACCAGCTGCGCGCGATCTGGCGCGCCGAAGACAGCGTGCTGCAATTCCTGTGCCTGCCCGATATCCGCGTCACCGATGATAAACGCGCATCTGCCTATGAATTGCTTTGTCTGGTCAACGAACAGATGTGGCTGGGGCATTTCGATATCTGGTCTAGCGGCGACGTGCTGCTGTATCGCCACGGCGCGCTGCTTGGTGATGATGGTCGGCTCAGCCTCGATATGGCGCAGTCGCTGGTGGAAATCGCTATCGACGAATGCGATCGGTTCTATCCGGCATTCCAGTTTGTGCTGTGGGGCGACAAGACCCCGCGCGCGGCGCTGGATGCCGCAATGGTTGACGCGGCGGGCGAGGCCTGAGAGGTTCGACCTCTTATGATCAACCAACTTCTCATTATCGGCTGCGGCAATATGGGTGGGGCCATGCTGGCCGGATGGCTGGCGGCAGGGGCTGACCCGGCGCGGTTTGCGGTGCTCGACCCGGGGCTGCCCGCTGCGCCCGATGGCGTGACACTTTATCGCAGCGCCGATGATGCCGCAGCGGCGGGCGCGCATGACGCGGTGATGCTGGGCTTCAAACCGCAGCAACTGGGCGCGCTTGCGCCGGGATTGCAACCGCTGACGGGAGGCGGCGTGACGGTGTGCTCGCTGCTCGCCGGGATGACATTGGCGCAGCTTGCCGAGGCATTTCCCGGTGCGGGCGGCCATGTGCGGGTGATGCCCAATCTGGCCGCGCGGATCAACAAATCGCCGGTCATCCTGCTCGAACAGGGATTGGATGAAGCCGGACGCGCCGATCTGTTTTCACTCTATGGCCCGCTGGGAACCGCCATCTGGCTGGATGATGAAGCGCAATTCGATCTCGTCACCGCGCTGGCCGGGTCGGGGCCGGGCTTTGTCTATCGCTTCATAGATGCGCTGGCGGGAGCGGCGATCGATCTGGGGCTGGATGCCGATACCGCTGCGCAGCTTGCGCTCGCCACGGTTGACGGCGCAGCGACGCTTGCTGCCACAGCCGATGTCAGCCCCGGCGCGCTTGCCGACCGGGTGGCAAGCCCCGGCGGGATGACCCGCGAAGGGCTGAATGTGCTCGATAATGGCGATGCCCTGCGTCGGTTGCTGGCCGACACTTTGCGCGCCACCCGCGACAAGGGTGCAGCGCTTTCCAGGGGCGATTAACATTAACACCTGTTAAGCTGAATGAAGTGCATAGTTTGCAATCCGGTTTTGCTTGAAAAGCGCACAGGAAAACCCGATATTGTCGTTCATGGAGAGCGCGACGTTTCGCGCTTCGATTGCAAGGATTAGAGGTTTCGCAATGGCTGACTGGAAAGATACCTCGCGCGATGCGCAGCGGTTGGGCTCGGTGCCCCGCGCGGGCGGCGATGTTGCCGGCCGCGCAAGCTATGATGAGGGCCTGCGCTCATACATGCTTTCGATCTACAACCACATGACCTCGGCGGTTTTGCTGACCGGGATTGTGGCGCTGGTGGCGGCCAGCAGTGGCTTTGCCGCCGCAATGGCGGGCACCCCGCTGATGTGGGTGGTAATGCTTGCTCCGCTTGGCTTTGTGCTGGCGATGAGCTTTGGCCTCCACAAGATGAGCCAGACGACACTGAACATCCTGTTCTGGTCATACGCGGCCGTGATGGGCCTGTCGCTGTCGACGATCTTTCTGGTGTATACCGGGGAATCGATCGCGGTAACCTTCTTCGCGACGGCGGGTGCCTTTGCCGGTCTCAGCCTGTGGGGTTACACCACCAAGAAGAACCTGTCGGGCATGGGCAGCTTCCTGATCATGGGGGTGATTGGTCTGATTATCGCAAGTGTCGTCAACCTGTTCCTGCAATCGGGCGCGATGTCGTTCGTGATCAGCGGGCTGGGCGTGCTGATCTTCGCGGGCCTGACCGCCTATGATACGCAGCGGCTGAAAATGCAGTACGAACAGCTGCGCGGCACCCAGTTCATGGGCAAGGCCGTGATCATGGGCGCGCTGAGCCTGTATCTCGACTTCATCAACATGTTCATGTTCCTGCTGCAGTTCCTCGGCAACCGCGAGTAATCGCCAGCCTTGGGCGATTAGCCTGATGCAAATGCTGAATATCCGATGCCCGGAACCTTTCGTCAGGTTCCGGGCATTTGCTTTGTTGCGTGACGCCGCTATCTCGCGCACTTCAGCGTTGAGCAAGCTGGCGGGCGCGATATAGGCTCGCCAAAGCGGCTGCACCGCTGACAACAAGAGAGGTTGATTGATTCATGAGCGCGGCCACCCACAAGCCTTCGTCAACGTTCCAAAGGCCCGGCGCCGCGCCGCGTGCGCCATTCGGGTTGAACATAGCCACAATCGCCGTTGGCAGCGCTTTGCTGGCGGCCTGTGCCACGCCCGCTCCGCCACCACCCCCGCCGCCGCCACGTCCGCCTCAGGCCGTGGTTGAGTCCGCGCCCTACCGCCCGCTGCCACCGGGCGGCGCGCATTACCTGATGGAGATTCCAGCACGCGGGCCTGACGGGCGGCGCATCACCGTCAACAGCAACCTGTCTGACGACCAAATGGTCTGGAATTTCCGTTCGGCCTGGAACGTCGCGGCGCTCAATTGCCTTGCGCCCGAATATCAGCCGATCCTGGATGGCTATCGCGCCTTTCTGACCGGCAATGTCCGGCCATTGACGGCGGTGAATGACCGGATCGAAAAGACCTATACCAGCCGTTTCCGGGCGCGCCGCGATGCGATGGTGGCGCGCGATGGCTATACCACGCAGGTCTATAATTTCTTCGCGCTGCCGCCCGCGCGGGCCGGGTTCTGCCGCGCCGCGCTCGATGTTGCAAACCGGATGCTGGCCGTGCCGCGAACCGATCCGCTCAGCTTTGCCCGCGCCAATTTTGACGTGCTGCTGATGCCGTTTGACCAGTTCTTCAACGAATACGAAACCTATCAGCAGGCCTCGGCCCAGTGGGATGCCAAGTGGGGCGCGCAATATGGCCCGTCGCAGCCCGGCTGGGTGGCGGTACAACAGGCCCGTGCCAGCGGTGCCGCCGTGCCCAGTTTCGCCAGCATGGCCAGCCAGACGGCAGATGCTCAGACCGTGATCGACCCGGCAACCGGCGTCGCGGTGCCGGTGATTCCGGTCACCGAAGGGTTCGTGTCGCAGCCGGTGGTAGAACCCATCGCCGCCTCGCCCGGACGCCAATCCGGCGAGTAGCGATGCCGTGCCGGCGGCGGCAAAATCGCCGTTGCATGGGTGCGCGCTTCGGGTTAATGCGCGCGCCTGCCTGATCGGGGTGCCCGTCAGGCCAACCTGGAACGGGGCCGTAGCTCAGATGGGAGAGCGCGTCGTTCGCAATGACGAGGTCAGGGGTTCGATCCCCCTCGGCTCCACCAGGTGTTTTATGTTTTTTGGTTTTTGTTTTCGGCCTCAGACGCCGGGCGCGGAACCTCCGTCCGCCTTGGCTTCGCCGCATAAGCGGCGACGCGCGGTTGCGCTTGCGGCGCTTCGCGCCGTTAAAGCGTGAGGCATGAGAAAAGATGTTCGGCCCGCAGGGCCGCAAGGCCGACTGGCCGCCGCGCCTTGTGGCGCGAAAGCCAAGCAGCGCGGACGCGCTGCGCCCGGCGTCTGAGGGCGAAAACAAAAACCCCGCGATATTGCGCTCGCACCGGCGAGCGCCTAACACCAAAACGCGCCAAGGTAACGGGAATGCGGTTTGATGCCGCAGCTGTCCCTGCAACTGTAAGCGGTGAATATGCGGTGTGCGCTCCTCTAGCGGGAGCAGCCACTGGAGCGGCGACGCTCTGGGAAGGTGAGCACCGGATATGCTGATCCGCGAGCCAGGAGACCGACCGGGGCGTGTCGCTCTTTGCTTGGCTCAGGGATTGGTCAGGCGCGGAAAAACACTTCTGTTGTGAGCGACATCGCTGGGCCGTGGGGGAGCACCCCTTGCGGCCACCATGTTGCTGATGACGGGAGAAATCCGTGAAGAATTTGCTATTGATGAGCGGCGTCGCAGGGGCGGCGCTGGGCTTTAACGCGCCGGTGGCGGCACAGGCCGGCCCTGACGGCGAACCTGACTACGATCAGATTGTCATTGCTGACACGAAGCGCACCGATATCATCGTCAGCGCCACGCGTTCGGGCGATGTTCTGCTGCCTGAAAATTACACCGGATCGGTGACGGTGCTGACCGATTACACGCTCGACCAGCGCCAGACGCGCGACATTGCTGACGTGCTGCGCGATGTGCCGGGTGTGGCGGTGGCTGGCGTGCCGGGGCAGACCCAGATCCGCCTGCGCGGCTCCGAAGCCAACCACGTGCTGGTGCTGGTCGACGGGATCGAAGTGTCCGATCCGTTTGCGGGTGAGTTCGACATAGGCACCTTGCAGGCCGAAGTGGGCGCGCGCATCGAGGTGCTGCGGGGTGCGCAATCGGCGCTTTATGGCTCCGATGCGATTGGCGGCGTAGTCGCTTATGAAAGCGCCAGCGGGCGCGCCGTGCCGGGGCTGGCCGCGCGGGTCGAAGGCGGCACGCAGGCGACCGTCAACGGCACGCTGCGCTATGGCGCGTTTGGTGATATGTGGGACGCAGCCCTGTCCGCCACCGTCGTCAGCACCGGCGGGCAGCCCAATGCGCGGGGCGGGGTGCGCGACATTGGGCGCGATAGCTACACGCTCTCGGGCAAGGGCAGCGTCGAATTAACCAACGACCTCACCCTGCGCGCCGCCGCCCGCTTCATCCGCACCGAAGGCCAGTTCAACGACACCGATTTCGATTTCACCAGCCCCACCTTCGGCCTGGTGATCGACACTCCCGGCACCGGCTACGTCAACGAAGCGGTCTATGCGCTGGTCGGCGCGCGGGCCGAGGCGCTGGAGGGGCGCTGGACACATGATCTATCCGTCCAGCGGGCCGAAATCGACCGCAAGACCTTTGGCCTCTTCGGCCCGACATCGGGGAGCGAGGGCGACCGGGTGAAGGCGTCTTACGTCACGGTGCTGCGGCTGGACAAGGCGCACAATCTCACCTTTGCCGCTGATTGGGAGCGCGAACGGTTCCGCAATGCTGATCCGTCGGGCTTTGCCTTTGCCGGACGGCGCGCGATCGAAACCGTCGGTCTGGTCGGCGAATACCGCTATGCGGGCAAGGACTTCGACCTGACGGCGGCATTGCGGCATGACGTCAATGACAAGTTCCGCGATGCCACCACCTTCCGGGTCGGCGCGGGATACCGCCTTACCGATACCACCCGGCTGCGCGCAGCGGCGGGATCAGGCGTCAAGAACCCCGGCTTTTTCGAACTCTACGGCTTCGTCGATGGTCGCTTCATCGGCAATGACGCGCTGCGGCCTGAAAAATCGACCGGGTGGGAAGTGGGCGTCGATCAGGACGTGGGCGATGGTGCGCGGCTATCGGTCACATATTTTGACAGCGAGCTGGATGGCGAGATTTTCACCACCTTCCCGGCCCCCACCTTCATCGCCACCCCGGCCAACCGGGTGACGGAAAGTCAGCAGCGCGGGGT
>PHEL01000131.1 GCA_002842925.1 Alphaproteobacteria bacterium HGW-Alphaproteobacteria-14
CTGCGCCAGCGGAAACACCGGGTTGGCGGCATAATAGGACGCGCCAAGCAGGCCCGATTCCTCTGCCGTCACCGCAAGGAACACCAGGCTGCGGCGTGCTGGGCCAGCCTTGGCGTGGGCCTCAGCCAAAGCGACCAGCGCCGCTGTTCCCGTGGCATTATCGACCGCGCCATTGCAGATGCCATCGCCATCAGGCGCAGGCGTGCAGCGCCCAAGGTGATCCCAATGCGCAGTGTGAAGCACATATTCATCGGGCGCTTCGCTGCCGGGCAGAATGCCGATGATATTGTGCGATTTGAAACTGCGGAACTCGCTGGCAAAGCTGGTCGCCGCGGTCAGGCCGAGCGGCACGGGCTTGAACCCCTTCGCCTGCGCCGCCTTGGTCAGCGCGTCGAGATCCTGCCCTGCGGCGGCGAGCACCTTGCGCGCGGCATCTTCGGTCAGCCAGCCGTTCATCTGGGTCAGCGGCGGGGCATTGTCACCGCGCTGGGCATAGGCCTGCGGGCCGCTCCACGAACTTTCCACCACGTTCCAGCCATAGCTCGCCGGGTCGGTCTGGTGGACGATCAGGGCGCCAGCCGCACCCTGCCTTGCAGCCTCTTCATACTTGTAAGTCCAGCGCCCGTAATAGGTCATCGCCCGGCCATTGAACGGGCCGTCCAGCCCGGTGGCCTGCCAGTCAGGATCATTGACCAGGATCACCACCGTCTTGCCCTTGACGTCGAGCCCGGCGTAATCGTTCCAGCCGCGTTCGGGCGCGTTGATGCCATAGCCGACGAACACCAACTCGCTGTTTGCAAGCGCGGTTTTGGCTTCCTCACGATAGGTGACGCCAACCCAGTCCTTGGCGAAATCGAGCGCGATATTCGCGCCCTTGCCCGCAATCGTCAGCGGGGCGTAATCCTTGCCGGTAATCTCGATCAGTGGGACTTCCTGCACCCAGGAGCCATTATTGCCCGGCTGCAATCCCGCCGCCTTGAAGCGTTCGGTCAGCAAGGCGATGGTCTTTTCTTCGCCCGCAGTGCCGGGCATCCGCCCTTCGAATTCGTCGCTCGACAGGATGCGGGTGACATCCTTGATCGTGGCTTCCGAAATGTCTCCGTCAGCCACTTCGGGAATATCCATCCCGTCGATCCCGCCATTCGGCGCAATCGCATCGCATCCCGCCAGCACCAATGCCGCCGCCATTATCGCGCCAAGCGCCCCGATCCGTGCTTTCATTGCCGCTGCGTCCTTCTGTCTGGCCTGTGTCATGCTGGCCTGTGTCATGGCAGTGCAATTGCAGAGCCAGCGCTGGCGCGCAAGCATCAGGTCTTGCGGCAAGCCTCCGGCAGCGCCAGACAGGCGGGCGATGACCGATGCTGCAAACGCCGATTGGGACAACGCACTCACCCGCGCCCACACCCACGCGCCCTTCCTCGCCCGCGCATTGGAACGCCAGCCGGAACTGGCCGCCTTGCTGCGCGCAGGCGAGGGTGACGCGGCGCTGGCGTGGGCGCGGGCGCAGGGCGAGCATGATGATACAGAAGTGGCACTGCGGCGCGAGCGGCTGGCGCTGGCGGCGGCGCTGGCGGTGGGCGATCTGGCCGGCGCCTTCCCGCTGACGCAGGTGGTGGGCGAACTCACCGCCTTTGCCGACCGCGCATTGGACCGCGCAATCCGCACCGCGATTGCCGAACGCACCGATAGTGACACAGCTGACGGCTTGATCGCACTGGCGCTCGGCAAACAAGGCGCTGGCGAGCTCAACTATTCGTCCGATATTGACCCGATCCTGCTGTTTGATCGTGAGCGCCTGACGCGGCGGGCGAGCGATGATCCGGGGGAGGCGGCGCAGCGTTACGCCCGCCGGGTGGTGGCGCTGCTATCAGCCAGCACGGCAGAAGGATACGTATTGCGGGTCGATCTGCGCCTGCGTCCGGCGAGCGAAATCAGCCCGCTGGCTGTGCCGGTCGGTGCGGCGCTGGCGCATTATCAGGGTGCGGCGCTGGCGTGGGAACGCGCCGCCTTTGTCCGCGCCCGCGCGGCGGCGGGGGACATCCCGGCGGGTGAGGACTTTCTTGCCGCAATCCGGCCGTTCGTATGGCGCGCCCAGCTTGATTTTGGTGCGGTGGAGGAAATCCGCGCGCTCACCTTACGTATTCGCGAAAGCTACGAAGGCCCGGCCGCCCCCGGCCCCGGTTTCGACATCAAGCGCGGGCGCGGCGGTATTCGTGAAATCGAATTCTACGCCCAGACCCATCAGCTGATCCACGGCGGGCGCGATACAGGCTTGCGGGTTCGCGGCACGCGCGCCGCGCTCAATGCGCTGGCGGCGGCGGGGTGGATCAGCGCGGGAAATGCGGCCACGCTCGGCGATTCCTATGACCGGCTGCGGATGATCGAACACCGCTTGCAGATGGTGCATGACCGCCAGACCCATGCGCTGCCCGAAGGCGCTGCGCTGGATAATGTCGCGCGGCTTGACGGGCTGGCCGATGGCGCGGCGCTGGTCGCGGAACTGACCGAAATCACGGCACGCACCGCTTGCATTTACGAAGAGCTGATCGGCGCACCCGATGCGGCTCCGGTGGCGGTGGCCATGCCGACCAGCGCGCTTACGCATCAGCTGCAAGCATGGGGCTTTGACGAGCCGGATGTCGTAGCAGAACGGATCGAAAGCTGGCGCGATGGGCGGCACGCCGCGATCCGTTCGCCGCAAGCGGTGGAAGCGTGGGACCGGCTTGCCCCAGCGCTGATCCAGGCGATCGCGCAGAGCGATGATCCGATGCGCGCGATCACCCGCTGGGAACGGATCATCGAAAATGTGCCATCAGCGATCACCACTTTCCGCCTGCTCGCCGCGCGGCCTGATCTGCTGAACCGGCTGGTCGCCGCGCTGACTCTGGCCCCGGCGCTGTCGGACGAGCTGGCGCGCAAACCCGAATTGCTCGACACGCTGATCGAAAAGGATGCGCTTGATCTGCCGGGCGACATTCCGGCGATCATGGCGCGGATGCGCGGCGCGGCGATCCGCGATGATTACGAGGCGCTGCTCGATGCGATCCGGGTGGTGACAGGCGAAACCCGTTTTGCTTTGGGTATTCAGCTGATCGAGGGATTGGCCGATCCGCTCGACATCGCCCGCGCGCTGTCACGCACCGCCGAGGCCGCGCTGAACCTCGCCGCCACGGCGACCGCGCAGGAATTTGCGATCAACCACGGGCGCATCGCGGGCACCGAATTGCTGATTCTCGGGCTAGGGCGGCTCGGCGGCGGGGCGCTCACCCATGCGTCTGATCTTGATATCGTCTATCTGTTCACGGGCGATTTCGCCGCGCAATCGGACGGGCCACGGCCCTTGGGCGCAACCCGCTATTACAATCGCCTCGCCAGCCGGGTCAGCGCCGCGTTGTCAGTGCCGACCGCGCAGGGCGCGCTCTACGAAGTCGACACGCGGCTACGGCCTCAGGGCAATCAGGGGCCATTGGCGGTCAGTTGCGAAGCGTTCGGCAAATATCAGCGCGAGGCGGCGTGGACGTGGGAACACATGGCGCTCACCCGTGCGCGGGTGCTGCATGGCTCCCCCGATGCGCGCGCCGCGCTGGAAGCAGTTCTGGCCGAAGTGCTGCACGCCCCGCGCGACAAGTCCGCATTGCGCGATGCAGTGCTCGCGATGCGCGCCGAAATGGCGAAGCACAAGCAACCCGGCGGGCCGCTGGATGCCAAGCTGGCGCGCGGCGGCCTCGTCGATATCGAGTTTCTGCTTCACTACCTGCAATTGAAAGGCGAGGCAGCGGATGGTGCGCCGCTGGCCAAGGTCGCGCCGCACGCGCTTGATCCTGATCTTGCAACCGCGCTGGCAGGGCTGATCAGCGCCGGACTGCTGTCTGACACGCTGATCGAACCACTGGCGCTGATGCGCCGGATGCTGGTCGCCGGACGCCTGCTGGCACCGGGCGGGCGGGTGCCGCCGCCGTCGGGCGCGGGCGCGCTGGCGCGGGCCTGCGGCCATGACAGCTATGATGCATTGATCGCCGCCTTTGGCGCGGCGCGGCACGTGGTCGCGGGCGTGTGGAAGCAAATTCTGGGCACAGACATTCTCGAACACGAACAGGAGCACACCGCATGAGCAATTTCCCCCGCATTGGCCCAGGCGTTGGCGACGCCATCCCCGATATCGCCATGGAAACCCCCGAAGGCGGCCATGTGAAGCCATCGGACTTTGCCGGATCAAAGCTGGTGATCTTCTTCTATCCGAAGGATGACACCCCCGGCTGCACCACTGAAAACAAGGATTTCTCGGCCTTGCGGAGTGCGTTCGAAGCGGCCGGAACCAAGCTGCTCGGGGTCAGCAAGGATCCGGCCAGGAAACACCAGAAATTCATCGCCAAACACGGCCTCACCGCCCCGCTGGCGAGCGACGCCGAGGAAGGCGGGCTGTCTGATGCGTTGGGCGTGTGGGCGGAAAAGCAGATGTACGGCAAAACCTATATGGGCATGGTGCGCGCGACTTATCTGGTGGACGCCAACGGCAAAATCGCCCGCATCTGGCCCAAGGTGAAAGTCGCCGGCCACGCCGAAGAAGTGCTGACGGCAGCCAAGGCGCTCTGACTCTGCCGGTGGAAAGCGTTGCCCATGCCATTCGCGCCGCGCTGTTGACGCCAGATCCGCGCGCCAAATGCTTTGCCGCGCGCCGCGTAGCACGCGACTGGCGCAAGGGCGCTCTGGCGTGGCGGTTTGGCGTGGCCATGCCGGATCAGCCCGCATGGCCGGATACACCCCAATTGCGCGCTCCTAACCAGATGCCCAAGCGGGGCAAGTTTGGTTCCGAGCGCGCGCGAATCGCGCTGTGGCACAGCCTAGCGCATATCGAATTCGTCGCGATTGACCTTGCGCTCGATATGGCCGGGCGCTTCGGGGAGCAGATGGGCGCACAATTCGTCAGCGATTTTCTTGATGTCGCCGCTGACGAAGCGATGCATTTTGCGCTGCTCGCCCGAAAGCTCGAACAGCTCGGCAGCCATTACGGCGCGCTCCCGGCGCACGCGGGACTGTGGGAGGCCGCGCATGCCACCCGCCACAATGTCACCGCACGTCTGGCGGTGGTGCCAATGGTGCTCGAAGCGCGCGGGCTGGACGTGACCCCTGCGATGCTCGAACGGGTGCAAGCCGCAGGCGATACGGGCGGGGCGAAAATCCTTGCGCGCATCCTTGACGACGAAATCCGCCACGTCGGATTCGGCACCAAACACTTTTTGCGATGTGCCGAAATGGCGCAGGCCAAGCCCGAATCCCTATGGCAGAACCTCGTAAAACAGCACTTTGGCGGGGCCATTAAGCCGCCATTCAACGACTCAGCGCGTCTTGCAGCCGGTTTGTCGCGCGAATTTTACACAGTGATTGCACATTAACTACACCCCCGCATAACCACCTCCAACAACAGGCGCGCAACAGACGTGCCGGAATTTTCCAACGGCAACAGCCGCAATCGGGAACCGGGTCAGTTATGAAATTTGCCGTGCGCCACGTTATCAAG
>PHEL01000132.1 GCA_002842925.1 Alphaproteobacteria bacterium HGW-Alphaproteobacteria-14
CGGGGGTGCAGCTCGTCACCCGCTTCAGCCACGAATACGACTTCCGCAACAAGCGCCTGCCGGTGTGGCGGGTGGACTATGCCGAACCGGTCAACGCCACCTTGTTCGTCGATACCGGCACAGGCGTGCTGGTTGACCGTGTGGCTGACGGGGAGAAGCCTGAACGCCTCGTGTTCAGCTTCATCCACAAGTGGAACTTTCTGTTCCCGGTCGGACGCCTCGCGCAGAACGTGCTGGTTGGGGCCTTTGCCATTGCCCTGATAGGCTTCATGGCCGTGCTGGGGCTACGGATGGACCTTGTCCGCCGCCTTCGCGCAAGCCGGAATGGGCTGAAGCGGGAGGAACAATCAGGCACTGCATTCACCCACGAATGAGACGCCGCACCCGGTATGCCGCCATTCGCAATGGTCTTTTGCGAATGGCGGCAACGGGGTCGCTTGCTGAACGGCAGGAATTTTTCGCCAACAGGGCATAGAGGACATAGCCGACGGCCACCGCCGCGCCGTTGAACGATTACCAAAGCGGCAGGCTGGCGACGGGATGAGCGATACAAGCCGCCGGTCACGTCCCCCAATCGCGTTCATCGACCTCCGCCCTGCCCTACCCCTATCCAGGCCTTGCGCCCGGATTCGTCCTATGTCACATGATGGTCCACACGCCCTTTTCGGCGTGTTGAACCCCGCGGTTTTCCGGGCTTTGCGGGTGGTCGGAAAAGTGGACTCGCATCCTCTCTCCCCGACCAATTTTCGCGCAAAGCGTTGAAAGAAAGGCGTGCGCATCCGCGCATGGTGGTGCGCAGCACTGCGGTTGAATTTGTGAGCGAGGCTTCGCCTTCCAGGCGACCATTGATGCGCAGCAGCACTGTCCCGCTTTGCTGCATCACAAGCGGGATAAGCTGCGTGCCGGACAATCCCCCGATCCATTGGGTGCCTTGCGCATTGGCGCGCTGAACAGGAATGTGCACGAGGCGTCCGGAAAAGTTCCAGGTCACGGTCAATGCGTTGTCACGTGCGGGTTTGTTGAGCAACATCGCCATGAATGGCTTGCCACTTTCGCAATACAGGCTGAGAGATTCGATGTTTGGCGACCCCGCCGCGCTTACATAAGCGATCGGCGCACGGCCTTGCACCGGAACGACTTCCCACGGCGTTCCGGGCAGCGGGACTGCCGTTTCCGGCGGGCTGTTGTCCAACATCGTTTTGATCTCTGGCGCCACCGGCATTCGCCTGCCCGTGGCAGGGGGATAGACAGTAAGCTTTCCCCGCTCCCAAAGGCCTACCTGCACTTCCCGGCGAGCCGGGTCGATCATGACATAGGCCTGTTCTTCACCGCCTTGATGCGGCGCGTTGCCTGACAGGTAAAAATAGTTTCCGGCGCGCTGCAATGGCGAGACGACTGACAGGTTTTTCCGCAGTGCAGCCATTTTAGGGCCCATCCGCGATTTCAAGGCGGCAGCCACGGCACCCTTTTCAAACAGGTCGATATTATCCTTGGCGTAGCTGCCCGGATATTTGCCAACGAGGCTGGCGAGATTGCTCCATTCCGCAGGTATGCCTTGCACGGCAACCGCCACTTCCGGCTGTGGCGGTGCTGGCGTGCCCGCAGGAGCGCTACCCTGACACAAAGTGAACAGCCCGCCGCCAGTGAATGACGCATGGAAGGGGTCGGGGCGCTGGCCCGGCGCAAGGTCGGGCTCAAAGCGGATGACCCCCGGCTTCTCGTCGTCATTCACTAACATCAGAACCCGGCCAAAGTCATTGTCGCTTAACGGAAAGGGGAAGAAAACGGACATGATGCCGTCATAGCGTTGCCCCATATAAGTGAGCGCATATTCCACCCGAGGGGGCTTTACCTCACGGCCATTGGCGCGGAACGTCATGCCTTTTTCATCAATGGTCACGCGCGGTTCTTTTGTGCAGTCACCGCGCGGGGCGTAGCTTCCAAAAATATGGTCGACGCCCTGATCTTTGAAGTTCGACAGTGGAAGCGCCTCAACACTTGCGGCTGCAAATGCGCCCAGTGCAAAAACACCAAGGGCCGCGCTGGCCCGACCAATCGTGGATGGTTTGAAAGGATGCCAATCCATGCCAAATTCCCCCCGGAACAGACGTTTCCCCGACAAGCGTCTGCCGATTCGCAACCGGATCAGAGACTGGATCAGCACGATAACGCAAGCGGCCCATTTTGTCGCGCCTGTTTTGGGCCTTGCGCTCACGGTGTCCGCACCCGCGCGGAGCCGAGAGCGCGGCTGGGTGCTCAAGTCGCTTGCAATAATGCGAGGCCGTGTCGAGCGGTTCGATTGAAGGTCAGCGAGGCAAACTGGCATCCCTCAGCGCGGAACGGCATCCCTTACCGCAAACTCACCACGTTATCGCTCGCTTCGCGCACGCGGGTGCCGTTGAACAGGCTCATCATCGGTTCGTCTGCCACGGTCACCACCTGCGCCGCGCCATACCCGTTGAAACCGGTTTTCATCGCGGCACCGTAAGCGCCGATCATGCCGACTTCGATGTAATCGCCCGCCTGAATGTCGGCCGGCAGCGCGAAGGGGCCTTTCATGTAATCGGCATCATCGCAGGTCGGGCCGTAGAAGGCGAAATCGGCCTCGGCTTCGATCAGATCATCCTCAAGCGCACGCACCGGGAAACGCCACGCGACGTGCGCGGCGTCATACAGCGCGCCGTAGGCACCGTCGTTGATATAGAGTTCATCGCCTCGGCGCTTGTTTACCTGCACGATCATCGAGCTGTATTCCGCACTCAGCGCCCGGCCCGGCTCGCTCCACAGTTCGGCGTTGTATGCGATCGGCAGGGCTTCGAAATGCTTGGCGATGATTGCGAAGTAATCTTCCATCGGCGGCGGTTCGAGGCCGGGATAGGCGCTGGGAAAGCCCCCGCCCACGTCGATCATGTCGATCACCACCGACGCTTCCGCAATCGCGGCGCGAGTGCGGTCGAGCGCCTGCACAAAGGCGAACGGCGTCATCGCCTGGCTTCCGACATGGAAGCACACGCCCAGCCAATCGCAGTGCTGGCGCGCCTGCTGGAGCAGCCCGGGCGCTTCGATAAGGTCGCAGCCGAACTTGCTGGCCAGCGAAAGCTCCGAATACTCGGACGACACCCGCAGCCGCACGCACAGCCGCAGATCGCGCGGTGCCTCACCCGTTTCGGGGTTACGGCAGGCGTCGATGATCTTCTCCAGCTCCTCGACAGAATCGAGGCTGAAGGTGCGCACGCCGTGCTCGAAATAGGCTTCGCTGATCGCGGCCGCGGTCTTTACCGGGTGCATGAAGCACAGCACCGCCTGCGGCAGAATCCCGCGCACCAGCCGCACTTCGGCAATCGAAGCGACATCGTAATGGGTGACGCCCGCATCCCACAGCACGTTGATAAGATCAGGCGCGGGGTTGGCTTTCACCGCATAGAGCACCTTGCCCGGAAACTTCTCGACGAAGAAACGGGCGGCGCGCCGCGCGGCGTGCGGGCGGTTGAGAATTACGGGTTCGTCCGGCGAAAGCGCGCGAACTACAGCCTGAGCGTCGGGATAGATGTGCAACTCAAGGGACCCCCAAAACGGTTTGTGAAAACCATAAAACGACAAGCTGCCTTGCGGTTTGGAAGTCCCCTTGGGGCAGCGGGAACGGGGCAAATAGGACTTGCGGGCCGAATTGCAATCGAAAAATGAGCCGCACCGGGGCGGAATGTTGCTTTTTCAAGGCAGTCATCGAAATGCGACTGGCGTATGACGGAAACCTGCGCATTTGCGGGTTTCCGCGCCTTAAGCACGAAACGCGGACGGGCGCTGAAACCCGGCGTTAGCTAAGGCGATCCCTGAAATCGGCGTAATCGAACCGCTTGATGCAATCGAGTGCGTCGCTTTCGCTGTCCCACATCCAGATCGAAGGCAATTGAACCCCGTTGAAGGTGTTGGTCTTGACCATAGAATAATGCGCCTGATCAAGGAAGGCGAAGCGCGCGCCTGGCTCGGCTGGAACTGGCAGTCGGTAATCCCCGATCACATCGCCCGCAAGGCAGGATGGCCCGCCGAGCCGGATCGGAATCATGTCAGGATCTGCCAGTTCACCCAACATGGCGGGTCGATAGGGCGCCTCCAGCACATCGGGCATGTGGCAGGTGGCCGAAATATCGGTGATGCCCACGGGGACTTCGTTGAACATCGTATCGAGCAGTGTGCCGACCAGAATCCCCGCGTCGAGCGCGACTGCCTCGCCCGGTTCAAGGATGATCTGGCAGCCGGTATCGGCGGCAGCGTCTTTCAGGAATTCGACCAGTTCATCGCGCTGGTAATCGGCCCGCGTGATGTGGTGGCCGCCGCCCATGTTGATCCACTTGAGCTGTCCGAAATACGGCTCGATCACGTCGAACACCCTGTCCCAGGTGGCTTTAAGCGGTTCAAAATCCTGTTCGCACAGGTTGTGGAAGTGGATGCCTTCGATCCCCTCCATGTGCTCTTCGGTCAACTGGTCGAGCGGGAAGCCGAGCCGCGATCCGGGGGCGCTGGGGTCATACTTGGCGACCTCGCCGGTCGGCACCTGCGGATTGATGCGCAGACCAATGCTGACAGGCGCGCCGTTCGCCGCCGCGTGTTCGAGGATCAGGCGCGCGCGGTCATGCTGGAATGGCGAGTTGAAGATCACGTGATCGGAAAGACGGCAGATTTCCTCCAGCTCCTCGGGTTTGAAGGCGGCGGAATAGGTCGCGATTTCGCCATCATAGAACTCGCTCGCGAGCCGCGCTTCCCACAGGCCGGAGGTGGAGACGCCGTCGAGATATTCGCCAATGATCGGTGCTGCCGACCACATCGAGAACGCCTTCAGCGCCGCGAAGATTTTGATGTCCGCGCCGTCGGCGGCCGCCGCATCGCGCACGCCTGCCAGCACCCGGCAATTGGCGCGCAGCCTGGCGGCGTCCACGACGAAAGCGGGGCTATCGACGCGCGACAGGTCAAATTGGGCGAAGGCGCCCGGATCACCGGCTTTGGTTTGCATCGTTATTTCTCTTCAATTTTCCATTCACCGGTGCTCGGGTTTCGACCCAATTTGAAGACGGCTAACTCATCTTCGGCGACTGACCTAAAGACCCTCAGCAATTCAGCGATCTCGAATTGATAGATCGCATTTTCTTTCTCGAAATCTGACGTCAGGTGTACGCTAGCGATAGTGCCTTCGCCTTCGGCATGACCATCTAAGTCGTAGATCATCCAGAGAAAGTAGCTGTGCATGAAGAGATTGCAGGTCATCCTCAACGATTTTTCTGTTTCTTGAAACGCCTCTAAATCGTAGAGTTCGTGAACATCAAATCTGTTCAAGACATCAACCTGGGGCGCAGTTCGTAATTTAAGCGATGTCCGGCATTTGACGCTTTGCGATTCCACATCCTTAGAGCCTTCTGTGGTTGCCGCCCGTGAAGCAAGAGGTTTCTGATCCGTTGCGCGAGTGATCGAGTGCGGTCTTCTGTCAGGCCTGTAAGTGCGGCATTTTCGAG
>PHEL01000133.1 GCA_002842925.1 Alphaproteobacteria bacterium HGW-Alphaproteobacteria-14
GGTTGAAAATTCGGAAGGCGCGCGCACCACGCCGTCAATCGTCGCCTTCACCAAGGATGGCCAGCGCCTGATCGGGCAGCCGGCCAAGCGTCAGGCGGTAACCAACCCCGACAACACCCTGTTCGCGATCAAGCGCCTGATCGGTCGCCGGTTCGAAGATCCGCTGACCAAGAAAGACATGGAGCTGGTCCCCTACACCATCACCAAGGGCAAGAATGGCGATGCCTGGGTCAACGCAGGCGGCGACGATTACAGCCCGTCGCAGATTTCCGCTTTCATCCTGCAAAAGATGAAGGAAACCGCCGAAAGCTATCTTGGCGAAGCCGTGACGCAGGCAGTGATTACCGTGCCGGCCTATTTCAACGACGCCCAGCGTCAGGCGACCAAGGATGCCGGCCAGATCGCCGGACTTGAAGTGCTGCGCATCATCAACGAACCGACCGCAGCCGCGCTCGCCTATGGGATGGACAAGGACGAAGGCAAAACCATCGCAGTCTATGACCTTGGCGGCGGCACCTTCGATATCTCGATCCTCGAAATCGGGGACGGCGTGTTTGAAGTGAAGTCGACCAATGGCGACACCTTCCTTGGCGGCGAAGATTTCGACAATGCGATCGTCGAGTTCCTGGCGGATTCCTTCAAAAAGAAGGAAAACATGGACTTGAAGACCGACAAGCTCGCGCTTCAACGCCTGAAAGAAGCCGCCGAAAAGGCCAAGATTGAACTGTCGAGCGCCGCTTCGACTGAAATCAACCTGCCGTTCATCACTGCACGCATGGAAGGTGGCAGCACCACCCCGCTGCATCTGGTCGAAACCATCACCCGCGCCGATCTGGAAAAGATGGTCAACGCGTTGATCCAGCGCACGCTTGATCCGTGCAAGAAGGCGCTGGCGGATGCTGGCATCACCAAAGATCAGATCGACGAAGTGATTCTGGTTGGGGGAATGACCCGGATGCCACGCGTGCGCGAAGTGGTTGAACAGTTCTTCGGCACCAAACCGCATACCGGCGTCAACCCGGATGAAGTCGTCGCCATGGGCGCGGCCATTCAGGCGGGCGTGTTGCAGGGCGATGTCAAGGACGTGCTGCTGCTCGACGTGACGCCGCTTTCGCTTGGCATTGAAACGCTGGGCGGGGTGTTCACCCGCATGATCGACCGCAACACCACCATCCCGACCAAAAAGACCCAGACCTATTCGACCGCCGAAGACAATCAGAACGCGGTGACGATCAAGGTCTATCAGGGCGAACGCGAAATGGCGGCGGATAACAAGATCCTCGGCAATTTCGACCTGATCGGCATTCCCCCCGCTCCGCGCGGTGTGCCGCAGATCGAAGTCACCTTTGATATCGACGCCAACGGCATTGTCAGCGTCGCGGCCAAGGACAAGGGCACTGGCAAGGAACAGACGATCAAGATCCAGGCGTCGGGCGGTTTGACCGACAACGACATTGATCAGATGGTCAAGGACGCCGAAAAGTTCGCTGAGGAAGACAAGAAGCGCCGTGCCGCTGCCGAAGCGCGCAACCAGGCCGACAGCCTTGTTCACGCGACCGAAAAACAGCTTGAAGAACACGGCGACAAGATCGACGCTGGCACCAAGTCTGACGTTGAGGCCGCGATTGCGGCAGTCAAAACCGCACTTGAAGGCGGCGATGCCGATGACATCAACGCCAAGGCGCAAGCCCTGACCGAAGTGGCGATGAAGATGGGCCAGCAGATTTACGAAAAGCAGCAGGCCGCTGGCCCCGATGGCGAAGCGCCAGCTGCGAGCGATACTGCGGCCGACGAAGAAGTCGTCGACGCCGAATTCTCCGAGGTTGATGAAGACAAGAAGGGCTAACGCCCCGATGCAACCCGCTGACCTGCCGCTGCGACCGGATCCTGCATCCGGCGCGGCGGCGGGCAGTGGTCACGGGGAATAGGTCAAGATCATGCCCAGCGCCCAGATCGATTATTACCAGACTCTAGAATGCGCCCGCGATGCAGATGGCGCGACGCTGAAAAGCGCCTATCGCAAGCTCGCGATGAAGTTCCATCCGGATCGCAATCCGGGCGATGCCGCGTGCGAGGCCAAGTTCAAGGCGATCAACGAGGCCTATGACTGCCTCAAAGACCCGCAAAAACGCGCGGCCTATGATCGCTATGGCCACGAAGCCTTTACCCAAGGCATGAATGGCGGCGGCGGCCCGTTTGGTGGCAGCGGACGCGGCGATTTTGCCGATATCGGCGATATCTTCGAAACGATCTTCGGCAGCGCCTTTGGCGGCGGCGGCGCAAAGCGTCAGCAGAACCGGCGCGGCGCAGACTTGCGCTATGATATGCAGGTCACGCTTGAAGAGGCGTTCCACGGCAAATCGACCGAAATCGAAATCGAAGTTTCGCAAGCCTGCGCTACCTGCAATGGCAGCGGTGCCACGCCCGGCACCAGCGAACGCCAATGCAACCTGTGCCACGGCATCGGCAGCGTCCGGGCCAAGCAAGGCCTGTTCGTGATCGAACGGCCATGCCCCACCTGCAGCGGTCGCGGCAGCGTTATTGAAAACCCGTGCCGCGATTGTCGGGGCGATGGGCGCGTGGACAAGGCGCAGACGCTTTCCGTCGATATTCCCGCAGGCGTCGACACCGGCACCCGCATCCGCCTGTCAGGCAAGGGGGAGGCCGGACAACGCGGTTCGCCTTCGGGTGATCTGTATATCTTCCTTCACGTGGCACAGCATTCGGTGTTTGAACGCGAAGGCACCACACTCGCCACCCGCATTCCGGTGAGCTTCACCACCGCTTCATTGGGTGGTTGTGTCGAGATTCCCGATCTGGACGGTTCGACCAATCGGCTCGACATTCCGGCAGGGATCCAGTCAGGCAAGCAGTTGCGCATTCGCGGCGCGGGGATGCCGGTACTGCAAGGGCGTGGGCGGGGTGATCTGGTGGTCGAAATCGCGGTGGAAACCCCTACCAAGCTTTCGCGCCGCCAGAAAGAAATCCTAGAAGAATTCCGTGCCACCGAAACCGGTGATGAATGCCCCGAAAGCCGCGGATTTCTCGACAAGCTCAAGGAAGTTTTCGGGGGTTAGCCCATACGCTCGCGCACTTCGAGCCGGATCTGCTCGATCAGCCCGCGCCCGCAGCGTCCCAACCCCTCCTCCTCGTCCAGCACGGCGAGGAATACCGCGCACTTGGCCGCGGCGATGGCTTGGTGAGGGAGGCCGCCGGTCACGGTTGAGGCGACCAGATCGATCATCCGTTCGGCCCCGTGCAGGCGGCCCCACAGGTAATCATTCTCACGATAATCGCGGCTGAAGAACGCACCGAAATTGTAAAATTCGATTCCGCGCAAAGTCGCCGCGGTGCCGCCTTCGCGGATCGATCGCGCGTCCTCGGGTGAGATGCGGTCGATCTTGACCGGGTTGAATTCATCCAGTCCCTCACTGCGTGACAGCGGCAGCGTGGCGACATCGTAGAACGGAAAGCCCAGATAGGTCAGCAGTATCCGCCGCTTGAGGTTTTTGGGCATATCTTCGAGCGCATCGATCAGCAGTTCTTCGGCGGCCAGATCGGTCGTTGGCAACAGGCGTTCGGTGGCGAGGAAATCGAGCACTGCGCCGGGGGCTTGCCTCACGTTGGCGGCCAGTTGCGCGAACCGGGGCGATTGCAGAACGCCTTCATCCGCGCGGTAATAGAGCGCGAGTATCTCATAAAGCCGGTCACGCGCGCGGTCGAGCGCATCGTCCGAAATTTCGGGATCAAGCTCCCAGTCGCGCGCCAGTTTTCGCGCCAGCATTTGCAACCGGCGGATCCGAAAGCCGGTATCATGCGCGCGGAAAAATGCGATCGCGTCGGGGCGCGCGCCGCCTTGCGCATCGGTGAGCCGATCAAGCCCGCGTGCCTCCATCTCGCCGCGCAAAGCGTGAATGATAGGTGCAGGGTCGCTCTGCGTCTGCCCGGAGGCCTTGAGCGTTAGCCGCGCGAGTTGATCGAGGATGCCTTCAAACTTGGTCAGGGCATAGGCGCCAAACGCGTATCCGGCACGTTCGGCGGCGGCCTGCTGCGCCTTGGCCCGCCATCCCGCCAGCCGTTTGGGCGTGGGCCGGTCGAGCAGGAAGGTGTAGCCGAACAGCTTTTCCACCGCGAGGTCGATATCGGTCTGCAAATCCATCACGATCCGCTTCTGCCGCGCCGCATCGCGCGATTGCATGGCGATGCGTTCCAGATCATCGCGGATCGGTTGTTCGCGCGGGATGGTGGATAGCGAACCGAAAATCGCTCCGAAAAAGCCCACTTCACGCGTGCGGGTGCCGGGGTCGATTCCGCCACCATCGGGGCGCGGGTCAAGATAGACGAACCGCCGGTCGACCTCGCGTTGCGCCGGGCGTCCATGCAGCGCGGTAAGCGCCGCTCCGAAGGGCGCGTTGACCAGCACTGATCCGTCGATCAGCGCCACATCATCAACCGTCCCGCGTTCAACATGGGTCGGCATGATCCGCCCCAGAAATGCCCCGCGCGTGACCCAGTGATGGCCTACGGTTTCGGCCAAGTGGTCAATCTCGGCCAGGGTGAGCGGGGGAAATGCACCCGGAAAGCTCGCCGTTGCGCGCGCGGCGAGCACCAGTTCGAGCCGGTCGGCAAGGCCAATGGCCGGATCATTGCCCACCCGCGCGCGAAAGCAGATTGGCAGGCGGTGTTCGGTTTCCTCAACTTTCGGTGGAGAATTGAGCCGCAGGGTTTCAGGATGGCCGCGAAAATCGGTGGCTGTCACGGCCAGATCGACCGGATAGCCCGGCGGCAACAGCGGCATGCCATCGCCATCTTCAGCCATCTTTCCAAGGGCTTCAAAAAGCATCCCCGAAAACCTCTCACCCGAAAACGGCGGGCTGAACCAGCGTCCGCGCACGAAGCGTGAGACTTTGCGCCGCACCTCTGCACGGGTTTCTGGCGAGACGGTGGCGCTTACCGCATTGCCCGGCCGTCGCAGGAACCATTCGGCAATCGGCTGTGCCCAGAACTTGGCATAACGCCACATCGGTTCGGCATCGGGATCGGTCAGCTTGCTGACATCGGCGTTTTCCAGCCACAGGTCGGTCAGCGGTTCGAGGCTGTGCCCCGCATGGATCGCCTGCGCCAGAAACACCGCGTTGATCCCCCCCGCGCTCGCCCCGGTAAGGATATCGGGCAACACCCGCAGTTTCAGCCCGTGATCCCGTTCGATCGCTTCAAGAAATTCGCGATAGGCCGCCGCGACTCCGCCCAATGTCACTTCAGAGGTGTGGTGGAACGCCCTGCTCGCGCGGGCAAGGTGCCAAACTTCCTTGGTGATGCCGTGCATATACACCGCCAGGCTGACGCCACCGTAGCAGACAAGGGCAAGACGCAGTTCTTTTTGGCGCATGAAGGGGTTCCTAACGTGCAATCGCTTTCCAATGCAATTGCGTTCTTTATCTGTTCTGGTTACAGAATCGCGCATGGCGAAATCAAAAAAGCGGTTTGTGTGTCAGGCGAAATCAAAAAAGCGGTTTGTGTGTCAGGAATGCGGCTCGGTTTCCCCGCGTTGGCAGGGGCAGTGCGCCGATTGCAGTGCCTGGAACACGCTGGTGGAGGATGTTCCGGCCACGGTGTTTTCGCAAAAGCATGATCTGTCGCGCGGTGGGCGAGCGGTGGCGTTTGAACCGCTCAATGCGCCCACGCAGCTTCCGGTGCGTAAATCGACGGGGCTGGCGGAATTTGATCGTGCACTGGGCGGCGGGCTGGTGCCGGGCAGCGCGGTGTTGATCGGCGGCGATCCGGGGATCGGCAAATCGACCCTGCTGCTGCAATGCGCCGCCACCATCGCGCGGGGTGGCAATGATGTCGTTTATGTCAGCGGAGAGGAAGCGGCCGGGCAGGTGCGCCTGCGCGCGGCGCGCATGGGGGTGGCAGATAGCCCGATCCGGCTCGCATCGGAAACATCGGTGCGCGATATCCTTACGACCTTGGGTGAGGGCGATCCGCCCGCGCTGCTGGTGGTCGATTCGATCCAGACCATGCATTCCGACACCATCGAAGGCGCGCCCGGAACGGTCAGTCAGGTGCGTGGCTGCGCGCTTGAACTGATCCGCTATGCCA
>PHEL01000134.1 GCA_002842925.1 Alphaproteobacteria bacterium HGW-Alphaproteobacteria-14
TATCCCGTAGAAAATCAGCAGCGGCGTCGTCAAAAACCCGCCGCCCACGCCAAACAGACCCGACAAAATACCCGTCAACCCGCCAAGCAGCACGATAAAGAGGCCGTTGACCGACAGATTCGCGATGGGCAGGTAGACATCCATGGATTTCGATTAGACCAGCACGCCAGTCGATGAAAGCCGGGTCGGGTGGGTTATTTGTGGGCGGCCATTGGTTTGCGGCCACGAACCGCACAAATCAGAAGCTTGTCGATAGCGTCGCGGCCAGTCCGGAATCGGGGCTGGCTTGCCCGGCGACCCGTTCACGCCAATCAAGCGACAGGCGCGCAGGCACCTGGCCCACGGTCAGATCGATCCGCACCGTCGGGCCGACGTCAAGCCGCTGCGCGTCGCTTTGCGCCCCGCCCCATGCGCCGGCTCCCACGCTGAGACGCACGTCATTGTTCGTGGCACCGGCAACCGCTCGGACTTCGCGGGACAGGTTCATCTGCCCATCGGCAAAGGCGGTGGACGACGCGCCGCCGACCCAGCCAGCCCGCCCATAGGCTTCCAGCCGCGTGCCAAACGGCAGCGCAACCGGTGCAAATTCGGTGACTGCATAGGCGGATGGGCGCAGTTCATCGGTAAAGGCCGCGTCGGTATAGCGCACCTCGCCCGCGACCCGTAGCGGCACCCGGCCAAGCGGACGCGCCGACGCGCCCAGCGCCAATTCGTTTTCCCCGCGCCGCACCATTGCGCGGTAAGCGCGGACATAAAGCCGGGGATCGCGCCGCGCATTTGGTGCCAGCCGGTATTGCGCCACCGCGCCCACCTGGCTCGCGCCGTAGATCGGCACCCGCCCTTGCGAAATCGGTGCGGCATCTGATCCTTGGCGCCAGAACGTCCATGCATCCATCGACCAGCGTCCGGCAACATCCGAACGAGGGGCTGGCGCAGGAAGAAAGGGCGCATAATCAGACGTAGAGGACATCGCGGTCGCAAATGCGCCGCTGACACCTCCACCGGATACGCTCCCGGCTGTCGAAGCAGGCTCACGCCGGGACGCTTGCGACAAATATGCGTGCGCGCCGGCAAGCTGCGGATCGATTTGCGCGGAAAGCTCGCCGCCTGCAAGGCTTGTTCCGTTCCCGCGTGATGCCACTTCAGACCGCACAGTTGCAGCAGTGCCAGGCTGAGACGCCCCAGCCTGCGCCGCCCCTTCCGCCTGCGCGACGACGTGCGCGGCTGGGGGAGCAAACACATCCGGCAAAACAGGCGCATCGCCAATCGCGGCAAACGGGTTTTCCCACCACAACGCCCGCGCGCCTGTCCATGCGGTAAGCATCAGCGCGAGCATCAACAGAGGCCTGCCGCGCGCCCAGCGGTTCGCGTGCATCCCTGCCGTCATCGCGCGCTTCCAGCCAGGCCCAATTGCACAGGGTGCACTTCGTGTTCGGTCTTGTCCCACACCGCCGCGCGCCCGCCCAGAGTGGCGGCATAGGCCAGCACCGCGCGCCGTCCGGCGATGATGGCGATCACGTTGGCAAGCGGCAGGCGCAGAATTGCCAGCGCCCCTTCACGCCAACCATATTCGCGCGCGGTAAAGGCGAATCTCAACCCCACGCGCCACACAAATGCCACCACGTTGGCGATCAGCAGTGCTTCGAGCAGCGGGGTGAGCGGCACCGGCCGGGTCAGTCCAGCGGCGATCGCCATTCCCATCACCCCGGTCAGCACCACCAGCGCATAGCCTGCCAGCAGCACCAGTGCGGTAAGCGGCCCGCGCCGATCACGGGCGCGCATCCAGCGTTCGATCAGCCCGCCAGACCAGCCGACCCGGTCCCAGCCTTGCAGGGCAATGCCCAGCACCCAGCGGCATTTCTGGCGCACCACGCTTTCAAACCGGTCGGGGAAAAACGCGCGGGTGGCGATCAGCGTGCCATCATCTCCGCGCACCCGCACAAACCGGCACCGCCCGCCCGCAGCGCCGATTGCAAGGCCAAGTTCGTAATCCTCGGTCAGCGAATCGCTGGCGAAGGGCATTCCCCCAAATCCCTCGGCAGCGCGGCGTTCGGCCAATTGATCGAGCGCCCGGCGTGATGCGGCGCAGCCCACGCCTGCGCCCGGCAGGCTGGCGGAAAGCGCATCGCGCACCACCATCGCCTTGCCATGCGCTTCGGCAAACTCCTCACAATAATGACTGCCGATGTGGCGTGCGATCCAGCCGCCGCGCCGCTGCACCAGCGGTTCGACCGGCAGTTGCACGAAATCAGCTCCGGCCGCGATTGCTTCATCCAGCAGACCAAGCGCGGCGGCATCGACCATGTCCTCGGCATCGTGGAACACCACGCTGGAAAAGCGGTGGCCGGTGCGGGCTTCGTCAAGGACAAGCGCGGCGTAGAGGCGGTTGAGACAATCGGCTTTGGTGCTGGGGCCATCACGATCGTGGATCACCAGCCTCAGGCGCACATCGCCGAACGCCGCTGCCATCGCAGCCGCCAGCGTCGCCGGGTCATTGCGATAGCATCCCACATACAGGCGCAAGTCCGGTTGCGGCCAGCTGCCCAGCATATGGCGGATGGTTGCCCCGATCACTGCGGATTCCTGCCAGGCAGGGATCAACACCGCCGCATGGCCGTGCAGGCTGTGATTTTGCAGAAGTCTGCGCGATCGGCGCGGGGTCACCGCCTGTCCGGACGCCTTCAGCCAGACCCACACAGCATCAACCGCGAGATCATCAAGCGCGCCAATCAGGAAAAATACCCCGGCGAACAGCAGCAGTTCGTGTTGCAGCAGTGCAATCCACTGCCACAGATCAAGTTCCAAGATGGACAAGGCGCCCCCCTGATCCAATTAAGTAACCTGCCTATCTTGACTTGTCCCGCCATGCAACAGGTCTAATTATTTTAATGGTTTAAACCGGGTTACTTGCCGGCGCGTGCAACTGCCGCCGGTTTACCAGCTGCCAACATTGGGCATGCTCGCCCACGGTTCTGCCGGCTCCAGATGGCCTTCCTGCAACAGTTCGACCGATATTCCGTCGGGTGATTTGACGAAGGCCATATGCCCATCGCGCGGCGGGCGGTGGATGATGTGGCCGGCCTCAGCCAGCGCCGCGCAGGTGTCGTAGATATTATCGACCCGGTAGGCGAGATGGCCGAAATTGCGCCCGCTGTCATAGGCTTCGCCCGGGCTGCCATCTTCGGGAGGCCAGTTGTGGGTCAGTTCGACCTCGGCCACGCCTGCCTGCCCCGGCGCGGCAAGGAAGATCAGCGTGAACCGCCCCGCCTCAACATCAAACCGGCGCACTTCTTCCAGCCCGATCAGCTTGAAGAACGCCACCGTAGCATCCGGATCGGTAACGCGGATCATCGAGTGGAGGTATTTCACCACGGAACAGTTCCCTTCCCTTATTCAAACTCGGTTCATCGACGTATATGCACAACTCGTCGTATCAACACTCTTGAGGGGGACAATGCGATGAGCAGCGAAGATGTGCAACCGGCGATTGCGGCAGGCGGTGGCTGGCGCGAACCTGCAACCCTGCGCTGGTTCGGCACCGCCGGGATCGTCGCCATCGGCATGATCGCGGGCGGTTATCTGCTGGGCGACGGGTTGCTGCGCGCCAAGGATGCCGAACGCGCCGTTACCGTGCGCGGGTTGGCCGAACGCGATGTCACCGCCGATCTTGCGACCTGGACAATCTCCTATTCAGCCTCATCAACCAACCTGGCCGAGGCGCAGGCCAAAATGCGACGTGATACGCAGGCGATCGAGGCGTTCTTCAAAGATTTGGGTTTCCCCGCCGACGTTCTCCAGCCGACCGGCGCGAATGTCTCAAGCTACGCCAACGAAGGCATCACCACCTACACTGTGCGGCAGCGGCTTGCCCTGCGCACCCAGGACATTGCCCGCGCGCAGAAAGCCGTCGCCCGCCAGTTCGATCTGGTCGGGCGCGGGGTGTTTCTGGAGGAGGGTTCGGCCATGTCCTACACCTTCACCAGATTGAACAGCATCAAACCCGAAATGGTGGCCGAAGCGACCAGGGACGCGCGCGCATCAGCCCAGCAATTTGCCGAGGATTCGGGCTCCAGCGTCGGCAAGATCAGCGAAGCGACCCAGGGCTATTTCACCATCGAAGCGCGCGATGGCGAAGCTGGCGGCTGGGGAATGTCTGACAGTCCGTACAAGAAAGTGCGGGTGGTCACCACGGTCAGCTTTACGCTCGATTGATCGCCTCCGAACGGTAAATTTGCACTTCTGGCCGCGCCTTTCAGGCGGCTGGTTGCGGTTTGCCGTGGTGATCGGTATGCGCGGCGCAGTGCATCGGCCTTGCGGCCTGCGTGCGGTTGGCGGGCTGCCAGCCACCGTTCGCCAATGCCGCCCAACCGGAACATTGTCTTGATGCTGCAGCGATTGCGCAACTATTTCCGCCCTCAAGCGAAGCACCGACTGCCTGCGGTGCCCGCTGGCACGCGCTATTATGTCATCGGTGACATCCACGGCCGCCTTGACCTGTACGATGCAATGATCGCCGCAATCGAGGAAGATGACGCAAGTTTAAGCGCGGCTGATACCCGTGTCGTGTTGCTGGGTGATCTGATTGATCGCGGGCCGGACAGCGCAGGCGTGATCGCGCGCACGCTGGTATGGCAGCAGCAGCGCAATGTCCGGGTACTGGCGGGCAATCACGAGGAAATGTTCCTCGAATCCTTCGAAAAGCCCGAAGCGCTGCGCCATTTCGTGAAGCATGGCGGGCGCGAAACCATCCTCAGTTTCGGCCTGTCGAACCGGCAATTTGACGCGCTTTCGACGGAACAGCTATTCGAACGCCTGCCTGCGCTGGTGCCGATGCCGGTTCGTGAATACATTACCAGGTTCGAACTGATGATCATTGCTGGCGATTATGTGTTCGTCCATGCCGGGATTGATCCAGCCCGTCCGCTGGATGACCAGAAGCGCAGCGATCTGCTGTGGATCCGTGACCGCTTTCTCAACCACCAAAGCCCGCTTGAAAAGGTGGTGGTGCATGGTCACACGATTTTCGAACACGTGATGGATTGCGGCAATCGCATCGGCATTGATACTGGCGCTTTTCGCTCGGGTGTGCTTACAGCGCTGGTGCTTGAGGGCGATCAACGGCGGGTGTTGCAGGCCTGCGCCAGCAATAGCGGGCCGGTGGAAATCTACCACGGTGAACGACCCGGCTAGCCTCGCAGATCGCAGCGCGAGCATTATTCGGATTTCGCGTAAGGGCAGATATTCATGAAGATTGCGATGGTGGGATCGGGCTATGTCGGGCTCGTATCGGGGGCGTGTTTTGCCGATTTCGGACATGACGTGGTCTGCATCGACAAGGATCAGAGCAAGATTGACCGGCTGCACGCCGGGATCATGCCGATTTA
>PHEL01000135.1 GCA_002842925.1 Alphaproteobacteria bacterium HGW-Alphaproteobacteria-14
GAAATGCAGCGATGCGGTGGGCGCGGCGACTGCGCCTTTTTCCGCCGCGAACATTGTCTGGTAATCTTCCAGATCCTGCTCATCGACCCCGCGCCGCGCAGCGATATAGGGCGGCAGCGGCATCGTGCCTGCGCGGTCGAGCAGCACTTCGACAGGCTCCTCACCTTCGAACAATAACGTGATCGAGCCATCTGCATGGCGCGCCTCCGCCCGCGCAGTAACACCGCCGCCAAACACAAGGCTGTCGCCCAGCTTCACCCGCTTGGCATTGCGGATGAACGCCTGCCAGCGCCGCAGGTCGATCCGCTTGTGCAAGGTCGCGCCGATCTTTGCCTCGCCATCAGCGCGACGGCCTTCGAGCTGGGCGGGAATCACGCGGGTGTCATTGAACACCAGCACATCGCCGGGGTTCAGCAGATCGGGCAGATCGCGCACCCCCCGGTTTTCGAACGGCGCATCCTGGCCGCGCACCACCAGCATTCGCGCGGCATCACGCGGACGCGCGGGGCGCAGGGCAATGCGATCCGTCGGCAGATCGAAATCGAACAGGTCAACTTTCATGGCACGCGCGCCTAGCGCGGGGCTGGTGCCGGGGAAAGCCCCATCACCCGATTGGCGCGCTCAGCATGTCAGCCGAAATCGGCCCGTCAAACGCGGGCGCCGGAGGCGGTGGCGGCGGACGATTATCGCTCGCAATCGACGCCTGCAAAATCCGTGTCGGATCAGCCGGTGGCTCACCACGGTTGATCGCATCCACCGCGTCCATGTTGTCAATCACCCGGCCCAGATTGGTGTAACGCTTGTCGAGGCTGAAGCGCGGGTAGAACACGATGAAAAACTGGCTGTTGGCGCTGTCCTCTTCCGAAGCGCGGGCCATCGCGAGCGAACCGCGCACGTGCGGCAAGGGGTTGAATTCGGCCTTGAGGTCAGGAAGCTCGCTGCCGCCCATGCCAGTGCCGGTGGGATCGCCACTTTGCGCCATGAAGCCATCGATCACGCGGTGGAAGATGACACCATCGTAAAATCCGCGCCGGGTCAGGGTCTTGATCCGCTCGATATGCGCCGGTGCCCAATCAGGCATCAGGCGGATCTTTACCCGCTCACCATTAGACAGGTCGAGCACCCAGATGTTTTCAGGATCGACCGCTGCGTCATAATTGATCGGTTCATAGGTGCGCAGGGGAGCGGGAGCCTTGTCATCTTTTTCATCGGCCTGCGCGGCATCGTCTCCCGGCGTGGCCGCAGGGGTCTCATCGGGTTGTTCCTGTGCGAACGCCATCTGCGGCGCGGCAAACAGAAGCAGGGCGACAAATGCAGGCTTGAGCGTGGCTGTGATCATTGTTCCATCCGAATTAGGCCCGCCGTGTAGCCACGCCCGGCTGACGTTGCAATGAACGAAGGAATGAAGCGCGACTTTGGAGGCAGACTGTCCTCAGTAATCGCCTTTCAGCCCCAATTCGCGCACCCGTGCGGCAACTTCATCGCGCACCGGTGGACTGACAAACTTGCCGATTTCGCCGCCATAGTTCGCGATTTCCTTGACCAGCCTGCTGGCGATGGGTTGCAGGCTGACGTCGGCCATGAGGAAGATCGTCTCGATCCGGTCATTAAGCTGCCGGTTCATGCCCGTCAGCTGGTACTCGTATTCGAAATCGGTCACGCCGCGGATGCCGCGGATCACGACCGAGGCTCCCTGCGCCTCAGCGAAATCCATCAAAAGGGCGTTGAAGCCGACCACCTCGACATTGTCGATCCCGAGCGCGGCAACCTCGCGCTTGACCATCGCCATACGCTCGGCATCGGAGAACATCGGCGTCTTGGCGATGTTGGTGGTGACCCCGATAATCAGGTGATCAACCAGCTTCGCCCCGCGCCGGATGATATCGGCGTGGCCCAGCGTGATCGGGTCGAAGGTTCCGGGGTAAATGCCGATCCGGCGTGTCATATCTTGCCCTCTCTGCCTGAAAGATCAGCGGTCACGTTCGACGATATAACGCGCGAGCGCACGCAGAATGTCGGCCTCGTGCCCGTGCGCGGCAAGATGACCGATCGCTTGATCAACCAGCGCGCGCGCCTGTTCGCGGGCTTTTTCCACCCCCATCAGTGTCACGAAGGTCTGCTTGCCCTGCGCCGCATCCTTGCGCAGCGACTTACCCGCCTTGGCCTGATCGCCCTCCACATCCAGCAGATCATCGGCAATCTGGAAAGCCAGGCCGATATCGCGAGCATAGGCACGCAGGTGCGCCCGGCCCTGCGGCGCAACCCTGCCAAGGATCGCGCCCATTTCGACGCTGGCAGCCAGCAGCGCGCCGGTTTTCAACTGTTGCAGCCGGGTGATCGTGCGCAAATCATAGATTACGCCGTCTTCGTCGGCGACCATGTCCATCATCTGCCCGCCCGCCATGCCGTGCATTCCTGATGCCACCGCAAGGGTTGCGATCAGTTCGCTGCGGATGAAAGGGTCTTCGCTGGTGTCATTATCAGCGAGAATCGCGAAGGCCAGCGCGTGGAGCGCATCGCCCGCAAGCACAGCGGTGGCTTCGTCAAAGGCCTTGTGCAGAGTCGGTTTACCGTGGCGCAGATCGTCATTGTCCATGCAGGGCAAATCGTCGTGGATCAGCGAATAGACGTGGATCGCCTCGATCGCCGCGCCCACCCGCAGGGCCGCATCGCGCGACACGCCGAACAGGCCGGCTGTGCTGACGACCAGCAGCGGGCGCACCCGCTTGCCTCCACCGATTGCGGCATAGCGCATCGCTTCCACCAGACGCGCGCTGGTATCAGCGGGCACGGGCAGCAATGCATCAAGCAGCGAATCGATATCGGATTGAACGTTTGAAATCGCGTCGCTCAACCGATCCCCGATGGCCCCCGCCTGCATCGCCTCAGCTTTCCGTGTCGAACGCTTGGGTGCCCGATGCGCGGCCATCAGCGGCAGTGACGATCTTTTCGATCCGCGCCTGCGCCGCATCAAGCCGCTGCTGGCACGCCGCGCGCAAAGCCTCCCCGCGTTCATAGAGGCTGATCGAATGGTCGAGTGGCACGTCACCGCGCTCAAGCTGCTGCACGATCACCTCGAGCGCGGCGAGCGCCTGTTCGAAAGTCATCTGCGAGATATCCGGCCCGGCGACCGGTGATGCGGCTGGTGATGTTGTGCCCTCGTCCATGCTTGCCAGCATTGACGGGACGCGCGGGCCCGGTCAAGGCTACCGATCAAGCGTGGCAAAATCGAAACAGGAAATTGCACCAATATGTTGAAGTGGATCATCGCCTACGGGACTGCGGCGGTCGCCTTTGGCGTGCTGGATGCGATCTGGCTGCGCTGGGCGTCGGGCAATCTCTATCGCCCGGTGATTGGCGATATCATGGCCAAGGATTTCAACATCGTCGCGGCAGGCGTGTTCTACTTCATCTACCTTGCGGGGATGACATGGTTCGCGATCAAACCTGGCATTGATAGCGGCACGGTGCAGGCCGCGCTGCTCAACGGCATTCTGCTCGGCGCATTGTGCTACGCCACCTTCGACCTGACGTCGCAGGCAGTGTTCAAGGTCTGGGCAACGCATATCAGCGTGCTCGACATCCTCTGGGGCGCGTTTGCGACCGGCGCTGCGAGCGCGGTTGCAACATGGGTCGTCCTGCGTTTCGCACCGGCCTGATATGTTCATCGGTCACTTCGCCCCGGCGTTTATCGCCGCCGCTGTCAGACCGCAAAGCCCGCGACTGGGCACGCTGTTTGTTGCCGCGCAGCTGGTTGACTGGGGCTTCTTCGCGCTCGCGCTGATCGGTGTGGAAAAGTTGCGCGTCGATCCAGAGGCAAGCGCGATGGTGCCGCTCGATCTCTACCACATGCCCTATACCCACAGCCTGATCGGTGCCGGTATCTGGGCGCTGGCGTGCCTGGCCGTGGTGGCGATCCTGCACCGCAATGTGTTTGCCGGGCTGATGGCGGGGCTGGTGGTGGTATCGCACTGGCTGCTTGATTGGGTGGTGCACGTGCCCGATCTGACACTGAACGGGCAGCCGCCCAAATTCGGACTGGGCCTGTGGGATTATCCGTGGGTGGCGATCCCGCTCGAACTCGCACTGACTTTGGGCGCATTCGCGTTCTATCTGCGCCGCACGCGCGGGCCTGTGGGGCCACCAGCGGTGTTGCTGGGCATGATGCTGCTGCTTCAGGCTATCAATTGGTTCGGCCCCCATCCCGAAGCAGCAGGCCCGTTCCTGTATGTTCAGGCGCTGATCGCGTTCGCCATTCTGACCGCGTTGGCGGCTTGGGTGGGGGAGAATCGCTGGCTGAAGAAACGCGGCGACTTGGCCTTCGCGCTCCAGTAATCTAGGGCGCTGCCCAAGGAGCCCCCGCATGACCGCAATCACCCCCGAAATCGTCGAACAGCACGGCCTTTCGCCGGAAGAATATGCGCGAGTGCTCAGCGCGCTGGGGCGTGAGCCGAACCTTGTCGAACTCGGCATCTTTTCGGTGATGTGGTCTGAACATTGCAGCTACAAATCGTCGCGTCTGCATCTGAAAAAGCTGCCGACCGAGGCGCCGTGGGTGATTTGCGGGCCGGGCGAAAACGCGGGCGTGATCGACATCGGGGACGGGCCTGAAGGACAAAAACTGGCTGCGATCTTCAAGATGGAGAGCCACAACCACCCCAGCTATATCGAGCCCTATCAGGGCGCGGCGACTGGCGTAGGCGGCATTTTGCGCGATGTCTTCACCATGGGCGCGCGCCCTATCGCCAATGCCAATGCGCTGCGGTTCGGGCGGCCCGAACACCCGCGCATGAAACATCTGGTGCAAGGCGTGGTCGCGGGCATCGGCGGATACGGCAACTGCGTTGGCGTGCCGACAGTGGCAGGCGAAACCAATTTCCACCCTGCCTACGACGGCAATATCCTGGTCAACGCGATGACTGTGGGCGTGGCCGATGCGGACAGGATTTTTTATTCCGCCGCCACCGGTGTCGGCAATCCGATAGTCTATGTCGGTTCCAAGACCGGGCGCGACGGAATTCACGGCGCGACCATGGCCAGCGCCGATTTTGGCGATGATACCGAGGCCAAGCGCCCCACGGTGCAGGTTGGCGATCCCTTCACCGAAAAGCTGTTGATCGAAGCCTGTCTTGAACTGATGGCGACCGATGCGATTGTCGCGATTCAGGATATGGGCGCAGCGGGCCTCACCTCATCTTCAGTTGAAATGGCCACCAACGGCAAGGCGGGCATCCGGCTGAACATGAACATGGTGCCGTGCCGCGAAGCGGGCATGACCCCGTATGAAATGATGCTGAGCGAAAGCCAGGAGCGGATGCTCATGGTGCTCAAACCCGGCAAGGAACCAATGGCCGAAGCAATCTTCCGCAAGTGGGAG
>PHEL01000136.1 GCA_002842925.1 Alphaproteobacteria bacterium HGW-Alphaproteobacteria-14
GAAAGCGCGCGCTTTGCCAGCGTGGTCGAGGAAACCTTCGCCACCGCGCGGCGGCGGATCGTGCTGCGCGCGGCGATGACATCGATCGTCATCCTGCTGGTGTTTGGCGGGATCGTGGTGGTGATGTGGCGCGGCGCGCTGGCGGTATCGGAAGGCACGATCAGCGGCGGGACGATTGCCGCATTCGTGTTGACCGGCGGGCTGGTGGCGGGCGCGCTGGGTTCGCTGACCGAAGTGTATGGCGATCTGCTGCGCGGCGCTGGCGCGGCGAGCCGGCTGGCCGAACTGCTCGAAGCGCGGCCCGAGATTGCTCCCCCCGCCCGGCCCGAACGCCTGCCCGATCCGGCGCGCGGCAGCCTGTCATTCCGCAATGTCACCTTCCGTTACCCCGCGCGGCCTGAAACGGCGGCGCTGAAAGACTTCACGCTCGAAATCGAACCGGGGGAGACGATCGCGATTGTCGGGCCTTCGGGGGCGGGCAAATCGACCATCTTCCAGCTGGTGGAACGGTTCTACGATCCCCAGGGCGGCACCATTCGGCTCGACGGGGTGCCGTTGACCGCCGCCGATCCTGCAGAAGTGCGCGCCCGCATCGCGCTGGTGCCGCAGGACGGGGTGCTGTTCAGCGCCAATGCCCGCGACAACCTGCGCTATGGCAAATGGGACGCAACCGACGAACAGATCTGGGACGCCGCGCGCGCGGCCAATGCCGAAAGCTTCCTGCGCGCGCTGCCGCAAGGGCTGGATACCTATCTGGGCGAAGGCGGCGCGCAATTATCGGGCGGGCAGCAACAGCGCGTCGCCATCGCCCGCGCGCTGCTGCGCGATGCGCCGATCCTGCTGCTCGACGAAGCAACCAGCGCATTGGACGCTGAAAGCGAACAATTGGTGCAGCAGGCGCTGGAAAAGCTGATGGCGCAGCGCACCACGCTGGTGATTGCGCACCGCCTCGCCACCGTGCGCGCGGCTGACCGGATCATCGTGCTCGATGATGGCCGGATCGTCGAACAGGGGACGCATGATGCGCTGTCCAGGGCGGGCGGTCTGTATGCGCGGCTGGCGCGGCTGCAATTTACGGGCGCTGCTGCCTGATTACCCGCAGGTTTTCGACGAAACGCCAGAGCCGCCGGACAAAGGGCGACCTTTGCCTGCGCGGCGCGTTAATGTGGGGCAGGCAGATTTCCTGCTCCAATTTTCGGGACTCCAGACATGATCCACAAACCCGCCCTGCTTGGCGTCAGCTTGGCCGCGCTTGCATTTGCCGCCGCGCCAGCGCTTGCCAATGATGACACCGATGCTCACGAAGATAGCATTGAATTGCTGGTGGAAGACAGCGCTTCCACCACCGCCCCGACCCTGCCGACGATGAGCTTTGGCACCTGGGGCGTCGATCCGGCGCTGCTCGCCGCTGACGTCAAGCCGGGGGACGATTTCTTCGCCTTCGTCAACCAGCCGTGGATCGATGCCAACCCGCTGCCGTCCGAATTCAGCCGCTTGGGTGCGTTCACGCTGCTCGGTGAAAAGAGCACCGCCGACGTCAAGGCATTGATGGATGATCTGCTCGCCAAACCCGCCGCCAGCCTGAGCGCGGATGAACTTCGGATCGTGGGCGCGTATAATTCCTATCTCGATACCGCCGCTATCGAAGCTGCCGGCCTTGCCCCGGCCCAGCCGCATCTTGACCGGATCATGGGCGCGCAAACGCTCGATGATCTGGCGATGCTATGGGCCGCGCCGGGCTATGCCAGCCCGGTGGGCGGCGGTGTGGGCGTGGATGCCAAGCAGCCCGATCGCCACATCGCGTCGGTCGGGTTCGGCGGATTGGGCCTGCCCGACCGCGATTACTACCTCGACGAAAGTGAAAAAGGCCGCGCGATTCAGGTCGCCTACAAGGCCTACCTTGCCTTCCTGCTGGGTGAGGCGCGCTATGCTGATCCGGCGGCGGCGGCCGAAGCGGTCTATGCTTTTGAAGACCGGATCGCGCGCGATATTGCTTGGGATCGCACCGTGCGCCGCAACCGCGATCTGACCTACAACCTGCTGACCGCCGAAGAACTCGCGGCGATCGGCGGCAAGGTGCCGGTGGCCAAAATGATCGCCGCGATGGGGGTTGCGGACAGCCCCGGCTTTGTCGTCAGCATGATGCCGCCGACCGATGATGAAATCGCCGCGCTCAAGCTGGATGAGGCGACACTGGCAAAGATCGGCAGCGGCCTGCCCGGAATGTTCGCGCTGCTGAGCGAAACCCCGGTTGCCACCTTGCAGGCGTGGATGGCGAAGGAGTTTCTGTCGGGCAACGCTGCGGTACTGCCCAAGCGGTTCGATGATGCCAGCTTTGCCTTTTACGGCAAGACCCTGCGCGGCACGCCCGAACAGCGCCCTCGCTGGAAACGCGCAATTGGCGAATCCGAAAGCCTGCTGGGCGAGTTGATCGGCAAATCCTATGTCGCGCGCTATTTCCCGCCCGAAAACAAGGCGGCGATGGACGAGTTGGTCGCCAATCTGCGGATTGCGCTGCGCGAGTCCATCGCAGACATCGACTGGATGGGCGAGGAAACCAAAACCCAGGCGCGCGCCAAGCTGGACAGTTTCGACCCAAAGATCGGCTATCGCCCCAATCTTGAAACCTACGAAGGGCTGGTGATCACCGCAGGCGATCCGATTGCCAACCGCATGGCATCGGCCAAGTGGGAACTGGCCGACAATGTCGCCAAGCTGGGCCAGCCGATTGACCGCACCGAATGGTTCATGCTGCCGCAGACGGTGAACGCCTATTACAACCCGACCAAGAATGAAATCGTGTTCCCCGCCGCGATCCTGCAACAGCCGTTCTTCGCGCTGAGCAACGATATCGCGGTGAATTACGGCGCCATCGGCGGGGTGATCGGGCACGAAATCGGCCACGGGTTTGACGATCAGGGGTCTAAATCAGATGCCACCGGGATGCTGCGCAACTGGTGGACCGATGATGATCGCAAGGCGTTTGATGCGCTGGGTGATCGGCTGGTGGCGCAGTATAACGGCTTCTGCCCGCTTGATGATGGCACGACCTGCGTCAATGGCCGGCTGACGCTGGGCGAAAACATCGGCGATGTCGGCGGGCTCAGCATGGCTTACCGCGCCTACAGACTCGCGACCAAGGACAAGGACGTTCCCGTGATCGACGGCCTGACCGGCGATCAGCGCTTCTTCCTTGCCTGGGCGCAGGTGTGGCGGTCAGCCCAGCGTGAGGAAAATTACCGCACCCGCCTGCGCACCGATAGCCACAGCCCCGAAGAATACCGGGTCAACGGCGTCGTCCGCAATCTGGACGAATGGTACGAAGCGTTTGGCGTCAAGCCCGGCGATGCGATGTATCTGCCGCCGGAAGAGCGCGTGCGCATCTGGTAAGCAACAAACCAAGGCCCGCCCGATCATCCGGGCGGGCCTTTTGGTTTGACAGGCCGCAATGCCTCGTCAAAGCGCGTTTCCCATGAGTGAAACCATCGCTGCGATCCTGCTCGGCATCCTTGAAGGGCTGACCGAATTCCTGCCCGTGTCATCCACCGGGCATCTGATCCTCGCCACCGAACTGTTCGGCTTCGATCAACGCGAATGGGAGGTGTTCAACATCGCGATCCAGCCTGCCGCGATTCTTGCGATTGTGGTGCTGTACTGGCGCACCTTTTTCGATGTCGCCAAGGGGCTGTTCGGCTTTGAAAAAGGCGCGATCAACTTCGTGCGCAATCTGTTGGTGGCGTTCTTTCCGGCGGTGCTGCTGGGGCTGGCGTTCGGTGATGTGATCGAGACCATGCTCGGCAATGCCGTGCTGGTGTGCTGGGCGCTGATCATCGGCGGGGTGGCGATACTCGCGATCGAACGCTGGGCCAATCCGCCCGCAACCGGGCCGGGGGTGGCGGGCGTGCCGCTGGGCACTGCGGTGCTGATCGGGCTGGTGCAATGCCTCGCGATGATCCCCGGCGTCAGCCGGTCAGGCGCAACGATCCTGGGCGCGATGGCCTTCGGGGTTGACCGCAAGACGGCGGCCGAATTCAGCTTCTTCCTCGCCATTCCCACGCTCAGCGGCGCGACCGTCTATCAACTGGCGAAGCGCGGGGCGGAACTGACCGCGCATGACTTTAACCTGATCGGGATCGGGTCTATCGCCGGGTTTGTGACCGCGCTGGTGGTGGTCAAACTGTTCGTCGCGGTGGTCACCCGGATTGGGTTTGCGCCCTTTGCATGGTATCGCATCCTTGTCGGCATTGCCGGGCTGGCGTGGCTGGGGCTGCGGTAAATCCGCAAGCCGGCAGCATGATGGTTTGAGTGTCGCACGGGCCTTGTTCCCGATGACGGAGTTGAATGTTAAGATGGCGGTGCTGGTCTTGATTGTATTGGGGGCGATTCTGGGCTGGCTGGCCTCGATCATGGCCCACACTGAAACGCCGGGCGCGATCCTGCGGCAAATCGCCATCGGGGTGCTGGCCGCGCTGGTGGCTGGCACCATTGCCAATGGCGGAACGATGCTGGGCGGGCTGTCACTGATCGGTCTGGGCGTGGCCGTGGCGGCGAGCGCCGCTGCGCTGGCGCTCTATCACGCAATCCTGCGCCGCAGGGAGGCGGCCTAGGGTAACCCCACCTTCGAGGCGCCGGCCGCAGCGCTTCCGCGCCATAAGGCAGCGGCGGCCAGTCAGCCTTGCGATGCGTGCGGCATCGATGAATTATACCGGCACCGCCGCGCTGCCGCGCCCGCCGCGCAGGTGGTATTCCTGGCTCCCCCGGTGCAGCACATTATCAACGTCGATCACCGCCGAATTGGCATAGGTGAACCCGGCGGAAAGATTGCGATACAGCCGGTCAAAATCGCGCTCGACCGTCTGGCGGTAGAGGTCGTCGAAACTCTCGATCACGAAATAGGTCGGTTGCAGATCGCTGATCACGTAATCGGTGCGCATCACGCGGTCGACATTGAGCATGATGCGATTGGGGCTTTGCGCCTCGACCGCAAAGCGCGCCTCGGTCGGCCCGGACAATATGCCTGCACCATAGGCGCGAACTTCGCCGCCTTCTGCGATCAGGCCGAATTCAACCGTGTACCAGTACAGCGCGCCAAGTGCTTTCAGGCGGTTATAGCGCATCGCCTTCCACCCGGCGCGGCCATATTCCTGCATGTAATCGGCATAGGTGGGATCGGTCAGCATCGGCACATGGCCGAACACGTCGTGGAACACGATAGTCGAACGTGTCGCGCGTGCGGATGAAATTGCCGGCCGGAAAGCGGCGGTTGGCGAGATGCCAGAAGAACACGTGATCGGGGATCAGCATCGGCACGGGCACCACGCTCCACCCGGTAAGCGCGCCGAGTTCGTCGGACAGACGGCCAAATTCAGGCACGCCCCCGCGCCCCAGATCGAGCCGTTCAAGTCCGTGCATGAATGCCGTGCAGGCGCGACCGGGCAGCACCTGCATCTGGCGGGCGAACAGATCATCCCACACGGCGTTATCTTCAGCGGTATAGGCGGTTTGCGCAGGCTCCAGCCAGTCCGCGCCGACATGGGCGGGCTTCGCCAGCGGCGCGGTAAAGACATCGCCCGCCATTTCGGGCAAGACGGTGTAATCAGGGGCAAGATCGGTGAGCGTGTTCATATCGTTTCACATGATACTACCACGGCGGTGCGACAAGGACAATTGAGGAGGCGAGCATGGGGATGAAGCGCAAGGATTATGAAGCGGCGCTTGAACCGCTGACCCATGAACTGGTGAGCATGGCGCGCTGGGCCAAATGTTGCGGCGCGCGAATTGTGATATTGTTCGAAGGACGCGACACGGCGGGCAAGGGCGGCGCGATTACTGCGGTGCGGGATAGGCTGAACCCGCGCCAGTGCCGCACCGTGGCGCTATCCAAACCGAGCGAGGACGAGCAGGCCCAGTGGTATTTCCAACGCTATATCGCGCACCTGCCGACCGCTGGTGAAATCGTGCTGTTCGACCGGTCATGGTATAATCGCGCGGGGGTGGAAAAGGTGATGGGCTATGCCTCCGAGGATCAGGTTGAGGCCTTCCTCAATGCTGTCCCGACCTTTGAAAAACTGCTGGTGGATGATGGCATCCTGCTGTTCAAATACTGGCTGGGCGCCGATCAGGAAGAACAGGAAGCGCGGCTGCGTGAGCGGCTTGAAGATCCTTTGAAGCGCTGGAAGCTGTCCCCGATCGATCTCGCCGCGCGCGAGAAGTATGACGAATATACCAAAGCGCGCGAGGCCATGCTGGCGGCAACCCACACGGATCACGCGCCGTGGACCATTGTCGATTTCAACGACCAGCGGCGCGGGCGGCTGACGCTGATCCGCGATCTGCTCGAACGGGTGCCGGATACGCATGAGGAGCCGCCCGCGATTGATTTCCCCGATCTGGGGCACGAACCGGTGCGGGAGACTTATGGCGTGCTGAAACCGATTGCGGGCTATCCGGTGGACTAGAGGCTGGCGCTCGCTTGCGTCACCTGCCGCCCGTCATCGGCAAAGGCGGCGAGGTCATAGCCGGCATCGTTCTTGCGCAGCACCAGATGCAGCGGCTCGCCTGCCAACGCAGGGGAAAGCCCACGGAACTGGAACGTCCGCAAGCGGTTCTCGCCCAGCTCCTGCGCTGCCAGTTGCAGCAGCAGGCTGGCAATCAGCGGGCCGTGGACGACGAGGCCGCGATAGCGCTCAACCTGTTCAGCATAGGGCGCGTCGTAGTGGATGCGGTGGGTGTTGAAGGTCAGCGCGGAATAGCGAAACAGCAGGCGTGCGTCCGGTGTCAGGCTGCGGTGCGCGTCCCACCCGGCGGGGTCAAACCGCGCCTCACCCAGCGGCGGCGGGCTGAGCGGGGCATCGGGTCTTGCCGCGTCCCGGTACACGATAGACTGGGTCTCGACCACGGCCAGGGTGCCGTTGGCCGATGTTTCATGTGAAACATCGACAAAGGCAAGCGGGCCGGAACTGCCCTGCTTCTCGCTGATTGCGGCGACCCGGCTACGGCGTTCGATTGCTGCACCAATGGCAACGGGTGCGTGAAAGGCGATTTTGGATGAAGCCCACATCCGGCGCGGCATGGCGAAGGGCGGCAGGAAACTGTCGGGGCTGTTTTCGCGTGCCGGGTGGCCATCCTCGCCCAGCGTCGAAGTGGGCGCTTGCGGGGTGCAGAGCGCGAAATGCACCCCCTGCGGCATGATCGCCGGGTGGGGGCGCGGCAGATCGAAGGTCGCAAGCCAGCGCGACGCCAGACCTTCGTCAAGCCGGTCCTTGGCGCGTTGTTTGCGCCCGATCCACGCGTCGAAACTCACGCGGCGCGCTCGAACACCGCCGCAATCCCCTGACCACCGCCGATGCACATTGTCTCAAGCCCATAGCGCACCCCGCGCCGGTGCATTTCGTGGGCCATGTCGGCCAGAATGCGCCCGCCGGTCGCACCGATGGGGTGGCCGAGGCTGATGCCCGATCCGTTGACGTTGAGGATATCGCGGCGGCTGTCGTTCTCGCTCCAGCCCCATCCCTTGAGCACGCTGAGCACCTGCGGGGCGAAGGCTTCGTTGAGTTCAACCATCCCGATATCGTCCCACGAATACCCGGCCCTTGCGAACAGGCGTTCGACCGCAGGCACCGGGCCGATCCCCATGCGCGATGGATCACACCCCGCCGCCGCCCAGCCGCCGAACCACAGCATCGGGGTGAGGCCGAGTTCCTCCAGCTTGTCTTCTGCCACCACCAGGCACGCGGCGGCTGCATCGTTCTGCTGGCTGGCATTGCCGGCGGTGACGATGGCGGCGGGGTCGCGTTTGATATCAAGCGCCGTGAGCTTGCCAAGCGTCTCCATGCTGGCATCGGCGCGGTAGCCTTCGTCGTGGTCGAAGATGACGGGATCGCCCTTTCGCTGCGGGATTGCGACGGGGACAAGCTGCTGCGCAAACTTGCCATCCGCCCACGCCTTGGCTGCGTTCCGGTGACTGCGCACCGCGAATTCATCGGCAGCCTCGCGCGAAATGCCGTAATCCTTGGCGAGGTTTTCGGCGGTTTCGATCATCCCGGTGATCACCCCGAAACGCTCGACCGGCTGGCTCATCACCCGCCCGCGCGACAACCGGTCGTGCAGCACCATGTCGCCCATCCGCACGCCCCCGCGCGCGGCAAGCGTGTAATGTTCGACGTTGGACATGGATTCAACACCGCCTGCCACCACGACATCGGCCATGCCCGTCTCGACCATCATCGCCGCCGTCGCCACCGCCTGCACGCCCGATCCGCAGCGCCGGTCGAGCTGGAAGCCGGGCACCTCGATGGGCAGCCCTGCCGCCAGCCATGCCCAGTGGCCAATCGCAGGTGCCTCACCATTGCCGTAGCCTTGGGAAAACACCACATCGTCCACGCGGGCCGGATCAATCCCGCTGCGCTCCATCAGTGCCTTGAGGATCACCGCGCCCAATTGGCCCGCGTTCATGGCGGAAAGCCCACCAAGGAACTTGCCCACAGGGGTGCGCAGCGGGGTGCAGATGGCGGCTCTTCTGGTCATGTCTTGTCCTTGTCTGAAAGGGCCACCGTCCCGGCATCGACCAACCGGCCAATCGCTCCCGAAGACAGCCCCAGTTTCTCCGCCAGCACCTCCTCGGTGTGCTCACCCAGAAAAGGCGCAGGGGCAGGATCGCCTGCGTCGCGCCCCGGCAGATTGGCAAAGCTGCGGGTGGCGGGATAGTCGAAACCGCTGGGGTTGGCAGGCGCGGGGCCGAACAGCGGGTTGTCCGCCACCAGCGCCGGATCATTCGCGGCCTCGAAAGCGGTGCGATAGCGTTCGAA
>PHEL01000008.1 GCA_002842925.1 Alphaproteobacteria bacterium HGW-Alphaproteobacteria-14
GTCATCCCCACCGGCCACCGCGAAGATGCCGAGGATATGTTCGAGGAACGCGGATCGTGCGGTTTTTCGTTCGGCAATGGCTGTTCGGGCGGGTCGAGCGAGACCAACCTGTTCGGTGCCCCGGCGCGCAAGAAACTGCAAACCCCGTCGGAGGTGCTGTGATGCGTGGACTCCATCTGATTTCGCTACTGCTGCAATATCCCTCGCGTGATCTGCAAGCGGTGATCGGCGAAATTCGCCAGTGGTTGGCGGCTGATCCGGCGCTGCCTTCGGACGGCGTGGTGGCGCTCGAACCGTTGCTGAAGCGGCTCGCCACCGATGACATTTATGATGTGCAGGAACGCTATGTCGAATTGTTCGACCGGGGACGGGCGCACAGCCTGCATCTGTTCGAACACGTCCACGGTGAAAGCCGCGACCGGGGGCAGGCGATGGTCGATCTGCGTGAGCGCTATCTTGATGCCGGGCTGGAACCTGAAGGCAATGAACTGCCCGATTATCTGCCGCTGTTCCTCGATTATTGTTCAACCCTGCCGCCCGCCGCCGCGCGCGATGCGTTGGCCGAACCCGGCGTGGTGCTGATCGCGCTCGCCGCGCGGCTGGCGGAAAAGGAATCGGATTACGCGCCGGTCTTCGCGTTGTTGTGCGACATTGCCGGGGTCGAAATGAGCGAGGAAGCGGCCAAGGCGCTGCCACCGGTCGAAGACCCTGAAACCCTCGCCGAGCTGGACGCGCAGTGGGAAGAAGAGGAAATCCGCTTCACCGCCGACGCCGCGCCCGATCCCACTGCTGCCTGCCCGCAGGTGAGCGCCATCCTTGACCGGATGCGCGCGCCCCTGCCTGCCAACCCTGCCAACAGGAGCTGAAACATGGACGCTTTTTTCAACCATCTGCTGTTTGGCATCTATCCCTACATCGCGCTGGTGGTGCTGGCGATTGGTTCGGTGATCCGGTTTGACCGCGAGCCTTATAGCTGGCGTTCGGGTTCCAGCCAGTTGCTGCGGCGCAAGCAATTGATGGTCGGATCGGTGTTGTTCCATGTCGGCGTGTTGTTCATCTTCTTCGGACATCTGATCGGATTGCTGACCCCGATTGCGCTGTTCGATGCGCTGGGGATCAGCCACGGGGCCAAGCAATTGCTGGCGATTGTCGCGGGCGGTGTCGCCGGGGCAGCGGCGATTATCGGCGCGACTTTGCTGATTCACCGCCGCTTTTTCGATCCGCGCGTGCGCGCCAATTCCAGTTTCGCCGACAATGCGATCATTCTGATCCTGTGGGTGCAACTGGCGCTGGGGCTGGCGACCGTGCCGATTTCAGCAGGCCACCTTGATGGCCACGAAATGGTCAAGTTCATGACCTGGGCGCAGGGCATTTTCACCTTCCGTGGTGATGCGGCGAGCAATATTGCCAATGTCCATATCATATTCAAACTGCACATTTTCCTGGGCCTGACGATCTTGCTGATCTTCCCCTTCACCCGGCTGGTGCATATGCTGTCAGCCCCGGTGCGGTATTTGTGGCGCGGCGGTTATCAGATTGTGCGTTCGCGCCGGAGCATCAGCCATGGATGACGTGATCGAACGCGTCGCGGTGAAAGTTGGCGGGGTCGAAATCAGCCCCGCCGCCATCGCCGCCGAGGCGCAAAACCACCCGGCGCCCGATGCCGCAGCAGCGTGGAGCGCAGCGGCCGAGGCGCTGGCGATCCGGCAATTACTGTTGGCCGAGGCGGAGCGATTGGCAATCGATGCCGGGGATCGCTGTGACGCGCAAGGCCGCCCGCTCGCCCCCGATGATGCGCGGATTGATGCGCTGCTGACGCAGGAAATCACCGTGCCGCAGGCGACCACGGAGGAGGCGCTGCGGTTCTATGATCGCCACCGCGATCGCTTTGCCAGCGAAACACTGATGGAGGCGGAACATATCCTGTTTTCCGCCAGCCCGGATGATAGTTTTGCCTATGGCCTTGCGGTTGGCGATGCGCGCACCGCCATTCGTGCGGTGCAGGCCGATCCGGCGTGCTTTGCCCAGCTTGCTCAGGCCAAATCCGCCTGCCCATCAAAGGAGCAGGGCGGCAATCTTGGTCAGATTGGCAAGGGTCAGACCGTGGCCGAATTCGAAGCGGCGCTATTCGCGCTGGCCGACGGTGAATTGTGCCCCGATCCGGTGCGCACCCGCTTTGGCGTGCACGTGATCCGCGCCGGGCGGCGCGCCGAAGGGCGGCAATTGCCGTTCGAAGCGGTAGAGGCAACCATCCGCGATTATCTGGAGGAAGCCAGCTATCGCAAGGCGGTGGCGCAATATCTCGCGATCCTCGCCAGCAGCACCACCATCGAAGGGGTCGATTTGCCGATTGCCGACGGGCCGCTGGTGCAGTGACCATCGCCCGTTCCCCCGATATCCTGCCGCTCGCCGCGCCCTTGCACGATGGCATCGGTCGCCGGTTCGAATATCTGCGCCTGTCACTGACCGAGGTGTGCAATTTCCGCTGCACCTATTGCCTGCCCGATGGCTACCGCAAATCGTGCAACCGCCCGGTCGAATTGTCGGTCGATGAAATTCGCCGCGTGGTGACGGCCTTCGCGCAGCTTGGGCTGTGGAAGGTCAGGTTGACCGGCGGCGAGCCGAGCCTGCGGCGCGATTTCGAGGAGGTGGCGCGCGCGGTCGCTGCGGTGCCGGGGATTCGCCGCGTGGCGGTAACCACCAATGGTTATCGCCTGGCGCAGCGGGCACAGGCGTGGCGCGATGCCGGGATCAGCGCGATCAATGTCAGCGTCGATTCGCTCGACCCGGCGCGCTTTGCCGCAATCACCGGGCACGACCGATTGGCCGAGGTGCTGCGCGGGATTGAAGCTGCTCAAGCCGCCGGGTTCGAATCGATCAAATTGAACGCGGTGCTGATGCGCGGAGTCAATGATGATGAACTGGCGGCGATGGTCGATTTCGTCACCACCCGCGACCTTTCACTGCGCTTTATCGAGGTGATGCGCACCAACGATAATGCTGCGTTTTTCCGCGATCACCACATCGCCGGGCAAAGCGTGATTGATCGGCTGGAGGCGGCAGGCTGGCACCGTCTGCCCCGTGCGCCGGGGGCCGGGCCAGCGGTGGAGCTGGGGCACCCTGATGCCAAGGGGCGGATCGGGATCATCGCGCCATATGCCAAAGATTTCTGCGCGAGCTGCAACCGGCTGCGGCTGTCATCCGACGGGCGGCTGCATCTGTGCCTGTTCGGCGATGGCGGCAGCGATTTGCGCCCGCTGCTTGCCGCCGATGATCCGCTGCCACTGATTGGGCATATTCGCGGGCTTGTTGCAACCAAGGCTCCCGCGCACCGCCTGCATGATGGTAATAGCGGGGCAACGCCGCATCTTGCATCAATAGGAGGCTAAGGCCCGATGGCTGGAATTGACACAGAGGCGATGTTTCACCCGCTCGGCATGGCAGTGCTGACCATTTCGGATAGCCGCAGTCTGGCAACCGATACCTCGGGCGCGCTGCTGTGCGATCGCTTGACGGCTGCGGGGCATCAACTGATCGACCGCGCAATTGTGAGGGATGAGATCGCTGATATCCGCGCACAGTTGCAAGATTGGCTCGCGCGCCCGGAGATCGAGATCATCCTCACCACCGGCGGCACCGGCTTTTCCCCGCGTGATAACACGCCCGAAGCGGTCAAGCCGCTGCTGCGCCGCGAGATGGACGGATTTTCCGTTGCCTTTCACAACAAGAGCCTGACCAGTGTGGGTGTTGCCACCATGCAGTCGCGCGCCTTCGCGGGACAGGCGGGCGATGCCTTTATCTTCTGTGTGCCGGGATCGACCGGGGCGTGCCGCGATGCGTGGGACGGATTGCTCGAACTCGAATTCGACAGTCGCCACAAGCCGTGCTCGATCGCGGGGGCATTGCCGCGCTTGCGGGATGTGTGTGCGTGATCAGCTTTGATGAAGCACAGGCCCTGCTTGAAGGTGTGGTCGCGCCGCTCGCAAGCGTGGAAATACAGCTGGCCGAGGGGGCGGGACGCGTGCTCGCCGCGCCGTTGATTGCGCGCAGCACCTACCCGCGCACCGCGACGGCCGCGATGGATGGTTACGCGGTCACGGATGCGGCCACGCGCCCCGGCGCGGTTCTGCGCGTTGTCGGGGAAGCACGCGCGGGAACGGGCTTCGCCAAGCCCGTCAGACCGGGCGAGGCGGTGCGCATCTTTACCGGCGCGCCGATGCCTGCGGGCACTGACCGCTGCATCATGCAGGAATATGTCAGCCGCGATGGCGATGAAGTGCGCTTTGCCGATGGCTATGGCCCCGGCTGGCACGTGCGGGCGGCAGGAAGCGATATTTGCGAAGGCGATATTCTGCTGCCTGCGGGCACGCGGCTCACCCCGCGCGCGATGATCGTTGCGGCGGCTGCCGACCGGGCGAGCGTCACCGTGGCTACACGGCCCAGCGTGGCAATCATCGGTACCGGCGATGAATTGGCACCGCCGGGCAAGGCGCATCTGCGGCCCGATGCCATTTCCGAAAGTGTGACCTTTGGCGTCGCTGCGATGGCGGAACAGGCAGGGGGCAGAGTGGTCGCCCGGACGATTGGTCAGGACAGACTGTCAGCGCTTGAGCAACTGGCGGGGGAGATGTTGCAACAGGCCGATGTGGTGATTGTCACCGGCGGTGCTTCGGTAGGGGAGCGTGATTTTGCCAAGCCGATGTTCGCGCCCCACGGGCTGGAACTGGTATTTTCCAAGGTCGCTTTGAAGCCGGGCAAGCCGGTTTGGCTGGGCCGGGCACAGGGCAAATGGGTGTTGGGCCTGCCCGGCAATCCGACCTCGGCAATGGTTACGGCGCGCCTGTTTCTGTTGCCGCTGCTCGCGGGTTTGCAAGGGCAATGTGTGCACCAAGCCTTGCCCTGGCGGACAATTCCGCTGGCGGCCGCGATCACCGCCACCGGCGATCGTGAGACTTTCCTTCGCGCCCGCTGGGGTGATGCGGGGCTGGAGCCGATCACCAATCAGGATAGCGGTGCGCAGGCGGCGCTGGCGCGGGCCGACTGGCTGATCCGCCGTCCGTCCGGTTCCACTGCTGCGGAAGCGGGCGATCCGGTTATGGCGCTCGATTTCTGAAACGCGTTGCGGCCTTGGCCAGGTGATCCAGATCGTTGATGTTGGCAAACGGGTCTTCGCGCGCCGATGTTTCCCATTCGACCGACACCGCCCCGACGACGGAAGCAAACCGCCAGAGCGATCGGCCTCCGCCTGCAATGAACTGTTCAAGTGCCGCTTCGTCAATGCGCCACAGGCTTGCCATCGGTTGATCGCGCCCCAGGCTCACCGGCATGGCTGCCCCGTGCGTGCCGATGCGCGACGCGAGTGTGGTGACAAGGTCAGGCGGTAGAAACGGTTGGTCGCAGCCAATCAGCACGGCGTGCGCGCGCCCTGCCTCAGCGCCAAAGCGAAATGCGCTGTCGAGCGCGCTGATCGGGCCGAGGCCGGGCTGGCGGTCGAGCCGGATGGGCAAGTCTGAGGGTGGCAACTGCGCCGCATCCTTTAGCGCCAGCGCCACCAGATCCGACTGTGCTTTCGCCCAATCAATCGCGTGATCCAGCAGGCGGCGGCCAGCAAGCGTCCGCAACGGCTTGCCGCCGCCGATACGTTCGCCGTTGCCCCCGGCAGCGATAATAATGACTGGCGAAATCGCGATCATGGATGAAGCCTATAGCTGATCGAACGACTGGCTTCACCCGTTTCAGCAATGGTGGGCTAGTGCGCGGCGTTTGCGGGTCGCCGCGCGCTGCCTGTCATGCCGCGACCGGATGCCCGCCTTCCATCGCGTGCAGGATGCGCGGGTCTTCTGAAACGGGAATCCCAGCTTCATCATATTGCTTGCGGATATGCGGAGTGAGCAGGCCGACCCGCGCCAGCGCGGGCAACATCAGATGTTCGAGCGAGTGGATCTGGCCAGGGGGCAACTGGCGGGTGATACCAAGTTCTTCGGCGTCTTTCAGGCCCGCGAAGAAATCATCAGGATCGATCTCGCAATTTTGCAGCACCAGCATGAAACCGGGATCAACCCGGCTGGCGATTGTTCCGGCGGTGCCGGCAAAGGCAAGAATGCGTATGGCTTCAAAGGCGAAGGCGGCCAGGTCTTCCACCTCATCTTCGGGCAGGCCAGCGATCACTGGCCCCAAATAGGCGTGGCCGAAGGACACATGCCGCGATTCATCGCGCATGACGTTGAAGGTCAACTGCTTGAGCAGTTCGCACTGGGTGGAACGGTACATGTTGTTGAACGCACCCAGCGCCAGACCTTCGACGATCATGTTCATGCCGATCATGATTTTTTCGTAGCGATCGGCCTTCAAGGTCGCATCGATCAACTGTTTGAGCCAGCCGGACATCGGATAGACCATCGCGACCTTGTCGCAATATTTGGCAAACACCTCGACATGCCGTGCTTCGTCCATCGTCTGGGTGGCAGCATAAAGCTTGGCGGTGGCATCGGGCACCGAGTGCGTGATGCAGGCCGCTGTCATCAGTGCGCCTTGTTCTCCATGCAGGAATTGCGACAGAAGCTGTGCAGTCGAATGGGCGGTGAAGTTTTCCTGCTGCGACTTTGACAGTTTCTGAAAGAACGGCATCCGGTGATAGATGTCCTGATCATCATTGATCATCGGTCGTGATGGATCGACGGTCATATCCCATGGCAGCCGTTCGTCGCTGTTCCACTGATCCTGCTTGGCCCGGCGATAGAGATCCTCGATCTTGTCGCCCGACATCAGATAATCGAACGTCCAGGCAATTTTGAGCGGGCTGCGATAGATGTCATCGGGGGTTTTGCCAGCCAGCCAGGCAGGCATTTGGTCGCCACTGCGATCTTGAACCAGTTCCATGTCACTCTCCCAATTGGCTCGGCAAAGCGCTGAGCGGGTGTTCAATATTGGCGGGCCGGCAGGCGGATGATCATGCCGTCCATCGCGTCCGTAAGGGGAATCTGGCAGGCGAGGCGGCTGTCTGGGCCGACATCATATGCGAAATCGAGCGTCGCCCGCTCCAGCTCGTGCATCGCGGGCAGGCTGGCGGTGGAGCTTTCATCGTCAAGATAGACGTGGCAGGTTCCGCAAGCGCAAAAGCCGCCGCAATCGCCTTCGATCCCCGGCACCTTGTTGATCGCTGCCGCTTCCATCAGCGACAATCCGGCGACTGCGGATACAGGATGCCTTGTCCCGTCCTGTTGCACAAACACGATCGTCGGCACACCTTGCTCCCTTGCTTACTGACATTGATGTAAGCAAATTGAGGCGGCTGCCTTGATCTCGATCAAGGACCGAAGTTTCCCACGGCTGGCGGCACCGCATTGACGTTTATGGCTGGCGAATCTGGAGCCTGACCGGAGACTGTGCTTGCAACCCGGCAAGATCCCATTCCTTTGTCTGCGGCGGTAGCGCGCCGAGCGTAGGGCGATCGCGGCCGGTTATTGCGGGTTGAAGCGTATAGTCGCCGCGATAGCCGCGATTGTGCAAGTCGCTGGCGATGGTGACAATGTCGGCTTCATCCATCAGCGCGTCATGAATTGTCGTGCGCGCTTCGAAAGGCACGGCGTTCTGGGCGCATAGCAGGTCCAGCGTGCGTGAAAAACGGCGATAGGCTTTCGTGCCGGTCACTGCGGCGAAGCGGTGCGGCGGTGCCTTGTAATCCAGTGCAATATAATCGACGAGACCGCGCGCAAGCAGTTGCTCGACAACATCGGGTCGCAGGCCGTTGGTATCAAGTTTGATCGCAAACCCCAACGCCTTAACCTGCGTGGCAAGACCGATCAGGCCGGGCCACGCGGTTGCCTCTCCGCCCGACAGTACTACTCCATCCAGAAGGCCCCTGCGCCGCTGGAGGAACGCCAGCACGGCATTGGTCGGGATCGTGCCTTTGCCAAGCACGATTTGCGGATTGTGGCAGTATCCGCAGCGCATATTACAGCCCGCCAGCCAGACGATGCACGCGGTGCGACCGGGGAAATCGAGCATTGTGAACGGGGTAACAGCGTAAAAGGGCGTGGATGCAGCAGCCCCCCGTTTGCGCTCATCAAGACTTGGCGTGGGCACGGGCTAGTGCGCTGGCGCAAACAGATCTGCCACCATTGCCGCGTCTTCGGTGAAATGGCGGCGTTGGCGGTGTTCGCCCTGCTTGCCCTTGTTGAAGCTGTCCACGGGGCGGAAATAGCCCATCACTCTGGTCCAGACCTTGGTCTGCTTGCCGCATTGCGGGCATTCGGGCTGTTCCCCGGCAAGATAGCCATGCGTGTCGCAGACCGAGAACACCGGGGTCAAGGTGACATAGGGCAGGCGGTAATTGGTCAGCACCGTCTTGAGCAAATTGCGCGCCGCATCCGCGCTGGAAAGCTTTTCGCTCATGTAGAGGTGCAACACCGTGCCGCCGGTATATTTGCACTGCAATTCGTCCTGCAGTTCCAGCGCCTCGAACGGATCGTCGGTATGATCGACAGGGATCTGCGAGGAGTTGGTGTAATAGATGTTCTCGCCGCTGCCTGCCTGGATGATGTCGGGAAAGCGTTTGCGGTCTTCCTTGGCAAAGCGATAGGTCGTGCCTTCGGCCGGGGTCGCTTCAAGATTGTAGAGATTGCCGGTATGTTCCTGATATCCCACAAGCCGCGCCCGCATATGATCGAGGATGGCGAGCGCCATGGAAATGCCATCGCGGTCGGTAAGGTCAGACTGGTCGCCAGTGAAATTGCGCACCATTTCGTTCATCCCATTGACCCCGATGGTCGAAAAATGGTTGCGCAGGAACGGAAGGTAGCGTGCGGTATAGGGGTAAAGCCCGCGATCATACATCTGCTGCACGAACGCCCGCTTTTTCTCCAGTGTCGATTTGGCCAAGTCCATCAGCCGGTCAAGTTCAGCCATCAGACCGGGCAGATCAGCTTTGAAGCGATAACCCAGCGCCGCCATGTTGATTGTCACCACCCCCAGCGACCCGGTCATCTCGGCCGATCCGAACAAGCCGTTGCCGCGCTTCAGCAATTCGCGCAGGTCCAATTGCAGACGGCAGCACATTGATCGCACCGCGCCGGGTGAATAGGCTTCGGGATTGGGGCGGCGTTCGCCGGTGACGGGGTCGCTGAGATACTGGCTGCCGATGAAGTTCTGGAAATAGGAAGACCCCACCTTGGCCGCGTTGTCGAACACCGCGCTGGCGACCTTGCTGTCCCAATCGAAATCTTCGGTGATGTTGACCGTGGGGATGGGGAACGTGAACGGTTGCCCGGTGGCATCGCCTTCGGTCATGACCTCGTAATAGGCGATTACGATCTGCTCCATCTCCGGCGTGAAGTGGGCGAAAGTCATATCCTCGAGGCTGCGGATGCCCATGTCGCGCGTCTGTGCGCGGGCGAGCAGAGCGTCATCGTCAAGACCGGTGAACAGGTGGCGGTCATGATAGGTCGGGTATAGATCGCGCAGATCCACGGGCACGGTGATGTCGAGCGTGATGTTGGTAAAGGGCGACTGGCCCCAACGCGCCGGCACGTTGAGGTTGTAGACGAATTGCCGGATCGCCTTCTTGATCTCGGCATAGGACAAGCCGTCGCGGAAGACATAGGGTGCGAGGTAGGTGTCAAAGCTGGAAAAGGCCTGCGCGCCAGCCCATTCGGACTGAAGGATGCCAAGGAAATTGCTCATCTGCCCCAACGCTTCGCGGAAATGGCGAGGCGGGCGCGAGGAGACGCGTCCGGCGACGCCGTTGAACCCATCGTTCAACAGCGCTCTTAAAGACCAGCCCGCGCAATAACCTGTCAGGCAATCGAGATCGTGGATGTGCATATCGCCCCGGCGATGGGCGATGCCTTCCTCAGGTGCATAGACCTCGTCCAGCCAGAAATTGGCGATAACCTTTCCTGCGACGTTGCTCACTAGTCCGGCCTGCGAATAGCCGACATTGGCATTGGCCTTGATCCGCCAGTCTGCGCCAGAAATGTATTCGCTGACAGTTTCGGTGCAGTCGATTGAACGGCCCGGGGCAATCTGGTCGGGCAGGGATTGCGCGCGGCTGGCGCGCTCGATTGCGTTGCCGGCTTGACGTAAAGGTGACTGAAGTGACATCGCCATGCTCCTGTAAAAGACTACATATCGTGTTGTTACGTGCGCACGAACACATGATCTTGTGGAGTATGGCGTTAGATCGCTGCCTGAGTGATTGAATTGACAAATATCAAGCGATGGGATTTTCTCCGCTCATGCCGCGTAAATTGATCGGTTCAGAGACGGTCGGGTATGCTGGGAAACCGCAGTCAATCAACCGCACAATGCTTGCGGCAATCACTATCGCAGGTGATGCAACTTGCGGCCTGCGGCGACCTTAATCAAACCCCACAAACCGTGCGGCCTCGTCCACGCTTTTGCGCAAGGACACGACAGCGTTGGCGGGGAAATCAGGGTCGGGCCAACCCATCGCAACGGCCTTCATGATGACCTGATCGTCAGGAATGCCCGCGTGTTCGCGCACCACGGGGCTTTGCATGATCCCCTGGCTGTTTATCACGCAGCCCAAGCCCCGGCTCCACGCTGCGTTGACCAGCGCGGTTGTTACAGCGCCGCAATCAAAGGGGGTGTCATCGCTGCCGGACAATTCGCGGTCGTAGGTGACGATCACGCACACCGGCGCGTCGAACTGGCGGAAACCGCGCAGCACCCAGTCCTGCCGGGCGGGTTTGTCGTCGCGTTCGATCCCCATCGCGCCGAATAATTGCTTGGCAACCTCTACCTGCCGGTCGCGGTGGACGCCTGCAAACGGCTCCCCCCGGCGGAATTCGCGGCTGTCGGGCTCACCTGCCAGAATCCGCTCGGTATTGCCGCGCCGGATGCGGGCCAATGGTTCACCGGTGATGACATGGAAATGCCACGGCTGGGTGTTCATCGACGAAGGCGCGCGCATCGCCAGCGCCAACACTTCCTCGATCAGCGCGCGCGGCACCGGCTTTTCGAGATAGCCGCGAATACTGCGGCGGCCGAGGACGACCTCGGCGTAAGTCTGGTCAGGCGTGCCGCTCACTATATTCTCCCGAATCTGATCGGGGGAATGCCTAGCCCAGCATGGCAGCGTTACAAAGGACGTTACGGCACGGCGCGGGCGGATTTTTACGCAGCCTCGGCCAGTTCCATCTCCAGACGGTCCCAGATTTCCACCAGCGCCGCTGTCAGATCGTCCATCATCTTGACGGTATGCTGCGGCCCCGGCGTGAAGCGCAGGCGTTCGGTGCCGCGCGGCACAGTGGGAAAGTTGATCGGTTGAACATAAACGCCGTATTCGGCCAGCAGGATATCGCTGATCTTTTTCGCGCGCACCGGATCACCCACCATCAGCGGCACAATATGGGTGACAGAATCCATCACCGGCAGGCCGGCCTCGGCGAATTTCAGCTTGAGCATGGCGGCCGCGCGCATCTGCGCATTGCGTTCGACGTTGCTCTCTTTCAAATGCCGGACTGACGCGAGCACGCCTGCTACCAGCACCGGCGACAGCGAAGTGGTGAAGATGAAACCCGGCGCATAGGAACGGATGCAGTCGATCACCTTGGTGCTGGCCGCGATATAGCCGCCCATCACCCCGAACGCCTTGCCCAGCGTGCCTTCGATAATGTCGATCCGGTGCGCGGCATTATCGCGTTCGGAAATCCCGCCGCCGCGCGGCCCATACATCCCGACCGCATGGACTTCATCGATATAAGTCAGCGCGTTATATTTATCCGCCAGATCGCAGATCGCGTGGATCGGGGCGACATCGCCATCCATCGAATAGACGCTTTCGAACGCGATCAGCTTGGGCGTGTCGGGGTCTTGTGCGGCCAGCAGCATTTCCAGATGCGTGACATCATTGTGCCGGAACACCCGCTTTTCGCAGCCCGAATTGCGGATGCCTGCGATCATGCTGGCATGGTTCAATTCATCCGAGAAAATCACGCAGCCCGGCAGCAACCGCGCCAGCGTGGACAAAGTCGCATCATTCGAAACATAGCCAGAGGTGAACAGCAGCGCGCCATCCTTGCCGTGCAGGTCGGCCAGTTCCTGTTCCAGTTGCACGTGCAGATGGGTGTTGCCGCCGATATTGCGGGTGCCGCCTGACCCTGCGCCAACATCGTGCAGCGCGGCTTCCATCGCCCCGATCACCTTTTCGTGCTGACCCATGCACAGATAGTCGTTGGAACACCACACCGTGATCGGTTTTGGCCCGTTGTGCCCGTGAAAACAGCGCGCATTGGGATAGGCACCCTTGTTGCGCATGATGTCGATGAAGACGCGGTAACGGCCTTCTTCATGCAGCCGGTCGATCGCCTGGTCGAAAATCTGATCGTAATTCACACGCGGCTCTTTGAGTTGCGGGCGGGGCCGAAGGGACATCCGGCCCGCCCATTGTTCCGAACGGTTGCGTTCATAACCCACAAGTGGAGTAAATGTTTCGCGGGTTTTTAGGTCAGGGTAATCGGATTTGCCACCACGATGTTTGCGAATGTTTCGCAACGAATCTGGCGTCGGTCAGAACGGCTCGGCGGGGCCAAATCCACGCGCGGCAAGCGCGGCTTCCAGCCCGACGGCGCCTGCCAGCGGCCCTGTGACGATGAAGCGATTGGGGCCGCTCGCGGTAAAGTCCTGCCCTTCGAGCAGGTGCGCGATCCTCCGTGCGATGCCCTGCGCCCCGTCAACCTGCACCACCTGTTCGCCAAACGCGGCGGCGAGTTCATCGGTCAGCAGCGGGAAGTGGGTGCAGGCAAGCACCAGCGTGTCGATAGTGTCGCCGCCGGGCATCGCCGAAAGCCGCGCGCGGATGTCCGCGATCAGCGCCGGATCAACAGGTGTCCCGCGCAGCTTGGCCTCAGCCGCAGCGACAAGGCCGGGGGCGGCAACGCGCAGCAACCGCGTGCCATTGCCAAACCGTGCCTCCAGATCATCGACATAGGCCTGTCGGATGGTCGCGTCAGTGCCGATCAGGCCGATGGTGCCGGTTTTGGTGAGCGCGGCGGCGGGCTTGATCGCGGGCACTGTGCCTACCACCGGAATCTCCAGCACATCGCGCACCATGCCCAGCGCGATGGTGCTGGCGGTGTTGCAGGCAATACAGGCGAGACGCGGCTGGTATCGTTCCGCCATCCGCCCCAGCAGGCCAGAAACCCGCGCGGCAATCTGTGCCTCGGTCTTGGTGCCATAGGGCAGGCCGGCCAGATCAGCGGCGTAAATCACCGGCGCGTGGGGCAGGACTTTGCGCAAGGCGTCATAAACCGACAACCCGCCAACACCGGAATCGAACAGCAGGATGGGGGATGATGGGGGCAAAACAAAACTTCCGTTCGCCCCGAGCTTGTCGAAGGGCCGTTTTTCCTTACAGAAATGTTCGCTAGAAGAAGTGCGGGGCTTCGACAAGCTCAGCCCGAACGGAGAGAGTCTTGGAACCAGTTTTCGCCGCTTTGCTAGGCTTTGCGCTTGGCTCCACCCCGTTTGGCCTGATCCTCACCCGCGCGGCGGGGTTGGGTGATGTGCGCAATATCGGCAGCGGCAGCATCGGCGCGACCAATGTGCTGCGCACCGGGAACAAGGGGCTGGCGGCGGCCACGGTGCTGCTTGATGCGGCCAAGGCGGCGGTGCCGGTGCTGATTGCGGGGCATTTCTGGCCCCACGCTAACGGGCTCACCGAAGGCGTGGCGGGCGTGGCGGCAGTGGCAGGGCATTGCTTTACTCCGTGGCTGGCGTTCAAGGGCGGCAAGGGCTTTGCCTGCGCTGCGGGCGCGTTGCTGGCGCTGGCGTGGCCGGCGATGCTGGCCTGCGCCGCGATCTGGGCGGCGACGTTGTTTGTCAGCCGGATTTCCTCGGTATCTTCAATGGTGACGGTGGTGGCCGCGCCGGTGGTGGCATGGGTGCTGGGCTATCCGCAGGTAATCGCCCCGCTGATCGCCATTGCGGCGATCGTGCTGGTGCAGCACCGCGCCAATATCGGGCGGCTGATGCGCGGGGAGGAGCCTAAGATCGGTTCCAGCAAATCGTGATCTCGGGACGCATCTGATGGAGCGCGAGGGGTCGCAGCCAGCGCTCAGCCAATCAGAAGCCTTCGCGCGCATCCGCCTGCTGCGGTCGCCCAACATCGGCCCTGTAAGCTACCGCCAGTTGCTCGCCCGGTTTGGCAGTGCGGCGGCGGCGCTGAACGCGCTTCCCGATCTCGCCAGCCGGGGCAAGGGGCCATACAGGCCCGCCGCCGCCGACGGGATCGAGAGTGAGGTGGCGGCAGTGCGCAAGGCCAGGGCGCGTTACCTGTTTCACGATCAGCCCGATTACCCCGCGCTGCTGGCCGAACTAGACAGCGCTCCGCCAATCCTGACCTGCCGGGGCAGGCTGGCGCTCGCGTCTGAACCTTGCGTGGCGCTGGTCGGGGCGCGCAATGCCAGCGCGGCGGCGGTCAAGCTGGCACGCGAGTTTGCTGCTGCTTTGGCCGAAGCGGGGTTCACCATCGTCTCCGGCCTCGCTCGCGGTATCGACGGCGCGGCGCATGAAGGCGCGCTGGGCCACCACACCCGCGCCACCATCGGGGTGATCGCCAGCGGGATCGACATCACCTATCCGCCGCAGCACGAAGCCTTGCAGGAACGCATCGCGGCAGAGGCGCTGCTGATCGCCGAACAACCACCCGGCACAGAACCGCGCGGGCGGCATTTCCCCAGCCGCAACCGCATCATCGCAGGCCTCGCATCCGGCACGCTGGTGATCGAGGCCGCGCCGCAATCGGGCAGTCTCATCACCGCGCGGCTGGCGGGAGAGGCTGGGCGCGAGGTGATGGCGATCCCCGGCTCCCCGCTCGATGCGCGTGCGAGTGGCTGCAATCAGCTGATCCGCGAAGGCGCAGTTCTGGTGCAGACGCCCGAGGAGGTGGTGGAACTGCTGCAAAGTTTCACCGGTGCACCGCGATCCCGCTTTCGCGTGGCCGAGGGCGCAGCGGATTTCGATTATGCCGAACTGGCCGAGGAGGCATGGGATGCGGCCAGCACCGACGCCATCGCCGCGCTGCTTTCCAACGCGCCGGTCAGCGTTGACGAGCTGATCCGCCAATCGGGCAGCGGCGCGGCGGCGGTGCACATGGCGCTGCTCGAACTCGAATTGACGGGCGATCTGGTGCGCGAAGCGGGCGGGCTGGTGAGACGGGCGGGGTAAGCCCCCCCTTGCACAACCCGCTTGACGCCGTATGAGGCCGCGCTCCACCCTCGCGCGTACACACGTAAGGGACACCTCGGCACTATTATGCAGCTTGTCATCGTTGAATCGCCTGCCAAGGCCAAGACCATCGAGAAATACCTGGGCAAGGACTTCAAGGTTCTCGCCTCCTACGGCCACGTCCGCGATCTGCCGCCCAAGGATGGCAGCGTAAATCCGGACGCCGATTTCGCGATGGAGTGGGAACTTTACCGCGACAAGCAGAGCCGGTTCAAGGAAATCGCTGATGCGGCCAAGGGCGCAACCCGGCTGGTGCTGGCGACTGACCCTGACCGCGAAGGTGAGGCGATCAGCTGGCACGTGCTGGAACTGCTGAAGAAGCGCAAAAGCGTGCCGTCGCTGGTTGACCGCGTCACCTTCAACGCGATCACCAAGCAGGCCGTGACCGAGGCGATGGCGAAACCGCGCGAGCTCGATCAGCCGTTGATCGACGCCTATCTGGCCCGCCGCGCGCTCGATTACCTGTTCGGTTTTACCTTGTCGCCGGTGCTGTGGCGCAAGCTGCCGGGTGCCAAAAGTGCGGGCCGGGTTCAATCGGTCGCGCTGCGCCTGATCGTTGAGCGCGAACGCGATATCGAGGCGTTTCGCGCGGACGAATACTGGAGCGTCGTTGCGCGGATGCAGCACGATGGCACCGAGTTTGATGCTCGGCTGGTCAAGTTCCGGGGCGATAAGCTGGAAAAGCTGAGTCTCGGCGCTGAAGGCATCGCGATGGAGGCCAAAGCGGCGGTTGAGGCGGGGCGCTTCACGGTCGAAGGCGTCGAAACCAAGCCGCTCAAACGCAACCCCGCGCCGCCGTTCACCACCTCCACCTTGCAACAGGAAGCTGCGCGCAAGCTCGGTTTCTCGGCGCAGCACACCATGCGGCTGGCGCAATCGCTGTATGAAGCGGGCGCGATCACCTATATGCGCACCGACGGCGTACAGATGGATATGAGCGCGATTCTAGCCGCGCGCGATGCCATCGCCGTGCGGTTCAGCGAGGAATACCGCCCGGAAAAGCCGCGCTTTTACAGCACCAAAGCCAAGAACGCGCAGGAAGCGCACGAAGCGATCCGCCCGACCGATTTCACGCGCGAGCGCGCTGCATCGGGCGACGAGGGCAAGCTGTATGACCTGATCTTCAAACGCGCGATGGCAAGCCAGATGGCGACCGCGCAGTTGGAACGCACCACTGTCACCTTGCGCGATGCAACCGGGCAACACGAGCTGCGCGCCACAGGTCAGGTGATCCGCTTCCCCGGTTTCCTCGCGGTCTATCAGGAAGGCTTCGACGATTCGGAAGACGATGAAAGCGGCCTGCTTCCCGTGATGAAATCGGGTGATTGCCCGGCCAAGCGCGCGGTCGATGCGACCCAGCATTTCACCCAGCCGCCGCCGCGCTTTTCCGAAGCCAGCCTTGTCAAACGCCTCGAAGAACTCGGCATCGGGCGGCCATCGACCTATGCCTCGACCATTCAGACCCTGCGTGACCGGGCCTATGTGCGGATGGAGAAAAACCGCTTCTTCGCCGAGGAATCGGGCCGGTTGCTGACCGCCTTCCTCGAACGGTTTTTCCCCACCTATGTCGCCTATGATTTCACCGCCGGGATGGAGGATGAACTCGACATCGTTTCCGACGGGCGCGAGGATTACAAGGCGGTGCTTGCGCGGTTCTGGAAGGACTTCAAGCCCAAGGCCGACGAGGTGATGGAGAAGCTCCCCTCGGAGGTGACTGAGGCATTGGACGAATACCTCTCCGACTTCCTGTTCCCGCCACAGGCCGACGGCAGCGACCCGCGCGTCTGCCCGCTTTGCGCCAGCGAGGGCCGTGCCAATGGCCGCCTGTCGCTGCGCGGCGGCAAGTTTGGCGCGTTTGTGGCTTGCGCCAATTACCCCGAATGCAAATTCACCCGCCGCTTCGCCCAGCCGGGCGGCGATGGTGAGGGCGGCGCGGATGATGGTGTGATAGGCCAACACCCCGAAACGGGCGAGGACATCCACCGCAAGACCGGCCGTTTCGGCCCTTACGTGCAGATGGGCGAGGGCAAGGAAGCGAAACGCGCGAGCATCCCCAAGGATCTCGACGATTTCGACCTCGATTGGGCGGTCAAACTGCTCGACCTGCCGCGCATTGTCGGTGCGCATCCGGATACGGGCAAGGAAATCGAAGCCAATATCGGGCGTTATGGCCCCTATCTTCGTCACGATGGCAAGTATGGGAAGTTGACCAATACCCGCGAGGTGTTCGAGGTGGGGATGAACCGCGCGGTCGATTTGCTGGCGCAGGCCGCCAACCGGGGCGCAGGCACCCGCGCTGCGTCCGAACCTATCGCCACGCTTGGCGCGCATCCCACCAGCGGGGGCGAGATCAAGGTGATGCCGGGTCGCTACGGCCCCTATGTCACCGACGGCACCACCAACGCCACGATTCCCAAAGATACAAAGCCCGAAGATGTCACGATTGACGCTGCCATAGCGTTGATCGACGCGCGTATTGCCAAGGGGCCGCCAGCCAAAAAGGGCAGGAAAAAAGCCGCCCCCAAAAAGACGGCGGCCAAAAAACCCGCCGCAAAGAAAGCGCCTGCGAAAAAGAAAGCGCCTGCGAAAAAGAAGCCCGCCGCAGCACCAAAATGATTGAGGGGCGGGCGAGGGAATGCAGCCCGCCCGCTCTTTTGCAGCGGCGTTGGTAAATCATAAAGCATTGCCCCCTATCACCGAGTCCCAGGACCAGGGACCGCACCGTGATAGAAATCGAAGTCCAGAACGAAACCCACCAGACGCAGGATCGCATCCGCTTTGCCGCGGTGCCGCGTATTGGCGAGGGCATCCGCCTGCGCGCGCCCGACGGAATGTGGGCGAGCTACGATGTGCTTGACGTATGGTATCAGAAGGCCGAATTCGGCGATGTCTGGATGCCCTACCTGCATATCCGCATGACGCCGGGCGAAGGCGTCGGCACGCTCGACCACGAGGATCCATACTCCGATGATTTCGCAGCGCGCGGCCATGACGCAGGCTTCGCCACGTTGAGCGGGGGGCGATGAACGTGCAGAATCTGATCAAGCGCAATTCCGGCCCCAACCGCCGCACTGGCATCGAAGGCAAGACGCTGGCTGAAAAACTGGCACAGGGTGAGGCCGCGCGGGAGGCTGCTCCGGCTGTCGCGTTGCATGACGAAATGCAGTCCCGCGCACCCGCTGTTCCGGTTGCGGGCGCTGACAATACGGATTCAATCGTCGCTGCGGCCAAGGCGATGCGCGATCGCTATGCGGGTTCAGCCGCGCCAGCCGCAACGGCCAAAACCTGCCTGATCGTCGATGATAGCCGGGTGATCCGCAAGGTTTCGTCGAAAATCGCGCTCAGTCTCGGCTATGTTCCGATTGAGGCTGAAAACGGCGAAGAAGCATTGGCACGCTGCAAGAAATCCATGCCCGATCTGGTGCTGACCGATTGGAACATGCCCGAAATGGACGGGATCACCTTCGTCGCCAAACTGCGCAGCATTCCCACGCCCAAGGAACCGGTGGTGGTGTTCTGCACATCGAACGGCGGGGCCAAGGACATTCATGACGGCATCGCCGCAGGGGCCGACGATTACATCGTCAAGCCGTTCGACGAGGCCTCGCTGAAGGCCAAGCTTGAAAAGCTGGCGCGGGGTTAACTCATCCCCATTCGTCACCCCGGCGCAGGCCAGGTCCCAGTGCGAAAAATAGCCGACCTATCCAGCATTGCGCCCAACCGCCGCCGATCCCACCCTGCGCCGGAATAACGACCTGTCGTCCCTGCGAGGACACCGGGCTTGATTCGGGGGACGCGGCAATCAATGAACTCCCATCAAAGTGGCATTGGGGTTAGCGGGTTCTAACCATCGGCAAACTGCGACATTTGTAATTTCGAACAATAAAATGCAGGCTGGGCTTAGGAGAAAACCAATGACCACCACCCAAGTCCACGTCCGCAAATCCGCGCTGAGCGAAGCCGTGTTGGCCGAACTGCCCTTCGCGCCCCTTGCCGAAGGCGCTGTGCGTTTGGCGGTCGAAAGTTTCTCGGTCACCGCCAACAACATCACCTATGCCGTGGTGGGTGACGGGTTCAAATACTGGGATTTCTTCCCGGCTGCCGATGGGTTCGGCATTGTCCCGGTGTGGGGCCATGCGCGGGTGATCGAAAGCCGCCATCCCGATTTCTTCGTGGGGGAGCGGGTCTATGGCTACCTGCCGATGGCCAGCCACCTCGATGTGTTGCCGGGCAGGGTGAGCGCGGGCGCCTTTCTCGACACCACCGATTATCGCCAGCCGATGAGCCCGGTTTACAACAGTTATACGCGGCTTGCGGCTGATCCCGAACATGATCCGGCGCATGAGGGCGAGCGGATGATTTTTGGCCCGCTGTTTCGCACCGGGTTCCTGATCGAATATTTCCTGCGGGCGCAAAACTGGTTCGGTGCCGAACAACTGATCGTCACCAGCGCCTCGTCCAAAACTGCGATGGGGCTGGCAAGCGTGGCGCGGCAATTATCGCCGGGGGTGCGGCGCATCGGCCTGACATCGAACGGCAATGTCGCTTTTGTCGCAGCGAGCGGGCTTTACGATCAGGTGGTCGCTTATGATGACCTTGAAAGCCTGCCGCTTGTTCCCTGTGTCAGCGTTGATTTTGCTGGCAATGCCGATCTGCTGGCGCGGATACATCGGCATTTCGGTGAAAGCCTCGCCCATTCCGCGCTGGTCGGCGCGACCCATGTCGAAGCCCGTTCAACCCTGGGCGGCGGCGCGCTGTTGCCGGGGCCAAAGCCCGCACTGTTTTTCGCGCCCGATCACGCGGTTGCCTTTTTCAAGGCGCACGGGGCCGAGGAGGGTGGGAAGCTGGTCGCTTCGGCGTGGCGCGAATTTCTCGCGGCTGCGGATGGCACCATCGCGATCGAGCGCCACAAGGGCCTCGACGCGGCGCGTGCGGTGTTCCTCGAAATGCTGGCGGGCAAGGTTGATCCGGCCAGGGGCATCGTGATCGAGCCTTAGACCGGGACGCGGTTGGCGGCGGATCACTCCGCCGCTTCGGCCATTTCCACTTGCTGCGGTCCACGGATCAACCCGCCGGGGGTCGCGCCCGTCCATGCCCCATCGCGGAATGTTACCGTGCCGTTCTTGATGGTGCAGACATAGCCATCGGCCTTTTGCAGCAGCCGTTTTCCGCCAGCGGGCAGATCAAATGCCAGCCACGGTTTGCCGAGTTTCAACCGCTCCATGTCGATCACGTTGATGTCGGCACGATAGCCGGGCGCGATCACCCCGCGATCCTCTAGCCCGTAAAGCAGCGCAGTATCGCGGCATTGGCGCTTGATCGCCTGTTCCAGACCGATCCTTGCACCCCGCTTGCGGCTTTTCACCCAGTGTTCGAGCATGAAGGTGGGTGATGCCGCATCGCAGATCGTCCCGCAATGCGCGCCGCCATCAGACAGCGAATTGACCGTGTCATCGGCGTGCTGGAGGGGCACGAGGAAATCGAGATTGCCGTCAGCATAGTTCAAAATAGGCAGGTAGATGAACCCCTTGCCATCATCGCGGCACATGAGGTCATAGGCATATTCCTGCGGATCGACACCGGCGGCAGCGGCGCGGGCATTGATGCTGGCATCGGCCTGCGGTTCGTAATCGAAATCGGGGTCCATTTCATATTGCAGCGCCCAGCCTTGGCTGATCACCATCACCACGCCAAGGATATCCTGCGGCGCGGCGGAGTAATCATTCGGTTCAGCCAGCAATTGCGCCTTGAACGCGGGATCGAGCAGTTTCGCCTTCTGCACTTCCCACGGCAAGTTCTTGATTTCCTGCCAGCTTGGGCGGAAGGCAAAGGGGTTCACCGTGCCCTGCCATGCCATGATGATCCCGTTGCCGCGCAGCGCGATCTGCGCGACGATATTGGCACCATTGTCATTTTCGGCGCGCATCAGCGCGATCTGTTCGTCGAGCGGGATTTCCTTGGCGATCGATTGCAGCGCGGCGAAAGTGACAGGGATTTTGGCCTCGCGGCTCAGTTGGCCCATCCATTCAAATTCATTCCAGTCGCGTTTCAGGTCGCTTGCCATTTCGAATACCGCGTGGCCGCCAGCTGCTGCGGCGCGGCCCATCGCGTTGCCGATCGCGATCAGTTCCTCGGGCGTGGCAGTGGTGCCGGGGACAAGTTCACCATCGACCGATTTGTGCAGCACCGTGCGCGACGTGGAAAAGCCGAGCGCCCCGGCGCGCACGCCTTCCTCGACAATGGCCGACATGGCAGCGATATCGTCGGCGGTGGGAACGGCGCCCGGCTGTTCGCGTGTCCCCAGCACATAGGCGCGCACCGCGCCGTGGGGCACGTGGGTGCCGATATCGATCGTGCGAGGGAGCTTTTCCAGGGCATCGAGATATTCGGGGAAGGTTTCCCAATCCCACGTCATCCCTTCGGCCAGCGCAGTACCGGGGATGTCCTCAACCCCTTCCATCAGGCTGATCAGCCATTCGTGGCGGTCAGGCTTGGCTGGCGCAAAACCAACGCCGCAATTGCCCATCACCACGGTTGTCACCCCGTGCCAGCTTGATGGGGCCATTTCCTGATCCCATGTCGCCTGCCCATCATAATGGGTGTGAATATCGACAAAGCCGGGGGTGACGACCTTGCCGGTCGCGTCGATTTCTTCATTGGCGCTGCCGGTAATCTGACCCACTGCGGCGATCAGCCCGTCTTTCACGGCGACATCGCCGGTGAACGCCGGTGCGCCAGTGCCATCGACGATGGTGCCGCCGCGAATGATCAGATCAAATTGCGCCATATTATCTCTCCCGTTTGCGCGGGAGAATGTCGCAAAGCGGGCTGGCTGTCCAGCGGCGTGCAGGCTTATGCCGCCGCCATCCGCCGTGCTTCCTTTTCCGTGTGAGGTTCATTCAGGAATGCGCGGATCGCGGCGACGCTTTCATCGGCATGGGTCAGCAGGAACAGATGCCCGCCGCCCGCGAACGTTACCAACCGCGATTTGGGGATCATCGCTTTCAAAATCTTGCCGTTGATAACGGGCACGATCTGATCGTCCTCGCCCATCATGATCAGCGTTTCCTTGGACATGAAGGGCAGGGCGGGCAGGCTGGTCCAGCCGAGCATACACATCAACTGATACATATATCCGCGCGGGGAAGGGGGCTTTAACCGCCCGATATGGCTGTCTTTCTGGTGTTCGGCCCCGTCCTTGTCGACCCCGCCATACAGCGTGGCGAAGTGTTCGTTCATGAATTCGGGATCAATGTAGCGGCGCGGATCGGCCATTTTGGTGAAGGCGGCGGGGTTGCCCGGCACCATCAGCATTCCCGGCGTGGTCGCGATCAGCGTCAGCCGCCGGGTGCGGCCGGGGTGCTGGAGCGCAAAGTGCTGCGCCAGCGCGCCGCCCCATGAAACGCCCATAACATCGACCTGATCAAGCCCGTAGCGGCCCAGCAACTGCGCGGCGGTCCAGCTCATGGTGAAGGGGTTGTAGGGGATCAGCGGGTCAGGCGATTCGCCCGTGCCCGGCATATCGAACATGATGAAGCCGCGTTCGGGCATGGCGGCGGCGAGCGGGGCGACCGCTTCGATATTCGCGCCGATGCCGTTGAAGAACAGAACCGGCAGGTGATCCGATGGCATATCCAGCCGCCATGCCGCAGTCCGTAGCGTCCGGCCGCCAACCTGTTCCATTGTGACGACAGCGCCGTCCATTGCATTGGCCACGAAAACCAGTCCTTTCTGTGCGCCTGCTGCGGCGCGGGTCGGGCGCGTTCGTCAATCCTTGAACGAGCGAGCCGATAATAATTCCGCGCCTGTGCTGCCCCATCGGCAGCATTTGCGCTGCACCGCAATATCAGACTTCTTCGCGGACGTAGAGTCCCGGTGCCGGATCGGTTGGGGCATAGGCTTTGTTGCCCAGTTCGGTGGGGGCGGCCTTCTTCTTGCCCGAGCGCGCCTGCACCCATTCCATCCACAGCGGCCACCAGCTGCCTTTGACCTCTTCGGTGCCTTGCAGCCATTCATCTGCGGTGGCGGGCAGCTTGCCCTTTTTGGTCTGAACGAAATACTTGGCCTTGGGATTGGTCGGCGGGTTGAGGATCGCCTGCATATGTCCCGACTGGCTGAGCACGTAAGTCACATCCTTCGATCCGAACAACTGGGTCGAACGATAGGTCGCCTTCCACGGAGTGATGTGATCGGTCACTCCGCCAAGGATGAACAGATCGGATGTCACCTTGCTGAGATCAATCTTGTGATCGACCATCTCGACCTCGCCTTTCTTGGTGAAGGCGAGGGTTTCATACACGGTAAGGAAATCGCCCATCAGGCTGGCGGAAAGGTTGGTGGCGTCCGCGTTCCAGAACAATACGTCAAACGCCGGAGGATCTGCGCCGAGCAGGTAGTTGTTGATGACGTAGTTCCAGATCAGGTCATTGGGGCGGAGCCACGCAAACCCGCGCGCCAGATCATCGGCCTTGATCACGCCTGCCTTGGCTGCGCGCTGGCGGGCCAGCTTCATGCCGTTTGCGCTGACCAGCGATCCGGCTTCGATGTCGGTTGCCATCGGGTGCAGCACGCACACCATCAGCGTCAACGTGCCCAGCAGGTCGGATTTGTCGGCAGCAAGCTTGCTCGCCAGCATCGCGGCGGTCTGCCCGCCCGAACATCCGGCCGAAACGTTGACCTTTTTCGCGCCGGTGATCGATGCGACCGCTTCCATCGCTTCGCGGCAGGAATGGACGTAATCCGCCATGCCCCAGCGGCCCTGTTCCTTGGTCGGGTTGCGCCAGGAGATGACGAAGGTCTGGATGCCATTATCGACCTGCCATTTCACCACCGACTTATCGGGGCTGAGATCGTTGATATACATCTTGTTGATCTGCGGAGGGATGGTCAATTGCGGGATTTCATACACTTCGTCGGTGGTGGGCGCGTAGTGGACCAGCTCCATCATTTCGGTGCGCAGCACGACCGCGCCCTTGGAAGTGGCGACATTTTCGCCCAGCTTGAACGGCCGTTTGTCCACCTGACTGACCATGCCCTTGTTGTGAACGAGGTCGTTATAGGCGTTCTGAAGACCCTTGATGAGCGACAGGCCGCCTGAATCGATCACCCGTTTTTGCGCGGTCGGATTGCCGGCCAGGGTGTTGGTGGGGGCAAGGCCATCAAGGATGATGTTGGCGATGAAGTTGGCGCGGTTGCGTTCCAGTTCATCCAGTTCCAGCTCGTCCAGCCAGCCCCGCATCCCCTTTTGCACCGCAAGGTAATATTGCGCCCCGGCGCGGAAAAACGGGTTGTAGGCCCAGGCCGGATCCATGAACCGTTTGTCCTTGGCATCGGGCGCCAGTTCACTTTTGCCAGTGAAAATCTTAACCATATCCTTGGCCATCGCAGTCGAATGGCGGATCAGCCGCGCCGGGTCAGAAGCTGTTTCGCGCAGCAGCAGCGCAACCGCGCTGACGAAATCTTCGCGCGCCACTCCGATCAGCGGGCCAAGCGCGTTGGTGGACTGGGCTGCTTCGTTTTCGAGCTTCACTTCGCTGCGTGCCATAGGTTCCCCCGTGTCTGGCTTCCGCCCGCTGGCCTGGCTTGCCATCGGTTAACGGAACCATTTGCCGCAGAATGGCGCGTGCCGAGCCAAGTTGCAAGCGTGCGCAGGCGGTAATGATTGATCAGATTTGTTGGCATCCACGAAATGTTTACCTTTGCGATTAACGCTTCTCTCAAAGGTTTTGGGCAGACCCTCGGCAATGGTTGGGGAGATCAATAAAAAAGTCGAACCTGTCGGCCCTGCTCCCTCTGGCGAAGCGTCGGGAATTCGCGATGTTTTCACCAGTGACCCGATTGCGGTCAATCTGCGCGCAAGCAGTGAACGACGCGGGATTGATCGCAACCGCACCGAACAACCCAAAGAGCTGACCCGCGCGATTACATTGCCTGCGGAACGGCACCTGTTTAACCTGCCGCTTCAGTCCGGCGGCATGGCAGTGTGTCTGCTGTCAGCATTTGCGATCGCGGCTGGTGTGGCGCAGGGTTTGCCATCGGTAACGACGGGCGCAGCGGCACTGGTATCTGTAACCATGATCGCCTGTGCGCCGCTGTTCGCAGCGATTGAGCGCAAGGCCGAAGGATCGCACGCTGTGTGTGTGCTGGTTGTTCTGGCGGCAATTGTGCTGCCGATGGCCTGCGCGGGCTATGCCTTGGCTTCGTGGGTCAGCGAAGGCCTGCCGTGGCAATGGGCGGCGGCAACGCTGCTCTGCATCAACGCGGCTTCGGCCTTGTTGTTCAAGGCGCGCATCGCTTCGTTGTTTTTCGCCAAGATTGCCAGCTGGGCAGGATTTGCTGTCATTGTCCCTGATATTCTGACGATTGCTGCCCTGACCGGCGCGGCAATCGCTTTGGCGCTGATCGCGCGGTTCCAATGGGCAATTTCCGAAAGGCACCGGCTGGAGCGGGAGGCGCGTGAACGTGTCGCCGCGCGCGCCGAGGATATCCTGCGCAGTTTCGAGGAAACGGGGCAGGGCTGGTTCTGGGAAATCGACCGGCGCGGCCTGATTACCTATATTTCGCCCAAGGTCGCACTGGCTCTGGGAAAGTCTGCCGACGCTCTCTGCGGACGCCCGCTGAGTGAGATTTTCCATTCCGATGCCGGAACAAAGGATGCCGAGCGCACGCTTTCCTTTCACCTGTCGGTGCGTTCTGCTTTCCGTGATGTCGAACTGCGCGCCGCAACCGATAGCGAAGAACGCTGGTGGGCATTGACGGGGCGGCCAGTGTATGATTTCTACAATAATTTCTGTGGCTTCCGTGGCCACGGCACCGATCTTACAGAACAGCGCCGCAGCGAACAGCAGGTTTCGCGACTGGCACATTTTGATTCGCTGACCGGGTTGGCGAACCGGGTGCAGATGAGCCAGGTGCTCGAACAGATCCTTGCAGCGCCGAGCGCGCGCGAACGGGCCTGCGCCGTGCTGATGCTTGATCTCGACCGCTTCAAACAGGTCAACGACACGCTCGGCCATCCGGCAGGCGATGCTTTGCTGAAACAGGTGGCGCAGCGGCTCGAACGGGTGATTGATGGCGCAGGCCGGTGCGGACGTCTGGGTGGGGATGAATTCGAGGTTATCGTGCCCGGCCAGCAGGATCGCACAACGCTTGGCCATATCGCGCGCGAGATTATCGCTGCACTGTCGCAACCCTATTCGGTTCAGGGGCAAAGCGTGGTGATCGGCGCGTCGGTCGGGATTGCGCTTGCGCCCGAGCATGGCTCGACCAGCGAAGAGCTGATCCGCAATGTCGATCTGGCGCTCTACGCCGCCAAGGACGCGGGGCGCGGTGTGTACCGGTTCTTTGCCGAAAATCTCCATGCCGCCGCCGAAGAACGCGCCGAGCTGGAACAGGATCTGCGCGACGCGATGGTTCGCGGCGAGCTTGAGCTTCATTACCAGCCGGTGGTCTGTGCTGCGACCGAAAAGATCGTCGGGTTCGAGGCCTTGATGCGCTGGAACCACCCCACGCGTGGCTGGCTTTCCCCTGCCAGGTTCGTGCCGATTGCAGAAGATGCGGGCCTGATCGACCGGTTGGGACAGTGGGTTCTGCGCACCGCCTGCGCCGACCTTGCGCGCTGGCCCACCCCGATCCGCTGCGCCGTCAATATTTCGGCGTTGCAATTTGCCAACCCCGAATTTCCAAACATCGTTGCCAATGCCCTGGCGCATAGCGGGGCCACGCCATCGCGGCTTGAACTTGAAATTACCGAGAGCGTTTTTCTGAACGACAGCGCTGGCACCGAGGCGATGTTCGCGGCGTTGAAGCGGGTCGGCGTGCGATTGGCGCTCGATGATTTCGGCACCGGCTATTCATCGCTCGGCTATCTCAAGAAAGCGCCGTTCGACAAGATCAAGATCGATCGCAGCTTTGTGCAGGGAGCAACCGACCAGGATAGCCGTAACGGCGCGATCATCGCTTCGATCACCAGTCTGGCTGAAGCGCTGCACATGGAAACCACCGCTGAAGGGGTGGAAACGCTGGATGAACTGGAACTGGTGCGGCTGCTGGGTTGCAGCCACGTGCAGGGCCATATCTATTTCGAGCCGATGGTGGCAGACGATGCGGCTGTTTTGGCGGCGGGCAACCTTGTCGTTCAGCCCGATAGCGATAGGGCGCGATCAGCGCGCGCGCATCGCCAGAACCTGCTGCGCCGGGTCGTGGTGATGGAAAATGGCGCGCGGCACGATGCGACGCTGCGCAACATTTCCGAAAGTGGCGCGATGATCGATGGCTTGTGGAATATGCCGGCGGGATGCGAGGTGCAGATCGAACTATGCCCTGGGCAAATTGTCACCGGCAAAGTCCGCTGGGCGCGCGAAAACCGCGCCGGGGTGGAATTCCGCGACCCACTCAAACGCCGCGCCGATGGCTCGATCGAGGCGCTCGTCCCCCCGCGTGGTCAGGGCGCCCCATCCGCCGGCCATTTGCCGGGTGTCTCGAAAGCCGTGAATTCGCGACGCAGCGGCGTATTCTTTAAGCACGGAAATTAGGATAAAAATAACCATCGGGGTTTACCTCTGCCGAATGACGACTGGCGGCCACGCCCGGTTGTCGCATTCGATGTCTGGAGGTCTTTCACGAGATGTCCCTCAAGGGTCTCTTGTCTTTGCGCAACAATGCAGCATCGCGTTTGCTGCGTGCTCCGGTCGCCTCGGCTCTGTCCGATGGCGATCGACTGGCCATGCTCGATGAACTTGAACAATCCGGGCTTGGCTGGTTCTGGGCAAGCGATGCCAGCGGCCAGCTGACCTATCTTTCAGGTGCGATTGCAGCCCGGCTGGAACTGCCTCTTAGCGAACTGCTGGGTCAGCCGCTGACCGGGATTTTCACAGCCGCAGACAGGGAAGGCCGCGGCAAGTCGCTGCCGCTGATGCTGGCCGCACACAAGGCGTTTTCCGGGATGGCGGTGCACGCCGCGCGGCGTCAGGGCGGCGCTGTGCTGCGGCTGGCGGGGCACCCCCTGTTTACGCCGGACGGGCAGTTTGCCGGGTTCCGTGGCACCGGCGCGGATATTACCGATGAATATCACCGCGAGGCGGAAACCGAACGCCTGACGCGGTTTGACACGCTCACCGGCCTTAGCAACCGGCACCGCATGGCGCAGCATATCGATGCGACGCTGACTGCGTTCAAGGCTGCGCGCCGCAATTGTGCGGTGATGATGATCGACCTTGATCGCTTCAAGCAAGTCAACGACACGCTTGGACACGCGGCGGGTGACGAACTGCTCAAACAGGTCGCCGCACGGCTTGGGCGGGCGATTGACCGCGAATGCGAGATTGGCCGGTTGGGCGGCGACGAATTTCAGGTCATGCTGCCCGATATCGACGATCGCGGCGTGCTGGGCGATCTGGCGATGAAGATCATCACGATGGTGCGC
>PHEL01000137.1 GCA_002842925.1 Alphaproteobacteria bacterium HGW-Alphaproteobacteria-14
CAGACCTCCCCTTGTCCCGTGATAGATTCGTGCCGATCACTGGGTGTTGACGCGACGTTTGTAACGCATCTTGAGAGCGTTCTCAAGACTTGAAATCTCCAATCCCTATTGCATTCTTGCAACACTTGGCGAGACCGAGGAAACACGCGATAATACCCATCAAGCGCACGGTTGGGATTGATGAAATCATGCAAATTCAACGTATAATTATCGTTGGCGGGGGCACAGCCGGGTGGATGGCAGCCGCTGCGCTGTCGCGGATCAAGGCTGGACGGCCTGTAGAAATCACGCTGATCGAATCCGAGGCGATCGGCACGGTTGGCGTGGGTGAGGCAACGATTCCACCTTTCGTCGGCTTCAACGATCTGCTCGGCGTCAATGAAGCCGAAATGCTTGCCGCTGTCGGCGGCACGTTCAAGCTGGGCATTCAGTTCGAAAACTGGAACCGCATTGGCGACAGCTATATCCATCCCTTTGGCGCCTATGGATATACTATGGGCGGGATTTCGTTTCACCATGTCTGGCACCGCATGGCGAATGCGGGAGACAAGCGCCCGATCCAGGTTTTCAACCTTGAAACAATGGCCGCTTATTTCGGCAAGTTCGCCCGCACGCAGGATTTCGCCCGCGACGATCTGCCGCCGGTCAATTACGCCTATCACCTTGATGCGACCCGCTATGCCGCATTTCTCAGGCGTTTTGCCGAAGCGCGCGGCGTCGTTCGGCAGGAAGGCAGGATCGCCGATGTCGCGCTGGATGGTGAAACCGGGTTTGTCACCACCGTCACGCTGGATAACGGGCAGCAATTCGCGGGCGATCTGTTCATCGATTGCTCGGGCTTTCGCGGCCTGTTGATCGAACAGGCGTTGCAGACCGGCTATGATGACTGGAGCCACTATCTGCCGTGCAACCGCGCGGTTGCGCTGCCATGTCTGCGTGAAGACGGTAGCCCACCCCCGCCCTTCACCCGCGCCACCGCACACCGCGCGGGCTGGCAATGGCAAGTGCCGCTGCAACACCGCAACGGCAATGGGCACGTCTATTGTTCAAGTTTTATGGAGGATTCCGAAGCGCTCGACATCCTTGTCGGCAATATCGCGGGTAAACCGCAGGCTGAACCGAATTTCCTGCGCTTCGTTACCGGCCGGCGCAAGAAGTTCTGGAACAAGAACGTGGTCGCGCTGGGGTTGGCGGCGGGGTTCATGGAGCCGCTGGAATCCACCTCGATTCACCTCGTCAATACCGGGATCGACAAGCTGATTTCGCTGTTGTCACTGGATGGAATCACCCAAGCGCAGGAAGATGCCTTCAACCGCCTGACGGGCCGCGAATATGCCCGCATCCGCGATTTTCTGATCCTGCATTATAACGCCACATCACGCGATGATTCCGATTTCTGGAATTATGTCCGCACGATGCAGGTGCCCGAAACCCTGACCGAGAAGATCGAGATATTCAAAGCCAACGGCCAGATCTTCCGCGAAGAGGATGAATTGTTCACCGAAACCAGTTGGGCGGCGGTGATGATGGGCCAGGGAATCGCGATGGGCGGGCATAATGCGATGGCCGATGCGCTTGATCCGGCCAAGACCCGCGAAGAAGCCGACGAGATGGAGAAATCGATCCGTTATCTGGTGCAGCATATGCCGGGGCACGGCGATTACGTGGCGCGGTATTGCCCGGCGGCGACGTAACGCGCCGCATCGGCAAGCGCGGGCGCCATCAAAGTTCCCGCCAAGCCTGCGCCAATGATCCGCAGGACCAAGGGTTTCACGGAGCTGAGCGCGGCGGACACGCTTCGGCCAGCAGCAGCAGGAATTGCCCTGCGCTATCAGTCCACCGCGCGCGCGGTTCCCAACCCGCGCTCGCCAGCAGCATCTGGGCCGAACGGCGGGTGAACTTATGGCTGTTTTCGGTGTGGATGCTTTCCCCGCTGCGAAGCGTAAAGCGCTGTCCGCTAATCGTGAGCGTCATGTCGGCGGCGGCGACCAAGTGCATTTCGATCCGCGCAAATGTATCGTTCCAGCGCGCTTCGTGACGGAATTGGTCGACCGGAATATCGCCCGCAAGCTCCCGGTTGATGCGGGTCAGAAGGTTACGGTTGAACGCTGCCGTGACCCCCGTCGCGTCATCATAGGCGGCCTTCAACAGCGCTTCGTCCTTGACCAGATCCATGCCGATCAGCAGCAACGCGCCCTCGCCCAACGTCTCGCGCATCGAACGCAGCAAATCGGTGGCAGTGCGGGCGATCATGTTGCCGATGGTCGATCCGGGGAAAAAGCCGAGCTTGGGCAGGTCTGCAACCGCACTGGGCAATTCAACCCGGCGCATGAAATCAGCCTCTACCGGGTGAACCGGAAGGCCCGGAAACTTAGCCGCCAGATCAGCCGCCGCCGCACGCAGAAAATCGCCCGCAATATCAAGCGGGACATAGGCCGATGGTGCAATCGCGGACAATAGCAACGGGGTCTTGACCGACGAACCAGAGCCGAACTCCACCACCGCCCGCCCCGGCCCGATCAGATCAGCCATCGCGCCCGCGCGCTCGGTCAGGATTTCGGTTTCGGCGCGGGTCAGGTAATATTCGGGCTGCTGGGTGATATCTTCAAACAGTTGCGATCCGGCATCATCATAGAACCAGCGCGCCGGGATTGCTTTTTGCGGTTCGGCCAGCCCAGCCAACACGTCTGCCCGGAATGCGCGATCAACCCCGGTGGAATCGCGCTCGACCAGCTTCAGCCCTGTATTCGCCGTCATCTCAAACGTCCTTGGCCAGCCGCAGCCCGGTGAATTGCCAGCGTTGCTGGGGATAGAAAAAATTGCGGTAGGACGGGCGTGAATGACCGCGCACCGTCGCGCAGCTTGCACCGCGAAGCACCACCTGCCCGCTCATGAATTTGCCGTTATATTCGCCCACTGCTCCTTTGGCGGTGCGAAAGCCGGGATAGGGCAGATAGGCTGAACGGGTGAACTGCCAGCAATCGCCGAACAGATGCTGCCCGCCCCGAGGTAACGGCGGCGAAGCCGTATCCAACTGATTACCGGCGGCGGGATCATGGCTGGCCGCTATCGCCTCCCACTCGAACTCGGTCGGCAGGCGGTGCCCCGCCCAGGTGGCAAAGGCATCCGCCTCATAATAAGAGATATGGCTGACCGGCGCATTAGTGTCGCGCGGCTGCCAGCCTTGGTGAGTGAAATGCTGGTCGTCACGCCAATAGAGCGGCGCGGCTATGCCTTGTGCCTGCACAAAGCCCCAGCCATCGGACAGCCACAGCCGCGCATCGCGATAGCCACCATCAGCGATGAAGCCGTCCCACTCGCCAATGGTCACCAGGCGGTCAGCCAGTGCAAATGGTTCAATCAACACGCGGTGACGCGGGCCTTCATTGTCGAAGGCGAAGCCGTCACCGTCATGCCCCATAAGCGCGATCCCGCCGGGGTGGTGGTGCCAGCCAAGCGTTGTTTGCGGGTTGTCTTGCACATCGGCAGCGTGCCGGCCCTGCCTGAGATCCCCACCTTCGCGGAGACTCGCAACGGCTTCATACATCGCCGGGCCAAGCGGATTCTGAAACAGCGCGTGTTTGATGTCGGTCATCAGCAATTCGATGTGCTGTTGTTCATGCGCCACACCCAATGCGATCAGGCCGCTGAGCGCCGGATCATCCAGCAGCGCCGTCATGGCGTCGTTCACCGCTGCGCGCCATTCCAGCACCTCGGCCAGCGTCGGGCGCGAGAGCATCCCGCGCTGTCCCCGCGCCATCCGCGCACCTTCCGCTTCGTAATAGGAATTGAACAGGAAGGGCCAGTCTTCGCGCCACAACCGATAGCCCGGCACATGATCGCGCAGCAGAAACGTCTCCCAGAACCACGTCGTATGCGCGAGGTGCCATTTGGCAGGAGAGGCATCCTCCATCGATTGCAGGCTGGAATCGGCATCGCTGAGCGGGCGAACCAATGCCTCGGTCAGCGCGCGGGTGGCGCGGAAACTATCACCGAATGTTGCCGCATCTGCGCCGCTGATGGAATTTTGCCGTTCGCCACGAGGCACGCGCGTCTCCTGTTGCCGCCTTGCTTCAACATATCCGCCACCGACCGCAGGCGGTGACAATTCAAAGCCGCATCGCGCCGCGTTCAGGCCGCGTTGGCGCTGATCCCAGCATCACGTTCACCCGCCGCTTCATTAAGCATTTCCGCGACAAGAAACGCCAGTTCGAGCGATTGTTCCGCATTCAACCGTGGGTCGCAATGGGTGTGATAGCGATCGCCAAGGCGTTCCTCGGTGATTGCCACCGCGCCGCCAACGCATTCGGTCACGTCCTGCCCGGTCATTTCGATATGGATGCCGCCTGGGTGCGTGCCTTCGGCGCGGTGCACCGCGAAAAAGCCCTTCACTTCGCGCAGGATGCGGTCGAACGGGCGGGTCTTGAAGCCGGTGTCGGATTTCACCACGTTGCCGTGCATCGGATCGCAGCTCCACACCACCGGGTGGCCTTCACGCTCCACCGCGCGCACCAGCCGGGGCAGCCCATCTTCAACCTTGTCATGCCCGAACCGGCTGATCAGCGTGATCCGCCCGGCTTCGCGTTTGGGGTTGAGTTCGTCAAGCAGCGCCAGCAGCGCGTCCGGCTCCAGCGTCGGCCCGCATTTCATCCCCAACGGATTACCGATCCCCCGCGCGTATTCGATATGCGCAGAGCCGGGGAAGCGGGTGCGATCCCCGATCCACAGCATATGCGCGCTGGTCGCATACCAATCGCCGGTCAGCGAATCCTGCCGGGTCATCGCCTGTTCGTAAGGCAGCAGCAGGCTTTCGTGACTGGTGTAGAAACTGGTGCCCTGCAACTGCGGCACGGTTGCCGGATCAATCCCGCAAGCCTCCATGAAATCGAGCGCTTCGCCGATCCGGTCGGCCATTTCGCTGAACTTTTCGGTCCACGGGGTGCGGCCCATGAAATCGAGCGTCCACTGATGAACTTGGCGCAGGTTGGCATAGCCACCATTGGCAAAGGCGCGCAGCAGGTTCAATGTCGCGGCGGCCTGCGAATAGGCGCGCACCATCCGTTCGGGATCATTGCGGCGCGACACAGGATCAAATTCGATCCCGTTGATA
>PHEL01000138.1 GCA_002842925.1 Alphaproteobacteria bacterium HGW-Alphaproteobacteria-14
CTCCCTGCAAGACGACCCATCTCGGCAGAGCAACGAAACCGGCAGACGATCCACTTATCTTTTGCCAATCGCTGTTCAAACAAACCGAGCCACTTCTATTCCGTTGATTCGAAATTATTCACAAGGCTGCTAAAGTCAAACATGACACGACGAATAAGCTGATCTTATTTGCTTGCTCGCGACGCGGAACCGGGAAATTTATAACTAGACGCCAGGATTGAACATCTAAGGTTATGGCAGCTTTTGTCGTGAGAGGACATTCATGGCTGATCTGGCTAATGGCTGGGTCTGGGTCGCGAGCTGCCATCGCTCAGTAGCCGACAGAAAGGGAGCTTTACACCAGTGGCGGCTCGGAACCTGCTATTCGTCACCCGGTCCAGAAGCCACGGCATTCGCGAAATGCACTTAGCTTTTGTACTGAGGTTTCGGGCCGCAAACAGGTTGGAGGATTTTTGGTCAGCCTACGGCTGGTTCAAACTCGCCGCGTATTTCGAGTAAAGGTCGGATCGATTCGGGAGGGCGCGAAGTGCGGAGGTTGGCCTCTACACGTAGCAAAGCCCTCCATCAGCCCTTGTACGAGGTGGCGGCACACCCGACTGATCAAGAGGCTGGCAGGCCATAAAGAAATGGGACCGCTAGTGGGGCCGATTCCCCGAAGGGGAAATTTTTCATCGAAAAACAAGCCATTAAGCATAGTGATGGCGGAGACGGAGGGATTCGAACCCTCGGTACCCTGATAGAGTACGGTTCCTTAGCAGGGAACTGGTTTCAGCCACTCACCCACGTCTCCGGGCAACAGCGAGGCTGTGAGGGCGGGGCTATAATGACCATGTTTGCCAGCGGCAAGGTGGCATGAAAGAAAAACCTTGTGGCTTTGAAGCGGGCGCTGGGTTGCGTCCTGCCGAACCGGTAGTTCGGCAACGGTTCAGCCTTCGCGCCTTAGCCCGACACGGCTCGTCGCGATTCCGATTCGCTCCAGCGACAAGCGATTGCAGCGGGGCGCACAAGCGATTCTGCTGCAAACTGCATCAATCCGGGGCTGACCCGTCCTTGTGAAAGGCTGCATGATGATCATGACGATCGCACGAACTCCCGACCTTTGCCGACGGCTGCTTGGCCCCGCTTTGGCTACGCTTGCCGCCTGCTTGCTGGTGGTTCCGGCGGCGGCGCAGGAGCTTGAGAAATTTGACCCCGATCAGGCCTATGCAGCGCAGGATGCCGTTCCTGCGGGCGGCATTGACGCCGATCTTGCCGCGCCCCGCGTTCAGCCCGCCGCGCCGGCTGAACCCTCATTCGACCAGGAGTTTGGCGATTATGCCGCCGCGCCGACTGATCCCGCTGCTGCGCCGCAAGCGGCAGAGCAAGCCGCCGCCGCGCCGGCCACCGATTCGGCCACTTATGGCGAGGACGACCTGATCGGTGCCGCCGAAGGCGTGTTTGGCAAGGGCGCCGAAGGGCTGGCCCGCATGATCGAGGATCTGCTGAAAAAGCAGGGCGAGCCGAATGGTTACATCGTCGGTCGTGAGGCTGGCGGGGCATTCGTTGTCGGCGCACGTTATGGGTCGGGCACGCTGCATCACAAGGTAGAAGGCACGCAGCAGGTCTATTGGACCGGCCCGTCGATCGGTTTTGATGTCGGTGCCAATGCGGCGAACACTTTCGTGCTGGTGTATAATCTTCATGACAGCGAAGAGCTGTTTGAACGCTACCCTGCGGGTGAGGGGCAGGCCTATTTCATTGGCGGGATGCATGCCAGTTATCTACGTCGCGGCGATGTGGTTTTGATCCCGATCCGGGTTGGCGCGGGCCTCAGGCTGGGGGTCAATGCGGGCTACATGAAGTTCTCCAAGAAACAGCGCTGGCTGCCTTTCTGATGCGATAGATGCAAACGCGGTTGCGATGCGCGGGCAGGCGCGCCATGGGCCGCAGCATGATGCTTAACCGACTCAGTCCACAGGCGCCCGACGCGCTGCTCGCCCTTATCCGTCTCCACGCCGCCGATCCGCGTGAGCACAAGATCGACCTTGGCGTCGGCGTTTACCGCACCGAGGAGGGCGCGACCCCGGTTTTTGCCGCGATCAAGACGGCGGAACAACAGCTGATCGATACTCAGGACAGCAAATCCTATCTCGGCCCGGAAGGTGACACCGGCTTCGTCAATGTGCTGATGCCTTACATCTTTGGCGCTGATCCCACGATGGGCGGGCGGATTGCCGGGATGCAGACGCCGGGCGGCACCGGGGCGGTGCGTCTGGCGCTGGCATTGGCGCAAAAGGCCGGGATGAAACGCGTGCATCTGGGGGTGCCGAGCTGGCCCAACCATGCTCAGATCATTGCAGATCTGGGGCTGGAACTGGTCACATTCGACCATGCCAACCCGGATGGCAGCGCCAATCTTGATGCGGTGCTGGCGGCGATCAGTGGCGCGGGTGCGCAAGGGGCGGTGCTGTTGCACGCCTGCTGCCATAACCCGACCGGGATCGACTATACGCCCGATCAGTGGGACGCGATTGCCGATGCTTTCGCGGCATCCGGCACCTTCCCGATCATCGATTCGGCCTATCAGGGGCTGGGTCGGGGGCTTGCGGAGGATGCCGCCGGAATGCGCGCGGTGCTGGCCAAGGTGCCCGAGGCTTTCATCGCCTATAGCTGCGACAAGAACTTCGGCCAGTATCGCGACCGCGTGGGAGCATTCTATATCCTTGGCAATGGACAGGATGAGCTCGACACGGCGTTCTCCAACGCCAATGCGCTGGCGCGCGCCTGCTGGTCGATGCCGCCCGATCATGGCGGCGCAGCGGTGCGGATCATCCTGAGCGATCCGGGCATGGCCAAGACGTGGCTGGCCGAGCTTGACGATATGCGCGCGCGGATGCGGGCCGTGCGCGATGCGCTGGCGGCGGCGGGCCGTGCGGGGCGGATCGACCTGACCCCGCTGGCCGCGCAGAACGGGCTGTTCGCGGTGCTGCCAGTGACCAAGGATGAAGTTGCGACGCTGCGCGAAGATCATGCCATCTACATGGCCGCATCGGGCCGCATCAACATTGCCGGCCTGACGATGGCTAATCTGCCCCGGTTCATCGCCGCATTGACGGCGGTGGCGGGTTGAGGGTCTGCGCGCTTGCTTGATCGTCAACCCGTGCTCGAAGGTGAGCGCGTGCTGCTGCGGCCTTTGCGTCACGATGACTGGGACGCGCTGTTCGCAGTTGCATCCGATCCGCTGATCTGGGCGCAACACCCGGCGCATGATCGCTGGCGCGAACCGGTGTTCCGCGCATTTTTCGATGATGCATTGGCGGGCGGCGGGGCGTTGCTGGCGATTGACGGCAAAAGCGGTGCGGTGATTGGTTCGTCGCGGTTCGAGGGGTTGGAGCGGGAGGATGGCGGATCGGTCGAAATCGGCTGGACGTTTCTGGCACGCATCTGCTGGGGCGGCGTCTTCAACCACGACATGAAGCGGTTGATGCTGGCGCACGCGCTCGTCAGTGTGGCCGAATGCCGGTTTCTGGTAGGCGAGAACAATATCCGGTCACGCCGTGCGCTCGAACGGATTGGCGCGCGCCTTACCGAGCGGGCCGAGATGCGGATCATGGCAGACGGGACGGAAATCCCGCACCTCACCTATGTCATCAACCGCGCGGATTTTGCCGCAGGGCCGCTGATTTGATGATGATCTGATGAAGGTAACTCAGGCCACGCCGCGTTGCCTTGAGCCTGTGCAATATTCCTGAGCCTGGACGACTTGGAATGTGATGTGCCGTGCATATCGCATATGGCGCGAAAGATTGCTGCAAGCGGGGCGATCATTTGCAGATCGCCCCGCTTGCGCATGGTAATCACCCGATCATCAGAACTTCTGACGCGCAGTCACCCCAAAGGTGCGCGGTTGGCCGATATTGAACCCGAGCCGCGCCCGTCCGCCGCGTTCGCGATCGAACGACAGCAACGGATTTTCATCAAACAGATTATTGACATAGGCGGTCAGCGACAGCCCGCCATCAAGTTCGACCCCGGCGCTGATATTGACCAGTTGGTAATCGGGCAATTTCAGATCAATCGTGGTCGCGGCATTGGCAGGCATGCCAGCAAACGGCAATCCGTGGACAAAGGTGCGCGGATTGTTTTCCTGATCGGACGGCTGGGTAAAGCGCGATCCGACATGCTGGAACGAGCTCGCCACGAAGGCCGTGGTCGATGCACCGACATCCCATTCATAGCTGCCACTGGCTGAAAACTGGAACTTGGGCACCGAAGGCAGGCGATTGCCATCGCGAATGCCAGTTACCGCGGTCAAAGCACCGGGAAGAGTGCTGTCGAATTCAGCTTCGATCAGGCTGCCGCTCAGGCTCAGGCTCAGGCCCTTGGTCGGGGTAAACCCAAGTTCGGCCTCGACCCCGGCGGTATGGGCGTCAGGCACGTTGAACACGATCCGCGAGGAACAGCTCCCCGCATCCAGCGTAACCTGCAAATTGCTGATATCATTGTAAAACGCTGCTGCGTTGAAAGTGAAGCCATTGCCTTGGGTCTTCACGCCCACTTCGTAGTTCCACAGCTTTTCGTCATCATAATCCTGGAACCCGCCGAACAAAGCCAGATCCTGGGCATTGCAAAGCGGGGTGTTGAGCGGATCATTGACCCCGCCCAGACGGAAGCCCTGCGAAGCCTGCGCGTTGATCGTCACATCGGGGCTGGCCTTGTAGCTCAGCAGGAAGCGCGGGGTGAAGCCAGTCGACGCGGTGCGATCCACCACGCCGGTATCGCCATTGGCGAACAGGCCGCCGGTGGTGATGGTACGGGTTTCCTCGAAGTCGTAGTAGCGCCCGCCTGCGGTAAAGGTCAGCTTGTCGGTAATTTCGTAACTCGCTTCACCAAAGATCGCGATCTGCTCGATGTCGAAGGGCAGCGATGAATTGAACGGCGAGTCTGCTTCGAACCCATTGGCAACCGCCGCCGAAGTGCCCGCGCCCAGCACCGCATCGGTAAAGGCATCATAACCCGGCGTGGGCAGTCGCTGGAGATAATCGCGCTGCACATCGGAATAAAAGCCGCCGATCAACCACTGGAACGGGCCATCATAATCGGATGCAAGGCGGATTTCCTGCGTGAAGGTGGTGTCAACCAGATTGGAGGGCAGCAACACCCCTGCTTCTGGAAAGCCAAGATCGACCGAGACCGAACCGCTCAGCGCGCTGGCATCGCGGCTGACCAGAATATCGCGGTTGATGTAGGATGTGACCGAAGTGAGGTCGAGACTGCCAAGCCCGATCCGCACGGTCAGATCGGCGATGAAGGTTTCGTCTTCGAATGCTTCTTCCAGCAACAGGAATTGTTCACGTTCGCCAAGCTGTTGCGGAGGGCGTGTGGTGGTGAAGGGGTTGGCAAAAAGGTTGAATGTCTCTTGCCGGTTGAACCCGTTTGCCGTGATTTTCTGATAAACAACGCGCGGGGTGATCGAAAGATTGTCGCTGGGTTCCACGGTCAGCGCCAAACGCCCGCCATAACGTTCGCCGTCATTGACATTCTTGCCGCCGCCGGGGCCAAACGCGTCAACAAATCCGGCATAGCGGGTATAGTAACCCACCGCGCGGACTGCCGCGATGTCGCCAAGCGGCAGATTGATCGCACCCTTGATGCTGCCGCCGGTATTGCCGCCATCAATCGTGTTGACATTGGCCTCGACGTGACCTTCGGTCGCGCCCAGTTTTGGCTGGTTCGAGATATAGCGGATCGTGCCGCCAACCGAACCGGAACCGAACAGCGTGCCCTGCGGCCCGCGCAAGGTCTCAACGCGGTTTAGATCGAACAGATCAAGATCGGGTGTGAACAGCGATAGCGAAACCACCGTTTCATCAAGATAGACGCCGACCTGTTCCTTCACGCCGGGCTGATCGCGCACGACCTGTCCCGCCGAAATGCCGCGAACCGAAACCTGGCTCTGACCCGGCCCGAGGTTCTGGATCGTCAGACCTGCGACGTTACGCGACAAATCCTCCAGCGTCACCGCGCCGGATTTCTGAATGGCTTCCTGCGTCTGTGCATTGATCGAAAAGGGCACATCCTGAATCGTGGTATCGCGCTTGGTCGCGGTGACGATGATCACATTGCCCGAAGCGCTTTCAGCGCTATCGGCAGAACCTGACGTATTCTGCTGTGCCAATGCCGGGCTTGCCCAGAAGGCGGAAGCCGTGCCGGCCAAAAGCAGGCCGCGAAGAATGGTGCGGGGTGCGGTTGTGACTTTCATGAACGCTCTCCTGAAGAATTGGTATCTGACGGCCTGCTTTCTTGATGCGCGGGCCTCTAGAGCGGTTTCCGTTCATTCCGGTTCGTAGCCACAGGATTTGAAGTAATTGGCGCATTCATCGGGCTGGAAGATGTCGACGAGCGTGCCGATCAG
>PHEL01000139.1 GCA_002842925.1 Alphaproteobacteria bacterium HGW-Alphaproteobacteria-14
ACGGTCATTCCGGCGATACCAATCCCGCCCAGCGCCTCACGAACGCTGTCGAGCTTGAATGGTTTGATGATGGCGATGATGAACTTCATCTGTGGCCCCCGTTGCACCGGATCGTTCCGGCCAATCAGGGCACAGCAACAAGCGTGCCATACTTGCTTATCGGGGCAGACACCGCGTTAACAGCGCGTTTCTTCGCACCTGCGGAAGAATGCGTGCCTAAATTTTAATCTTGCGCTTATTTATTAGGCGGCAATTACAAGGCAATCACAAAAAATCGCGCAAGGTGGCAATGAAGCGGTCGAACTGATCGTGATGCAGCCAGTGGCCGGCCTGTTCGAATTCGATCACTTTGGCCGACTGGAAATGCCCGATCCGTCCGTCCTTCGCCGGGTTGGAAGCCCAACTATCAGCGCCATAGAGCAGCAAGGTCGGACAGGTGATCGCGCCCCACAGCGCTTCGACGAATTCATCGCCTACTTCCTCGACCGGCCAGATATTGAGGTGCGGATCGAACTTCCAACTATAGGTGCCGTCCTCATTGCGGTTGACCCCGTGGACGGTCAGATGCCGCGCCTGTTCCTCGGTGAGGTAGGCATTTTCCTCGATCATCCGCGCAAACGCGGCTTCGATGCTGTCATATTTGCGCGGGGTGCGTCCGGCGGCCTTGCGCTTCTTCTCGATCCATTCGGTGAGGCGTTCGGGATAAGGCACGGCGCGCTGTTTCGCGCGCGCTTCGGGCGATGGACCGAGACCCTCGATGGCCACCAGCTTGCTCACCATGTCGGGGAAGGCGCCAGCATAGCGTAGCGCAACATTGCCGCCCATCGAATGCGCCACCATCCGCACCGGGCCGACGCCCAGCTGATGGATCAATTGTGCAAGGTCATAGACCATGTCGGCCGCCGAATAGACCCCGTCGGACACCCAATCACTATCACCGTGCCCGCGGTGATCCATCGCGATGACGTGGTAATCTTCGCGCAGCGTTTCCGCCGTCCAGTCCCAGCTGCGGGCATGGTCGCGCCCGCCGTGCACCAGCACCAACGGCGGTTTGCCCCGGCCGCCCCAGTCGAGGTAGTTGAGCCGCAGGCGCTGCGAGATGAAGGTTTGCGAGGTTGGGCCAGTATCGTGCATGGGTACTGCCATGCCGCGAACCCGCCCCGCCTGCAAGACTACCGTTCCTTGGTCGCGGAGAAGGTCAGCTGCGGGTTCTTTTCGACCTGATAGCTCACATCCCACGGGCTTTTCGCCATGAACACGTAATCACCATCGCGGTCGCGTGCGACATTCGCGCGGTTGAACCCGGCGAATTCCTCCACGGCCTTTTCATCGCCTTTGATCCAGCGCGCGGTGGCGAAGGGCGAAGGTTCCAGCACGGCTTCGACCTTGTATTCCGCCTCAAGCCGCGAAATCAGCACTTCCAATTGCAACTGCCCGACCACGCCGACAATGTGCGCCGAGCCGATGTCGGGGTAAAACACCTGGATCACGCCTTCTTCGGAAAGGTCGTCCAGCGCTTTACGCAATTGCTTGGTCTTGGTCGGATCGCGCAGCTGCACCCGGCGCAGGATTTCCGGCGCAAAGTTGGGCAGGCCGGTGAAACGCACCTGATTGCGTTCGGACAGCGTATCACCCACCCGCAGCGTGCCGTGGTTGGGGATGCCGATGATGTCGCCCGCCTCGGCGGTATCGGCGATTTCACGATCCTGAGCGAAAAACAGGATGGGCGAATGCACCGCGATCGGCTTGCCCAGCCCTGACGGCGTCAGCTTCATGCCGCGTTTGAAAGTTCCCGACACCTGGCGCATGAAGGCGATGCGATCGCGGTGGTTGGGATCCATATTGGCCTGCACCTTGAAGATGAAGCCGGTGACTTCGTCGCGGTCCGGGCTGATCTGTTCCTCCCCCGCAGGCTGCGGGCGCGGCGGCGGGGCATGGCTGGCGATCGCATCAATCAATTCGATGATGCCGAAATCCTTGAGCGCCGATCCAAAATAAACCGGGGTCAGGTCGCCATTGCGAAATGCCTCAAGGTCAAATTCGGGATAGCCGCCGCGCGCCAGTTCGATCTCGTCAGCAAAACGTTGCGGGATCGCAGCGTCCGCTTCGCGCTTGCCCATAAACTCGCGCGAAGGGCCTTCGGGGCGGCTGACCTCGCCCGTGGAGAAATCCAGAATCCCTTCAAACTCCCCGCCCATCCCGATTGGCCACATCTGCGGGGAGACATCGAGCGCGAGCATATCGGCCACTTCGTCCAGCGTTTCAAACGGATCGCGGCCTTCGCGGTCAACCTTGTTGACGAAGGTAATGATAGGCACGCTGCGCAAGCGGCACACCTCGAACAGCTTGCGGGTCTGCGGCTCGATCCCTTTCGCCGCATCGATCACCATCACCGCCGAGTCGACCGCAGTCAGCGTGCGGTAGGTGTCCTCAGAGAAATCCTCGTGCCCCGGCGTATCGAGCAGGTTGAAGATGATCCCGCCACGTTCAAACGTCATCACCGACGACGTGACCGAAATCCCGCGCTGCTGTTCGATCTTCATCCAGTCCGACCGTGCCCGCCGCGCAGCCCCGCGCGCCTTGACCTCGCCCGCAAGGTGGATCGCCCCGCCTTGCAGTAGCAGCTTTTCGGTGAGCGTGGTCTTGCCTGCGTCAGGGTGCGAAATGATCGCGAAGGTGCGGCGGTTGCTTTTGGGATTGGAGTTCATTGCGGATCGCGCGCGACGCGGAAGCCCGCGAAGTCCTGGTTGACCGGCATCAGTTCCAGCCGGTTGATGTTGAGATGCGGCGGCAGGCTCGCAATCCAACGCCGCGATAGAGGCTGTCCGACGCTTCCTGACTGCCGGTACGCACCAGTGTGAATTCAGTCTCGACCATCCCCGGCTCGATACTTGTCACCCGCACTCCGGTGCCATGCAGATCGGCGCGCAGGGCCAGCGTGAAGTGGTTCACGAAAGCCTTGGAGCCTGCATAGACGTTGCCGCCCGGATAGATGTAGCTCCCTGCAACCGAGCCGATGGCGATGATCGCGCCCTTGCGCTCGATCAGCTGGGGCAGCAGCTTGCGGGTCAGCACCACCATCGCGGTGATGTTGGTGTCGATCATGGTCTGCCAGTCATCAAGATTGGCGTTCTGCGCCGCAGACAGCCCCTGCGCGAGCCCGGCGTTGTTGACCAGCAAATCGATGTCGCGGAACCCCTCGGGCAGGCTGGCGAGCGCGGCATCCAGCGCGGCGGTGTCGCGCACATCGAAGCACAGCGGCAACACCTTGTCAGCGCCCAGCTCTGCAACCAGCGCGTCGAGCCGCTCCTGCCGCCGGCCTGTGGCAACGCAGCGCCATCCGTCTGCGACCAGTCGACGCACGGTGGCAATGCCAATCCCTGCGGTGGCACCGGTAACAAACGCCGTTTTCATCCGCGCAACTCCCCACCCAACTTGACAGCGGCAGCGACCACGTTTTCGGCGATGGTCTTCAATTCCGCGTCCTTGAAACTCGCATCGTCCGGCTGAAGCGTGACTTCGAGCGCCACGGACTTCTTGCCTTCGGGCACGCCCTGTCCGGCGAACACATCGAACACCCGCACGGCTGTGATTGCCGCCTTGTCCGCGCCCTGCACAGCACGCACCAGATCGCCTGCGGCCAGCGCCTCAGGCACCAGAAAGGCGAAATCGCGAGTCACAGCCTGCAAGGCGGGCGGGGTGAAGCCGGGGCGGGCGAAAGCCGCATTTTTCCTCGCGGGAATCCTATCAAGGAACAGCTCAACCGCAGCAATCGGCCCATCAACGTCAAACGCCTTCAGGGTTGCCGGGTGCACCATCCCTAACCGCGCCAGCACGGTTTTGGGGCCGAGCCGCAGGGTGGCAGACTGGCCGGGATGAAACTGCGGTCCGGCCTCACCCATCACGGTCAGATTGGCGGTCGGTGCGCCCGCCGCTTCGAGCAATTCGAGCGCCAGCGCCTTGGCGTCAAAGGCGTCAAAGCTCTGCGCCTTGCCCGTCTTCCACCCGCGCGGCGTTTTCTCTCCCGCCAGCACGATGCCCAAGGTCGGCTTTTCATCGCTGAGGCCGTCCTGCCCACGAAAATAGCGCCTCCCGATCTCGAACAAATGCGATGACGCAGCGCCGCGATCAGCATTGCGCTTGGCTGCGATCAGCAGGCCGGGCAGCAAGGAAGGACGCATTGCTTTCAGATCTTCGCTGATCGGATTGGCGAGCACCCACAACGCCTGATCGTCAGCCGCAAAATGCTCCGCCGCCCATTCGGGCAGGAAGCTCCACGTCACCGCTTCGTTCAGCCCGCTCGCCGCCGCTGCGCGCCGCAGACCCCGTTCCAGTTTCTGCTGCGGCGTCGCGGTCGGTCTTGCCACGCCCTCGGTGCGCGGTAGGGGTACGCTTGCCACTGTATCGAGCCCGTGTATTCGCACCACTTCCTCGACCAGATCGGCAGCGCCTTCTATGTCGTGGCGGCGTAGGGGGCAGGTGACGTGCCAGCCCTCACCAACTACAAAACCAAGGCTTTCGAGGATGCGCTGTTGCTCATCGCGCGCCACATCCACCCCGCCAAGGCGAAGCGTCAGGCCAGGGTCGAACGCGATCACTTTTGCTTCGTCCGGCGGGGAACCGGCGCGCACCACTTCGCTGGCAGTGCCGCCCGCGAGTTCAACGATCAGGCCGGTCAGCAGATCAAGGCCTTCGTCCAGAAACTCCGGATCAACCCCGCGTTCAAACCGGATGCGCGCGTCCGACGCCAGTCCCAGCTTGCGCCCCGTGGCACCAATACGCACCGGGTCGAAATAAGCGATTTCGAGCAGCACGTCAGTGGTCGTTTCCGATACGCCCGAATCCTCACCGCCCATGATCCCGGCGACATCGTGGACTTGTGCGTCGTCGGCGATCACCACCATGCTGTCATCTAGCGTGTAGGTCTTTTCGTTCAGAGCCAGCACTTGTTCGCCCACGCTGGCGCGCCGCGCCACCACCGCGCCCGAAAGCTTGGCAAGATCATAGATGTGCGCCGGACGCCCATAGCCGAGCATCAGGTAATTGGTCAGGTCAACCAGCAGCGAAATCGGGCGCTGGCCCGCGCTTTTCAGCCGCGCCTGCAACCAATCGGGCGACGTGCCATTGGCGACGCCGGTAATCACCCGGCCATAGAACGCCGGGCAGCCTTCCGGATCGTCAGTGCGGATTTCCACCGGGCAATCGCCGCGCCCAGCAAACGCGGGGATCGCAATCGGTTTAAGCGTTCCAAGCCCCTTGGCCGCAAGATCGCGAGCTATCCCATACACACCCATGCAATCAGGGCGGTTGGGGGTCACCGCCACCTCGATCACCGGGTCCGCGCCGTGGTAATCGGCGAAGCTCGTTCCGACTGGCGCATTATCGGGCAATTCGATGATGCCATCATGATCCTCGCCCAGTTCAAGCTCGCGCACCGAACACATCATGCCGTTGGATTCGACCCCGCGGATCGCGCTCTTGCGCAGCACCATGCCGTTGGCCGGAACAACCGCGCCGGGCAGGCCCAGCACGCCCTTCATGCCCGCGCGGGCATTGGGCGCGCCGCACACGACCTGCAACGGATCACCCTCTCCGGTATCGACAGTCAGGACTTGCAGCTTGTCAGCATCGGGGTGGCGTGCGGCGGTCAGCACGTGGGCGACGCGGAAACCGGCGAGCTTGTCCGCCGGGTCTTCGACGCCTTCGACCTCAAGCCCGATGGCATTGAGCGCATCGCAGATTTCGGTGACGGTGGCGGTGGTCTCGAGGTAGTCCTTCAGCCACGTGAGAGAGAACTTCATACCTTCGCTCCCACACCGGCGGAAAGGGTCGGCTGATCGAACAGCGAGAACCCGTAATGCTGCAACCAGCGCGGATCGCCATCGAAGAAGGCTCGCAAATCATTCATCCCGTATTTGAGCATCGCGATCCGGTCGATCCCAAGGCCGAAGGCAAAGCCTTGATATTCATCAGGATCGATCCCGGCAAATTCGAGCACGCGGCGGTTCACCATCCCGCTGCCGCCCAATTCCATCCACGCATGGCCCGGCGCATCGCCATGCCCGCCTACCACGCGGCGCCCCCCTTCGGTGGAGTAACCGACATCCACCTCGACGCTGGGTTCGGTGAAGGGGAAATAGGACGGGCGAAGCCGCAGCACGATATCCTCGCGCTCAAAGAAGGCTTTGAAAAAGGTCTCCAACGTCCACTTGAGGTGGCCCAAGTGAATGTCGCGCCCCACGACCAGCCCTTCGACCTGATGGAACATCGGTGTGTGGGTGGCATCGCTATCACTGCGATAGACCCGCCCCGGTGCGATAAGGCGGATCGGCGCGCCCTGTGCCAGCATCGAACGGATCTGCACTGGCGAGGTGTGGGTTCTCAAAAGAACTTCGCGGCCGTCAGACGTCTTGTCCGGGAAATAGAACGTATCGTGCATCGCTCGCGCCGGGTGGGTTTCGTCCATGTTGAGCGCAGTGAAATTGTGCCAGTCGTCCTCGATCTCTGGCCCGGTTGCCACCGCAAAGCCCAGATCCGCGAAGATTTCCGCAAGCTCGTCCATCACCTGGCTGACGGGATGCACCGATCCGCGCCGCGCAGGCGCGGCGGGCAGGGTCAAGTCGATCGTCTCGCGCGCCAGCCGGGCTTCCAGCTCGGCCGTTTCCAGCGCGGCCTTCTTGGCATCCAGTGCATCGGCAATCGCCGCGCGGGCCGATTGGATCGCAGGTGCAGCCGCCGTGCGTTCATCCGGGCTCATCCCGCCGAGCGTCTTCAGGGCAAGGCTGACCCAGCCTTTCTTTCCAAGCGCATCGAGACGCTGTTCTTCAAGCGCATCAAGCGACGGCGCGGCGGCAATCGCGTCCAGCGCGGCCTGTGTCTGGTTGGTGATGTCGGTCATGGCCCTAAGAGTTTTCGCAAGCGGAGTTTTCCACCGGCCCGCTAGCCGCAAATCGCGCGTTTTGCAAAGAACCTCTCCGGCCCTGGCGAGACCGGCTTCAACCAAAGAAAAAGGCGAGCCCCCGAAAGGAGCCCGCCTTTTTGATCTTGCTACGGCAGGATTGTCCCGCAGGAGGCTTACGCGGGCAGCGCGGCCTTGGCCTGCTGGATCACTGCCTTGAAAGCGCCGCCTTCGTTCATGGCGAGATCAGCCATCGCCTTGCGGTCGAGTTCGATCCCGGCCAGCTTGATGCCGTGCATGAACTGCGAATAGGTCAGGCCTTCCATGCGGACCGCAGCATTGATGCGCTGGATCCACAAGCCGCGGAACGTCCGCTTTTTGATCTTGCGGTCGCGGTAAGCGTATTGGCCAGCCTTTTCGACCGCCTGACGCGCGACGCGAATGGTGTTCTTGCGACGACCGCGATAGCCCTTGGCCTGTTCGAGTAATCGCTTGTGTTTGGTGCGGGTGGTAACACCGCGTTTGATGCGTGGCATATCAGTATATCCTTATTGTGTGATCGCGAGGCGCATGGCCTGGCGCATCAATCAAGCCCGTAGGGCGCCCATTTCTTGATCGTCGGTGTGTCGTGCGACGACAGTACCGATGTCCCGCGATTCTGGCGGATATACTTCGCGTTGTGGCTGATCAGGCGGTGACGCTTGCCAGCGACGCCGTGCTTGACCTTGCCGGTGGCGGTGATTTTGAAGCGTTTCTTCACACCGCTCTTGGTCTTCAGCTTGGGCATTTTCATCTCCTGTAAGAGACACGTCGGAACCGGCCATGGCAGCCCTTGTCGCCAGGCTGGCAGAAACAAACTCGCCCTTGGAAGTCTGGAACGGGCGCAATAGCACTCCACGCCGGAATCCTCTTAAAGATGCCAACATTTGATTGGCAAGGATTGTCTTGAACAATCGTTCCAGACATACTATCTGCCTGCCATGCCTTGGGAAAAGAACTTTGATGTTGAAACGACGCTGACCCGGGCGATGCAGGTGTTTTGGGCGCGTGGATACGAAGCAACATCGATGCAGGATCTGGTAACGGCCACCGGAGTGAACCGGGCCAGCATCTATGCGACTTACGGCGACAAGCGGGCGTTATTTCTCAGTGCGCTCAGGAAATATGACGTCGATATCAGGCACCGGATGCTTGAACAGCTCGGCGCATCCCAACCGCCTGTCGAAGCGATTGCGACGGTGTTTGACCGGTTCATTGATCAGACCAAGGTGCCGCAGGGCAATTGGGGTTGCTTCATCGTCAACACCGCGCTCGAAATGTCAGCACATGACAGCGAAATCGCCGAACTGGTCAACGCCGCACAGGACGATATCGAAGCCTTCTTCCTCGCGATCATCCGCAAGGGACAGCAAGATGGCACGTTTGCGGCCGATCGGGATGCGGGGGAGCTCGCGCATCAGGCGCTCGCAGCAATGCTGGGCATGCTGGTGATGATCCGCAGCCGCCCTGACGCCGATACCCTCACCACCATTCGCGACGCCGTGTTGAAATCACTGATCTGATGCGACTTATTTTTTGATCGATTTGGAACGATCATTCCTAATTCCACGCTCCACCCAGCCTGACAAAAGGAAATACCATGTCTGACACATTCAAGATCAGCCTGCCACTGCGCGGAAAGGATGATGCCGATCCTGCAATCAGCACCCCGTTGGCGCAGATAGAAGCGAAAATAGGCATGGCGCCCAACATGTACCGTGCAATGGTCAACCTTCCCGCGCTGCTGGACACCTACAACCACGCCTACAACCTGTTCCGCGCCGAAAGCGGCTTTACCTCGGTCGAGCAGGAAGTGGTTTTCCTGGCAATCAGCCGCTTCAATGGCTGCCATTACTGCGTCGCGGCACACAGCTTTGTTGGCGACATGATGACGAAAGTGCCAGCCGAGGTGACCGATGCGATCCGCGATGGTCGCCCAATTGCCGATGCCAAGCTCGAAGCGTTGCGTGAATTTGCGCATATCATGACCGAAAGCCGCGGCAATCCGACCACCGATCAGGCGCAGGCTTTTCTCGCCGCCGGATATACCGAGCAGCAAATTCTCGGCATAATTCTGGCGATGAGCGCCAAGGTTATTTCGAACTATTCCAATCATATATTCCACACCGAACTCGATGCAGCTTTTGCCAATCGCGCGTGGACGCCGACGTTGTAACCGTTTGCAGGTTTACAACGAACGTTCCAGTTAACCAGCAGCTCCCCCCCCAACCCCTGCTGCTGGTCGGGGCCGCGCCGCTTACAAGATCGCAAGATCGGGCGGCGCGGCACCATTATTGTTCGGTATCAAAGTACTCAGCGAATTGCCGGACGCGCTGCTGTCGTAGCGCGAACTCGGTCAGCAACCACGGCAACATTTCGCCACCGCGATGAGGGCACAGGGCCGCATGACGAAGGCCCGCTGCTGACAAAAAATAGTCGAAAGTTGCTGGTCTCGCAGGCAGCCTACCCCATCGCCTCAAGCACATCTTCCAGCCGCGCCGGATCGCCCAGCGCGATTACCGTGCCGTCACTCCCGGCGTCGAGCGGATTGCCTTGCCAGTCCGCCATCATCCCGCCTGCGCCTTCGACCACGGGGACCAGCGCGGCATAATCGTATAGTTTCAGCCCCGCCTCGATCACCACGTCGATATGGCCGGATGCGACGAGGCCGTAACTGTAGCAGTCCCCGCCGTAGATGATCTTCTTTTCAGCCACCTGCTTGGCGACCGCCATGAAGGCATCCGCCTCTACATTGGTGAACAGGTGCGGGCTGGTGGTGGCGAGCACCGCGTCAGCAAGATCTTTCAGCGGCCTGGTGGTGGCAGGCTTACCGTTGAACAGCGTCGGCTGACCAATGCGCCCCACCCAGCGTTCGCCCGCAATCGGCTGGTCGATGATGCCCAGCACCGGCCAGCCATCCTGCAGTAATGCGATCAGCGTGCCGAAGATCGGGCGGCCCGCGATGAAGCTGGTGGTGCCGTCGATCGGATCGAGCACCCATTGGCGGCCAACCCCTTCGTTGCGGGTGCCGTATTCCTCGCCGATGATGCCGTCGCGGGGGAACTCGGCCTCGATCAGCCGCCGCATCGCGGCTTCGGCAGCACGGTCGGCTTCGGTCACGAAGCTGCGGTCGGCTTTCTTTTCTTCGCTCCACGCTCCGCGAAACAACGGACGGATTGCAGCCCCTGCCAGATCGGCAAGGCGCAGGGCGAGGGCTAGGTCTTTATCGGTCATTCTAGTTTTGCTCGCTAGCCGTGCTCAATCGGACTGCGACGCTATCATCTACCGAAACTGTCCCGATTCCCGCCCTTGTCGCGTCGGCCACTATCGCTCTCCTTAATAAGTCTTTCGGCTGGAGGCGGCGGCGGAGGTGGGGGGGGCGGCGCCGGGTTTTTGCGTTCTTCGGTCATGCTTCACTGATAAAGGAATTGACCATGATCGTGCAATAGCTTGAAGAATGCTGCTAGGGATGAGATCCCAATCGCCGCTAAGATTGTCTGGTGCATTTGGTGCAGCAGCCCCGACTTCCGGTCGTTCTCTACCTTATTGAAGCCGGCGCAGCGGATATAGGTTTGTAGTAACTCGGTCTGAAATGTCTTCTTAGGAGCTTCGGCATCAGGGAATAGGCGCGCGTGATCCTTCAAAGATGTGTGCCACTTATTCCATTCGTCGGCATCGGGTATCCATTTGTAACCAACAGCAATGTAAAATTGTGCCGATAAAATGAAAAACCCAACGAGCGCGCTGATTGCAAGGAATGACAAAATCACAGAAACTATCGGAAGAAAAAGCGCGACCTTTTCAATTTGGAAGGCATAAAAGACAAGCCCTCCGACAACTGCAGTAAGACCTACTGGCAAAGAAGATGCCTGCCTTAGCTTCTCTTTTCTATCCAGCTCGCCTTCATATTGGCACGCATAGAATGCAAAAAGCTTCTCGTTCATCAGTCAAACAGGCTGGAAACCGAGCTTTCATCGGCAATCCGCCGGATCGCTTCGCCCACCAGCGGGGCGATGGGAAGGATGCGGATGCGGTCGGATGCTTCGGCGGCTTCGGTCGGGCGGATCGAATCGGTGATCACCAGCTCTTTCAGTCTCGATCCGTTGATCCGCGCCACAGCCCCGCCCGATAACACCCCGTGGGTGATATAGGCCGCGACCGATTTCGCGCCGTTTTCCAGCAGCGCTTCGGCGGCATTGCACAATGTGCCGCCCGAATCGATGATGTCATCGATCAGGATGCAATGGCGGCCAGAAACATCACCGATGATGTTCATCACTTCGCTTTCGCCAGGCCGATCACGGCGTTTGTCGACGATCGCCAGCGGCGCGTTGTCGAGCCGTTTGGCGAGCGAGCGGGCGCGTACCACCCCGCCAACATCGGGCGAAACCACCATCAGATCCTGATCACCATAACGCGCCTGAATATCCGCAGCCATCACCGGCGCAGCATAGAGGTTATCGGTCGGGATATCGAAGAAACCCTGAATCTGCCCGGCGTGCAGATCCACCGCCAGCATCCGGTCTGCCCCGGCCTCGGTAATCAGGTTCGCCACCAGCTTGGCCGAGATCGGGGTGCGTGGCCCCGGCTTGCGATCCTGCCGGGCGTAGCCGAAATAGGGCACCACTGCGGTAATCCGCTTGGCCGAGGCGCGGCGCAGCGCATCGATGCAGATCAGCAATTCCATCAGATTGTCATTGGCCGGAAAACTGGTCGGCTGGACGACAAACACGTCTTCACCGCGCACGTTTTCGTGGATTTCGACGAATAT
>PHEL01000140.1 GCA_002842925.1 Alphaproteobacteria bacterium HGW-Alphaproteobacteria-14
CGGTTCATAGGCCGCGCGCTTCATCGCGTATTCGGCAGTCATGGGCGACCCGTCGGGCATGGTCATTTCGAACATCAGCCCGTTCGAAACGTTCGAATTGTGCGGGATCGCCAGCGCCCGACCGCCAGTGCTGTTTTCATAGGCCGCAAGGTAATCCCACAGCTGTTCGGCGGTGGTGCTGAGCCCCGGAAAGGGCAGCACGGTTTCGGTCCGGTCCCGGCCATCGCGAAACATGACCACCCGGTGCAGATTGTTCCCGTCTGGCATCAAGGTCCATTCGAACCCCGCCAGCGCGGTGAACTTGCCCGGTCTGTTGTAACGGTCAAGAATGCCCAGATGGGTGGTCCAGATGTCGCGCGTGTTCTCTTCGCGATTGGACTGATCGCGCAGCGCTGCGGGCAATTCATTATTGGCCGCAGCGGTTACCAGTTCGGCTACGGCGCGGATCGATTGTTCGGGGCTTTCGTGCATCATGTCGTACCAGCGCAGCATGGTGTCATCGCCGATCACCCATTTCACATACCAGCGCGGGGCGTCATATAGCCGCCGGGTCGCGCCCAGCCCGTCCGAGTGATCGGCAATCACGAGGAAATCGAGCGGCCGGGCCAGCCTGGCCTTGCCCCCGGTGGTTGCCTCAACCTCCTCGCCCGAAGCAAAGCGCAGCGCTTCCTCAGGCCCAAGCCGGACGCCAAAGCCGAATGCGTCGATCGAATTATCGGTGTGAAGGTGCGTGTCGCCCCAATATGGGCGATCGGGAAATTCGGCGAGCGTAATCGTGCCTTCGCCTGTGCCGGTCTGAACTTCGGGCACATCGGGTTCGCCGCCACAAGCGGCCAATGTCATGGCCAGAACACTCGCCACCGCCAGCCGTATGATTGCGCTGTTCATGCCTGTTTCCCTCGAAATCGCCCGAACTAGGGTATTGTGCCGCAAGGGCCGCCCGTCAAGCCGAGCGCCTGAGCAGCGCCGAACGCTCGCACCGGCACACCACTTCATCGCGCTGGTTCCACATTTCGTGGACGAAGGTGACGATTCCGGCATCGGGGCGCGATTTGCTGGCGCGCAATTCCTTGACCTCGCTCACCGCGCGCAGGGTGTCACCGATGAACACCGGCTTGGGGGTCACCACCTTGTCGAACCCGAGATTGGCAACCAGCGTGCCCAATGTGGTGTCCCCCACAGACAGGCCCACCAGCAGCGCGAAGGTGAAGGTGGAGTTGACCAGAATCTGCCCGTAACCGCTTGCCTTGGCCGCTTCGACATCCAGATGCAGCGGCTGCGGGTTGTGGGTCATCACCGAGAACAGCAGATTGTCGGTTTCCGTCACGGTGCGGCGGATTTCATGTTCGATCCGTGCCCCCACCACCCATTCAACAAAGAACTTGCCCGCCATTACGCGCCCTCCGCCCAGCGTGCGACCACATCCGCACCGTCATCCGCGCTTGATCGAACGCTGCCCGGCGTCCGGCTGAAACGCGGCGCGGGGGCGGTGTGCCATGCGCCGTCATGTTCGATATAGGCCCCGCGCGCCTTCATATGCGAGTGGCTGCGCGCCTCGTCCAAGGTCAGCACCGGGGCGAAACAGGCGTCGCTGCCTTCAAGCAACGCGCACCATTCGCCTTGCGTTTTGGTGAGGAACAGCGCCGCCAGCCTGGCAGCGTAATCATCCCAGTTGGCGGGGTTCATCTGGCCTTGCGCCAACTCCGCCGGAGCGCCCGCTTTCGCCAGCATCTCGGCATAGAATTGCGGCTCGATCGACCCCAGCGAGATTTCCTTGCCATCTGCGCAGGTGAAGCAGCGGTAGAAATGCGCCGCCCCGCCCAGCATCCCCTTGCCGCGTTCCGTCGAAAGGTGCGGCACCCCGCGCGCGCCGAAGAAAAAGCTCATCAGGCTGGTCGTCCCATCGACAATCGCGGCATCGACCACCTGCCCCTTGCCCGACTTCTCGCGTTCATACAGCGCAGCCATGATCCCGAAGGCGCAATACATCGACCCTCCGCCGAAATCGCCGACCAGGTTCTGCGGCGGGGTGGCGGTCTCACCCGCCCTGCCAACCGCCGCCAGCGCGCCGGTGATCGCGATGTAGTTGATATCGTGCCCGGCGGCGTGGGCGAGCGGGCCGTCCTGTCCCCAGCCGGTCATGCGGGCATAAACAAGGCGCGGGTTGAGGCCGAGCAGTTCTTCCGGCCCCAGTCCCAGCCGCTCCATCACGCCGGGGCGAAACCCTTCGATCAGCACATCGGCATTGACCACCGCCGCGCGAACCTGCGCCTTGCCATCATCGCTTTTCAGATCCGCCGCCAGCCGGTGCCGCGCGCGTTCAACCACCGGATTGCTGACGCCTGCCCCCGGCCGGTCGATCCGCACCACTTCCGCGCCCAGATCAGCCAGCAGCATCGCCACGTGCGGCCCCGGCCCGATCCCGCTGAATTCGATCACCCTGAGCCCGGAAAGCGGCCCTGATGGCTGGTTCATCTGTCTCTCCCTTTGGCAGCGTGTGTGGCGTGTCACGAACCCGAGAGCAAGCCCGCGCTTGCGGCAACCCGGCCTGCTCGGCAATTGACAGCGCCGGCGTCCTGCCCATAGGCATTCTTGCGTAATCATGCAGCGCGGCGAAGCGAGGTTGGCGAATGAAAAGCGGCTCGACCAGAGTGCTCGCCGCGGCATCGGGCGGCGGCCATTGGGAACAGCTGATGCTGCTGCGCGCGACGCTGGACAATTACGACATCCGCTTTGCCACGACCGAACCTGCGGTGGCCGCACAGCACGGCATCGAAAGCGCTGACCGCCTGCCCGATTGCAACCAGAACAAGCCGTTGCAATCCGCGCTGTGCGGACTGGTGGCCTTGTGGGTCGTGCTTAAACACCGTCCGCAGGTGGTGATTTCGACCGGGGCCGCGCCGGGCTTTTTCTGCATTCTTGCCGGGCGTTTGATCGGCGCGCGCACCCTGTGGATCGATAGCGTCGCCAATGGTGAGCAATTATCGCTGTGCGGCAAGCTGTCGCAGCGCTGGGCGCATGAATGCTGGACGCAGTGGGAACATCTCGGCTCGGACGCGCGCCCGCGCTATTTTGGATCGGTGCTGTGATCCTTGTCACTGTCGGGATGCAGCTGGGGTTTGATCGCCTGATTGCAGCGATGGACGCGCTTGCGCCGACGCTGGGCCTGCCGGTGATCGCGCAGACCGGCAAGGGCCGCTACACCCCGCAACATATGGATGCGCGGGCCAGGATCGCGCCTGCGGAGTTTGAACGGCTGGTGCAACAATCCTGCCTGATTGTCAGCCATGCCGGGATCGGAACGGTGCTGACTGCGGCCCGCTTTGCCAAGCCGATCATCCTCGTCCCGCGCCGCGCCGCGCTGGGCGAACATCGCAATGATCACCAACTTGCGACCGTGAGCCAGCTTTCGGGGCGGCCCGGCATTCTGGTGGCGATGGACGAGGCCGTGCTGCCCGCGCGCATTGCCGAAGGCTTGGCGGTCAAGGACTGGTCGACCTTGCAATCATCCACCGCGCGCCAGTTGCACAGGGCATTGGCCGCCTTCATCGAAAACCGCCCCTTGTGATCCCCGCCGCGCGGGTCGCGGGGCGCAACATGGTGAAAACCACAGCAAGCATAACGCGATTTTAAGGGCTTTGCAGCCATGGTTCCGCATGAAAATGCCGGGACAGTGATTTCATGAACGCACCTTTTTATGCCAGTGCCGCGCTGGGGCGCAAGACAGGCAATGCGCCCGCGCCTGACCATCAGGTCGCGGTGATCGGGCTTGGCTATATCGGCCTGCCCACTGCTGCGCTGCTTGCGAGTTACGGCTGGAACGTGTGCGGCGTGGACGTATCACAGAAGGTCGTCGACACCGTCAACGCAGGCGGCGTGCATATCGAAGAACGCGATCTCGATCGGCTGGTGCATGATGCCATCACCGCGCAAACGCTGGTCGCTTCGACCCAAGTGCCCACTGCCAGTTTCTACATGATCGCGGTGCCCACCCCGTTGGGGCCGGACAATATGCCCGACATTTCCTATGTCGAGGCCGCCGCGCGTTCGATTGCGCCCAAGATCCTGCCGGGTGCCTGCGTCATCATCGAAAGCACATCGCCGGTCGGCACCACCGAACGCGTCGCCGCGATCATCGCCGAATTGCGCCCTGATCTTGCAGTGCCGCGCGATGGCAGCACCGGCGCGGCAGACATCGCGCTTGCCTATTGCCCCGAGCGCGTGTTGCCGGGTCGGATCGTCAATGAACTGGTGCATAATGACCGGGTGATCGGCGGGGTCACTGCGGCCTGCGCTGAACGGGCTTCGGCACTCTATTCCAGCTTCGTGAAGGGCGATTGCCTCACCACCACCGCCCGCGTGGCCGAGACGGTCAAGCTGGTCGAAAACTCATTCCGCGATGTGAATATCGCCTTCGCCAACGAACTGTCGATGATCGCTGACGTGATCGGGGTGGATGTGTGGGACGTGATCCGGCTGGCGAACCGCCACCCGCGCGTGAACATCCTGCAACCCGGCCCCGGCGTGGGCGGGCACTGCATTGCGGTTGATCCGTGGTTTCTGGTGGCCGGTGCGCCGGATGCCGCGCGGCTGGTGCGCACCGCGCGCGAGGTCAATGATCACAAGGCGGTGCACACCGAAAACCGCATCCGCGCACTGATGGATGCAGCACCGGGCGGCAAGGTCGCGCTGCTCGGCCTCGCCTTCAAACCCGACATTGACGACTTCCGCGAAAGCCCCGCGCTCGCCATCGCGCAACGTCTTTCCCACACGCATGGACGGCGGATATTGGTGGTCGAACCGTTCACCGCAAGCTTGCCCGATGCCCTTGCCGGATCGGGCGCAACTCTGGTGACACTTGACGCTGCGCTGCAGGCGGCCGAGATTGTGGTGGTGCTGGTCGATCACACCGCGTTCAAACATCTCTCGCCCGATGATCTGGCGGGCAAGCTGGTGTTCGACACGCGGGGCATGCTGCGGCGATGAGTCCGGTTGGCGGGAAACCCCGCATTCTCGTCACCTTCGGCACCCGGCCCGAAGCGATCAAGATGTTCCCGGTGG
>PHEL01000141.1 GCA_002842925.1 Alphaproteobacteria bacterium HGW-Alphaproteobacteria-14
GCTTCGCCTGGAACAAACTCGTCGATCAGCCGTGGCGCATCATGTCCATCGGCCTGCGCCAATGGGCGCATGGGTTCTAATCAATGGGACTTGGTATAATTGGAATACTGCTGGCGTCAGCCGCAGCCTTGATGCTTGGGCTTGTCATAAATGTTGGCCCGCAAATCAAGGTCTGCCTTCGGAAGCTGTTCGCAAGCCCTGCAGCCCCCACACCGCTACCATTGATAATGATGGCTATCGGCCTGTTGGCCTTGATCCTCGCCAAAGCTTGCCGCCTATATTCTCTGTTCATGCTGCGCCGGACCGCGCTTTATGCGCAAAGGCTCCGCAGGCACCTCAGCAACCCTCCGCAGACCTGGTCTGCCCCCTAATCACGACCCCCGCTGATTGAACCCGGCGACGTCACATCTGTGAAGTCGTGCCAATCAACGTGGGGCGGATGGTGTTGGGCTCAACCTGTGAGACCTGCGATATCGCAGGTGTCGCAGGTCTCACAGGTGCCGCGGCACATCTGTCTCGCTGATGCGAGTTGATGAAATGAAGAAAAGCAATGAATGGTTTACGCAAGAGAAGGTTAGCCAAGGATTGGATGACCTGATCACCAAAGGCTGGGTGATCGGGGACTTCACTCGATACGCGGCTGCACAAGAATTAGGGGCACACCCCAACCCCGAATTCTACAAGAAGTTTGGAGTCTGGCATCAGGAGCGCTTAGCGCAGTCAACCCAGCCGTTCGTGCCCGTGACGCCGCAGGCCGAAGCGGAGTTTAAAAAGGTTCTCGGCAAGTTCAGTGACGAGCTCCTTGGGGTTTTCGTCGCTCAGTTGAGCCTTGCCGCGGGAGTTTTGCAACAGACCGCCGATCAGCGTGTGGCGAAAGCCGAGCGCGAAGCCTCGATCGCGAGTGAAGAATGCGCACGGATGTTGGATGAGTGGTCGGAAACCCAAACTCGTCTCGATACGTCGCTTACTTTGTGCGAAGATCTCGAGTGGCAACTGGCCGACGCTCATGGTGAGGTCAGCAAGCTTAATGCGCGCCTCGACGAGCGGACGGAACTGCTACTTGAGTTGAAGGCGCGGATAGCGCCCGAAGGCGGCGATCTCCGACCGCATGCGTATGACGCAGAGCAGCCTGCCGCGCTTGTCATGGACAGCGCAGCAGCGCCGTCGGAGGTTGCTTCGGGCATCGGCAAGGCCGAGCCAGAAGCCGCTCCGACCGGCGACTTGAAATTCGACAACCGACCGTCGGACAGCGAACCTGACCATCCGCAGGCTGGTCACAGTGAGCTTCCGCTCGACAGCATGAACTCCAATCCCAACAGGGAGGAGCAGTGATGACGAACACGGTCGGTTTGTCGTGCAAGTGGTGCCCCTCGGAAAGGGGCACCACAGCTTATGGATTTGCATGCTTCACTTCGGCGTTCCCGTATTCGGGAAAGCCGCGGACCGCAGCAAACAGCGTAGGTCCGGCGGGGGTCCAGGGGCTCTCCCCTGGCACGCCTTTTTTCCCACCGGGAAAAAAGGGTAGCGTGTACCCTTTTTCTACTTCCCTCATTTTTGGGGGGGCGCACCATGCATAAGAGCCCTGTCTCAGGAGTTGCCGGTGCGGTACGAATTCAGAAGCTGGACCTAACCCTGCTTCGCGAAGCCGAGAAACATGGCAAACGGGAAAACGAGTCTGGTACGGCTAGGGTGGTCCGAGATGTCGCACCAGTCACAACCACCGGTCTAGATCTAGAAGCTCTGTATACGGCTCACGTCGAAGATGCCTTCATTCCGAAGGGCAAAAACATTGCCATCCACGTATTGGTTCAGTTTCCTACCGAGCTGGTCGATGGAACGGACGCGAATAAGATGCTGGCCCATGCTTGCCGTTTTGTCGAAACAGTATGGGGGCCAAATTCCATCTTCGGCGTTCGCGTTGATCGCGATGAAAAGGGTGACACCAACGTCGACGTATTTGTAGCTCCGAAATATATGAAGAAGACGAAGCATACCGAGAAGGTCGCTGTCTCACTGACGAGAGATCTGAAACGACTTGTCGCCAAGTATTCTGAGAACAACGAAAAAGCCCACAAATGGGCTATCGGCCGGGCGTTACAGGATGCGATCTTCGTCTATTTTCGCGATGTGATGCAACTCCCGGGAGTGCAACGCGGGGACCCGAAGGCGACCCCAGGTTCGGATTGGAAAACCGCCGAGCAACTCCGCAAGGAAGAACTCGAACACATGAAACGGGAGATGCAGGCCAAGCTGAAACGGGCTTCAGAAAAGGAAGCCAAAGCCGATCTAGCGGTCCTAGCTGCAGCGGCGCTCGAAAGAAAAAATCTCGAACTGAACAGGCAGGCGGAGGCCGAACTTGCGCGCATCAAACACGACGGGGAGATGCAGCAAGCGGCCGCAGCGGCGATCAATGCCGAAATTGCGACTGCAAAAGCTGAAGCTGCAGCGGACCGCAAAGCGGCTTGTGACGCAGCCCGTGCAGCCGCCGTTGACCGCAAAATGGCTGAGGCCGACCGGGCAGCAGCGGCATTAGAACAATCAGCAGTTGCGGCGGATAAAATCCATTTCCTTGAGCAACAATCGTTGCATCAAAGGCAGTTAGAATTGCTGGCCCGCGGGGCAGATGAGCGAAATGGGTTGAATCTTCGGCAAAACGGCGATGGTTTTGCCATGTATCGCGAACGGTTGAGCCCTTCCGAGCAATCTACTTACGACAGCAAATGGCCGCCGGCCATCGTGGCAATTGCGCGCAGCGTCGCAAGGATGTTGGAGCAGGCACGGGAATTGTTGCTGGCCGTGAGGCTCGGGGAAAAGGCGCTTGAAGAGCGCGAAAACGCGGCCAAAGATGAGGCGGCGCAATTGAAACGCGATCAGGCTGCGCACCAGGCATCTGTGAGCGCGCATCAGGTTGCGCTCAACAACCTCAGTATCAGTATGGCCAAACTGGAAACAGACGAAGCCCGCCTTGCCGAAGAACAGCGGAAGGCCGCTGTGGTTATTGCATCTGCCCAAAATCGTGAACTGGAAGCTACAGCCATCGGGCAAGTGAACGAACAATGGGACAAGGTTGCAAATGCCCTGGCGCCGTTCGCTGGCAAGGTGACTGTTGGCACGGATAACAAACTGGTCGTCGACGATACACTCAAACCCCTGCTCCCACGGTCTGTGGCCCTCGCCCTTCATAATCCTGCGCCCGCCTGGGTGACGAAAATCATCACTGCGCAAAAAGCGGCAGACGAGCTGGAGAAGCGGACAAGAATGGCTGAAATCCGGCAGCGTGAGGCAGAAGCGACCATAATAGCGGATCGTAGGCGTATTGAACGATCTCAGTCTATTCTTGAGGCCATCGTGACTAACCGGTGCACCGCGTCAGTCAGGAATGACGAATTGCACCTCACGCACATTGAAAATGGCACGGTCGGTCGGACCGACAAAGTGTTGCTTGCCGACCTTGACAGTTCGATGGTCTATCTTGTCCGGCTCCATGCCAAGATGCTTGAAGGGGATGAAAGAATTAGCAAGCTTGAGCAAGAACTGCGTGATGAGCGCGCCTTCCTGGCTCAAAGATACCCGCATCGCGCACCTGTGCTTGGCGAAGAGCAGAAGGCGGTTGAACAAAAAATCCAGCGGGCCTTCGATCCGAATCAAGTTCCTCCGAACGGCGTCGGTTTCTAAGCGTGAAGGCAGATTTCGCCAGTTTATCCAGTTCCTGCGCGCTGCCAAAAGCCTGTCCGGTTTTGGCAGCGCGCTTAACCACCTTGAATGACTGGGTCTGGGTGGTTTGCTGAAGGGCGGCTTTCCCTTCATCTTCAGGGTCAGGGGTCGCCAATGATACAAGATGACTTGGCAATTTCCCTGCGCTAAGGCCGCGCCCGCCATGACCAGCCTTCGCGCCATGACCCACAGATATGCCCAGCTCACCCTGGTGCTGATGGTGCTTGCCCTGGCAGTCAAGGCGCTTGTGCCGGCGGGCTATATGATCTCGTCTGCCGGCGAGCGCTTCCTGACCGTAACGATCTGCGCCGATGCCAGTGGCACACCGAAGCAGATGCGGATTGCTATCTCTGACGAGGATGGGACGGGCAGCGACCATTCCGAGGCGGCAGACAAGTCTCAGCCTTGCGCCTTTTCGGGGCTTGGCCATGCCGCGCTCGGCGGGGCCGATCCGCTTTTGCTGGCCGCTGCACTGGCGTTCATCCTGCTGGTCGGACTTGTGCCGCTCCGGTCGCCGCCTGCCCGCGACATTCCTTTCCTGCGCCCGCCACTGCGAGGGCCGCCTTCCCTTTCCGTCTGATCGTCAGGCTTTGCTTACGGGTGTCTGAACCCGGCGCGTAAAGCCACTTCGCTCACTGGCCCGCCAAGGCAGGGCCGATGGCGCTCCGCCGCATCACAGGCGCGCGCCGACGGAAATTGGGATACATCATGCAAATTAACACTGTGAAGCGCGCTCTCATGGGCGCAACCATGCTTGCCGCAACGACTGGCGCTTTCAACGCCCCGCTTCAGGCCCAGGGCATCGGCCAGCGGCAGGACGAGATCATCGTCACCGCCAGCCTTCAGGGCACCCGCACGGCGCCTACGCCTGAAGCCGCCCGCAAGGAGCTGGAACGCGTCCCCGGCGCAACCGGTCTGGTTGAGGATGAGGGCTTTGCCGACATCTTTGCCCAATCGATTGGCGATGTGCTGGAACTGACCCCCGGCGTCTTCGCCGACACCAGCGCCCAGCGCGAAAGCCGCATTTCAATCCGCGGTTCGGGCCTCAATTCAAGTTTTGAACGGCGTGGTCTCACCGTCCTGCGCGACGGAGTGCCGATCAGCCGCGCATCGGGGGCGACTGAGTTCCAAGAGGTTGATCCGCTTACCATCCGCTACATGGAGGTGTTCAAGGGCGCCAATGGGCTGCGCTTCGGTGCGGCATCGCTGGGCGGGGCGGTCAATATCGTCAGCCCAACCGGGCGCACCGCCCGCGCGCCGATTGCCCTGCGTGCCGAAGGCGGCAGCTTCGACACCTTCCGCGGCAATGCTTCGCTGTCTGGCAAGAGCGGCGAT
>PHEL01000142.1:0-4822 GCA_002842925.1 Alphaproteobacteria bacterium HGW-Alphaproteobacteria-14
TCAACCTTCAGCGGGCTGGGCACTTGCGAGAACTCCGCAGGCTGCGCGCATTCGCTGTATATCGGCAATTACGGATCGCTGACCGTGCGCGAAAGCCGGTTCGAACGCGGCACCGGCGGGCATTATCTCAAAGCGCGCACTGCCGAAGTGGTGATCGAGGGCAACAGCTTTGACGATGCGGGCGGGCGCGCCACCAATTACATGATCGATCTGCCCGCGGGCAGCGTCGGACGGATCGCCGACAACTGGTTCGTGCAAGGGCGCGACAAGGAAAATTACTCGGCCTTCATCGCGCTGGGCGCAGAAGACCTGCTGCACCCGTCCGACGGGCTGGAGGTGGCGAATAACGAAGCCCGCTTCGTCCCCGGCCTGTCGCGCAGCAGCGTGTTTCTGGCCGACTGGACGGGATCGCGGATCGTGATGCAGGGCAACAAGATCGCGGGCGGGATCAAGCCATACGAGCAGCGTTAGGCCACTTTCCTACCCGCGCCTGAACTGTCAGCGTCGCAGGCATGACCTGCTGCACCGCCCGTTGCCCATTGCCTGCATTCAGGCGAACTGGGTGGGCAGATTTTCTGTTCCTGGACAGTGTAACATGTGTCTCCAACAGGCGCGCAGGCCGGTGCCGGTCAGATCAGCAAATGCCCGGACCGGTCGCGCTTGGTCGCCAGATAGCGGGCGTTGTGGGGGTTTTCGGGGAGCTGATGCGGCACGCGTTCGCTCACTGTGATCCCGGCGGCTTCCAGCGACGTCACCTTGGCCGGGTTGTTGGTCAACAGGCGAATCCTCGTCGCCCCCAGCAGTTCGAGCATCCGCGCCGCCACCGGGAAATCGCGCGCTTCATCGGGCAGGCCCAGCCGCTGGTTAGCATCGACCGTGTCGAACCCCTGATCCTGCAAGCGGTAGGCGCGCAGTTTGTTGATCAGCCCGATCCCGCGCCCTTCCTGCCGCAAATAAAGCAGCACGCCCCACCCGCCTGAATCCCTTGCCTCATGCGCCATCGCGTGCAGCGCGCCGTCCAGTTGCGGGCCGCAATCGCATTTGAGGCTGCCGAGGATATCGCCGGTGAGGCATTCCGAATGCAGCCGCACCAACGGCTGGCGGTCGCCGGTCTGCCTGCCGATGATCAGCGCCACGTGTTCGCGCAGGTCGGCGGTTGATCGGAAGGCGACAATCTCGGCATCCTCGCAGGCACTGACCGGCAGGCGCGCGCGGGTGATGATCCGCAGCGCGCCTGCTTCGGCATAGGCGGCAAGGTCTGACGGTGCGACCGGAACCGCTTCTCCCGCGTCCACCGGATCGACCAGAAACGCGGGCAGGATTCCGGCGATCCGCGCCAATTCCAATGCGGCGCGCGCGCTTTCTTCCCACGTCAGGGTCAGCGCCTTGAACGGGCCTTTCAAGGGATTGCCCAGATCAAGCGCCGGATCGGCAATCGGCAGGGCATCGCGCAAGCCGAACGGCGCTCCACCCGCGATCAGCACCGGGGCGTGCGGAGCGGCGGCATCGCGCTGATTGGCGAGTTTGAGCGTCGCCGCGCGCGCGGCGGAAATCAGCATTTGCGGGGCGCTCGCCGTGCTGACGATGGCGGTTTCGACCGGCAGCAGGGTCGGCCCGCCCGCAAACGCCAGCGGCCAGCCGTGGCGCAGCGCATCGACCGCCTGCGCGGCGCGGCGTTCAGGAGAGGGAGGCTCGCTCAGAGGTCAAACTCCGTAATCAGCGGTACGTGATCGGATGGCTTCTCCCACCCGCGCGCATCCTCCAGCACGCGGTGCGCGGTTGCCTGCTTGGCGAGGGCGGGAGAGGCCCACATATGATCGAGCCGCCGTCCCTTGTCGTTTTCCTGCCAGGCCGGATTGCGATAGCTCCACCAGCTGTAATAGCGCGCCGGGGCCGGGACGTGGTCGCGCCCAAGATCGACCCAGCCGTGCGCGTCCTGGAACCGCCCCAGTGCCTCCACCTCGATCGGAGTGTGGCTGACGACCTTGAGCAATTGCTTGTGACTCCACACGTCGCTTTCCAGCGGGGCGATGTTGAAATCGCCGACGATCAGCGTGGGGCGGTCAAGCGTGCCGGCCCAACCGGTCATGCGGCCGAGAAAATCGAGTTTTTGCCCGAATTTGGGGTTCACCTCGCGGTCGGGCACATCGCCGCCGGCGGGAACATAGACGTTTTCGACCCACAGATCCTTGCCGAGCACCTCCACCCCGATGTGGCGCGCTTCGCCATTGGCCTGCCAATCGTGGCGCGTGGCTTCGCGGATCGGCACGCGGCTGACCGTGGCGACCCCGTGATAGCCTTTCTGCCCGCTCACCGCCTGATGGGTGTAGCCGAGGTTCGCCAGCGCTTCAGCGGGAAACAGGTGGCTCTCGCACTTGATTTCCTGCAGGCACAGGATGTCGGGCGCGGCTTCGGTGAGCAGTTTTTCGATCAGCCCGACACGCAGGCGGGCCGAATTGATGTTCCAGGTGGCAACAGAGATCATGGGGGCGGACTTAAGCGGCAATCAGCCAACATTCCAGCTTTCACTTTATTGTCGCACGAAGGCGCGATAGGCCGCAGCAACTTCAACGGAGCACCCCATGACCCGCACCATCCTTGCCGCCCTGTTGCTTACCACCACTGCCGCCCCTGCCTTTGCCGAGGAGGTACCCGCTGAGCCGCGCGCCAAAAACGTGATCCTGTTCATCGGCGACGGCATGGGCATTTCCACCATCACCGCCGCGCGCATCTACGAAGCGCAAAAGCGCGGGGAGACGGGTGAGGAAAATAGTCTCAGCTTTGAAAAGTTCTACAACGTCGCGCTGGTCAAAACCTACAACACCAACGCGCAGGTGCCTGACAGCGCGGGCACGGCCACCGCGATGCAGACCGGTCACAAGACCCGCATCGGCGTGCTTGGCATCGGGCCGGACGCGGAAAAGGGCGTGTGCGCTGATGCGCTGGCGCACCCGCTGCCGTTGCTGGGCGAAGAAGTGAAGCGGCGCGGGCTGGCATTGGGCATCGTCACCACCACGCGGATTACCCACGCGACGCCCGCCAGCGTCTATTCGCGCTCCGCTGACCGCGATTGGGAGGCAGATAGCAACATCCCCGCAGACCAGCAGGGGCAGGGCTGCAAGGACATCGCACTGCAATTGGCTGAAGCCGATTTCGACGTCGCCTTGGGTGGGGGCACAGCGGTGTTCTATGGCAAGGAAAAGGGCGGACGCCGCGCCGATGCGGCGGCTGATCTGCCCGCCGCGTGGGCCGCGCGCAGCGGCGGCGTGGTGGTGAAGGATGCCGCCAGCCTTGTCGCAGCACCGATGGACAAGCCGGTGCTCGGACTCTTCAACTCCAGCCACTTGGGTTTCATGGCGGATCGCAAGCCCGACTCGCCCGAACCCACCCTCACCGACATGACCGCGCAGGCAATCGCACGGCTTTCTGCCGATCCTGACGGGTTCTACCTGATGGTTGAAGGCGGGCGGATAGATCATGCGCACCACGCGGGGCAGGCGGGCTATGCGCTGGAAGAAGCGGTGGAGTTTGCCCGCGCGGTGCAGTGGGCGGTGGATCATACCGATCCGGCGGACACGCTGATTCTGGTCACCGCCGATCACAGTCACGTGTTCACCATCGCGGGCTATCCGCAGCGCGGGAATGACATTCTGGGGCTCGTGGTGGCACCCAAGGGGCGCGGCGAGGATGGCGGCGATGGGCAATCGCCGGTGCTGGCTGCGGACGGCAAGCCTTATACCACGCTCGGCTATTCCAACGGCCCGGGCGCGCTGCGCGGCGAGCGGACGGTGCCTGAAACAGGGATCGCGGCAAGACAGCAGGCGACCGTGCCCTCCGGCGCCGAAACCCACGGCGGCGAGGATGTCGCGCTGTTTGCCACCGGTCCGGGAGCAGAACGCGCGCACGGGGTGATCGAACAGAATGTGATCTACACAATCATGCGCAAGGCGTTTGGCTGGGAAAAATAGGGCGTTTCCGTTTTCGCTCTCAAGCGGGCCGGGCGCAGGCTGTCCGGCCCGCTTGGCTTGCGCACCATAAGGTGCGGCGGCTGGTCGGCCTTGCGGGCGCTTTGCGACCGTCCCGGCGCTCCGCCAGCCCTGTCCGATATGCAGTCGGGGTTGACCACGCCAATATCGCCCAAACACAAAACCCCCGACCCGGGGGCGTTGGGTCGAGGGTTCCATTGAGCGTTCGTCACGCTTGTGCAAGGCGGGCTTTGGAGAAGGAAGGGCAACAGGGGGGAAACCCGCCTTCGATCCGCCTCACCGCCAATTATTAACTGTTGGCGCCTTTCACTGACATGAACACGGCCCTGTTTTGGTCGTTTCCATACAACCGTTCGTCGACGTGCTGACTATCCGGGACGACGAGTTGAGCGGCGCGGATCGCGGAAGGTGAAGGCACTGTCTGCCACCGCGATTCCATAGCGCTGGTTGGATAGCTGCACCCGCGTGCGGTGGTTCTGCGCGTCCAGTGCCACCCAATGGGTCAGTTGCAATCCCCCTGGCGCGGCCGGATTGCGCACGAAGATCATGTTGATCATCCCGAATTCTGGCTTTTTGGGATCGCGCACTTCGACGCTGAACACGTCGGGGTTGCCGGTCGGAATCAGCTTGCCGAACCGCTTCACATCGCGTTCCGGATCGAACAGCGCGCCGAGCGGTGAATTCTTGATCGGCCAGCGTTCGACCTGGTTCACCTCGTAATCGACGACATAGAGCGACCTGCCGTTCGAAATGACGAGGAAATCGGCGTCCTTGCCGTAATCGAAGCGGATTTTGCCGGGGCGCTTCATCGTCATCACCCCGCGCATGGTGTTGCC
>PHEL01000142.1:5020-14033 GCA_002842925.1 Alphaproteobacteria bacterium HGW-Alphaproteobacteria-14
GATCTTACTTGATCTTGGCTTCCTTGAATTCAACGTGCTTGCGCGCCACCGGATCATATTTGCGGAAGCTCATCTTTTCGGTGATGTTGCGCGGGTTCTTTTTGGTCACGTAGAAGAAACCGGTGCCCTCGGACGAGACGAGGCGGATCTTGACGGTGGTGGGCTTCGCCATGGCGGGTTCCTGTCAAATGGGTCGGCCCGCGAAGATACGCACGGGCTTGAAAAAGCAAATAGCGGCGCGCCCGGAAAGCCCGGCACACCGCCACACGGGCGGGCCATTGGGCGAATCAGGGGGAAAAGTCAAGGCGGGAGCTTATGCCAGCGCGCTGGGAATGCGCGGGGGTGCGCAAACGCTGCACAGGCTTCGGTATCACCAATCGGCGCTGTTGGGCCGCCCGCGATTGGCCTTTACTGTCCCGCGCACTTTCTTGCCCTTCAGCCGTTCGGTCTTGCCCACCCGGTTGAGCCGGGTTTTCGCCCTCCGCTTGGGCTCGGTCTGCGCTTCTTCGAGCAGTGCCGTCAGCTTGGAGCGGGCGTCGGCGCGGTTGGCTTCCTGCGTGCGGTTGGCTTTGGAGGTGATGATCAGATCGCCATTGCCAGCCAGTTTTGATCCCGCCAGCGCGCGCAGCCGCGCGAACACCGGCGGGGCAAGCCGCAGGGCGTAGATATTGACGCGCAGTTCCACCTCGGTCGCGACCTTGTTGGCGTTCTGCCCGCCCGGCCCTGACCCGGCGAGAAAACTCTCCTCGACCAGCCGCAGCGCGCGCGCCGTTAGCGGTTCGGCTCCTGGTTTGGGCGGATCATCATCCATCCTGCGCCCCCAACGCGGCGAAATCGGCGGGCAGGGGGGCGCGCGCTTCGATCGGGGTCTTGCCGGGGCGGGTGACGGTGAGGCTTTCGGCGTGGAGCATGGTGCGCCCTGCGCCCGCCACTGACCCAGCACCGTAGACCGGATCGCCCAGCAGCGGTGCGCCCAAACCCATAAGCGCGTGCACCCGCAACTGATGCGTGCGGCCGGTTTCCGGGCGAAAGCGGATCAGGCTGTGCGGCCCCAGTTCCTGCAACAGTTCCCAGTGCGAAACCGCAAGCTTGCCCTTCTTCGCCGCAATCATCCGCCAACCGTCTTCGGCCGAGCTGATCTTGGCAAGCGCGAGCTCGATGGTGCCTTCAGTCCCCACCGGATGGCCTGCCAGCACCGCCAGATAGGTCTTGCCCACCAGCCGGTCCTCGAACGATTTGTTGAACCGCGCCAGCGCCTTGGGATTGCGGGCGAGCAGCAGGCAGCCAGAGGTGTCGGTATCCAGCCGGTGCACCGCGACCGGACGCCGCAGGAACCCCATTTTCAGCCCATCAAGATGATCGGCAAGGCACGCGCCGCCGCGTTTGGGGCGATCAACCGGCAGGCCCGCAGGCTTGTTGATCACCAGTGCTTCGCCGTCTTCGTAAAGGATTGAGATGTTCATGTAAGTTCCGCCTGCATCAGCCCGCGCAGGGCATTGCCGAGCCAGAAGCCGTGTTTGAGATCATCCAAAGTCAATTCTGCCTCGCGCGCGCGACCGTCCGCGATCAGGTATTCGCGCAGCACGCCGGGCAGCAGGCCAGGCGTGGCGGGCGGGGTCAGCAGCACGCCGTCCGGCCCGTCCACGAACAGATTGGTGAAACTGCCCTCTGTCACCAGCCCATCATCGCGCACCAGCACTGCCTCAGCCGCGCCCATCGTTTTGGCCGCCGCCAGCGCGTCGTCATAAAACCCGCGATCCGATGTCTTGTGCGCCAGCCGCCAATCGCCGGGGTCGATCGGGTGAGGCAGCGCGGCGACCTTTACCGGCTCGCCCATCGGCGCGGGCAGCGGCCCTGCCTCCAGCGCGCTTGCCCCGCTGCGCGCCACCAGCAGCCGCAGCCGCGCAGGCGCATCGAGTTCAAAACACAGCGCCTGTATCTGGTTGCGCACCGCATGGCGATCAAACGCAAAGCCGAGGATTTCCGCGCTGCGTTTCATCCGCGCCAGATGCAGTTCGAGCAGCGCGATCCCGCTGTCGGGGGCGAACCGCATTGTCTCGATCAGGTCGAACGCGGGCGCGGTCAGTTCGGGCGCGGCGCGGCGTACAAACCCCGCCTTGACCTCGCATTCGCGCCGTTCGGCCAGCGCATCGCTATCCGCCACAATCGCTGAACCGATGCCGAGCACGGCGCTGCCCTGACCATTCTCGACCGGGGTGAGGCGCAGGGTGCGGATTGCGACGTTGAAGGCGGCGTTGGAGTTCCCGGTCGAGTCGGGGGCGTCGATCCGGCCAATCGCCCCGCAATAAGGGCCGCGCGCATCGCGTTCCACCGCGCCGAGCAGTTCCATCGCCCGGATCTTGGGCGCACCGGTGATCGATCCGCATGGGAACAGCGCCCGCACCAGCTCCATTGCCCCCTTGCCCCGCGCCAGTCGCGCACGCACGGTTGATACCATCTGATGCACCGTCGGGTAGCTTTCGACCGCAAACGGCGCGTCCACCACCACGCTGCCCGCCTCAGCCACGCGGGCGAGATCATTGCGCATCAGATCGACGATCATCAGGTTTTCGGCGCGGTCCTTGACCGACGTGGCAAGGTCTTGCGCCAGCGCGCGGTCGGCGGCTGCGTCAGGGCTGCGCGCGCGCGTGCCCTTCATCGGCTTGACCTTGGCCTCACCCCCCGCAAGCGCCACGAACAATTCGGGCGAAAAGCTCAAAAGCCAGTGCGAGCCATCGAAAATCAACCCGCCATAGCCCGCTGCCGCCGCCCCGCGCAGCGCGGCATAAAGGCAGACCGGATCACCGCGATAGGAGCCGGAAAGCAGATAGGTGAGGTTTGCCTGATAGATATCGCCCGCAAGGATCGCCTCACGCAGAGCCGCGAATGCCGCTGCATAGCCACCGGGCGACAATTGCGGTTCGAGCGGGCCGATGCTGCCGGTGCCGTGCGCCCGCGCCGCCAGCCAGCCGGGCACGTCAGCCGCCGCAATCCGCGTCGGCGCGTCAAACAGGCCCAGCCACACCAGCGGCCCTGCTGCGCCCGATCGCGCCGCCGCCAGCCCCGCCAGCCTGCCTTCAAGCGCGAAGCCCGCTTCATAGGCGATATAGCCCGCCAGCGATCCGCCGCCCGCCAGCCGCGCCGCCTCTGCCGCGTCGAGCGCGCTTTCGACCTGATCGGGACGGGTGGCGACAAATACCTTGCGCGGGCCTTCGTACAGCAATGCATCCGCCGCTGTCGTCCCGGCGCGGGCATCATCAAGCAGGACAAACGGCGCAGGGCTAACCATGGCGCGACCCTTAGCCCAATTCGCCGCCAAGTCGAGAACTTGACCGCCGCCGCAATTTCAGGGACAGGCAATGACGGACATGGCAGGCGACATCTATCTGGGGCTGGGCGGGGACGGATCGCGGCAGTCGCTCGCGCTGAGCCGGTCTAACCGCCACGGGCTGATCGCAGGCGCGACCGGCACCGGCAAGACCGTGACCTTGCAAGGCATCGCGGAAAGCTTTTCTGCCGCCGGGGTGCCGGTGTTTGTTGCCGATGTGAAGGGCGATCTGTCGGGCATCGCCATGCCCGGTTCGCCGACCTTCAAACACGCCGCCAGCCTTGAGGCGCGGGCCAAGGAACTGGGCATCACGGATTACAGCTATGCCGATAATCCGGTGATTTTCTGGGATCTGTTCGGCGCGCAGGGCCACCCGATCCGCACCACGATTTCGGAAATGGGGCCGCTGCTGCTGGCCCGACTGCTTGACCTGAACGAGACGCAGGAAGGCGTGCTGCAGATCATTTTCCGCCATGCTGATGAAAACGGCCTGCTGCTGCTCAACTTCGCCGATCTGCAAGCCGTCCTGCAATGGGCGAGCGAGAACGCCGCGGAATTGTCGGGTAAATATGGTAATGTCACGCGGCCTTCGGTCGGGGCGATCCAGCGCCAGCTCCTCAGTTTCGAGGCGCAGGGGGCGGGCAATTTCTTTGGTGAACCGGCGCTGGAAATCGATGATTTCCTGCAAGTCGACGAACAGGGGCGCGGCTATATCAATGTGCTCGCCGCCGATCAGCTGATGCGCAGCCCCAAGCTATACGCAACGTTCCTGCTGTGGCTGCTGGCCGAACTGTTTGAAAGCCTGCCCGAAGTCGGTGACCCGGAAAAGCCCAGGCTGGTGTTCTTCTTTGATGAAGCGCACCTGTTGTTCGACGACGCGCCCAAGGCGTTGATGGACAAGATCGAACAGGTGGTGCGGCTGATCCGGTCAAAGGGTGTGGGGGTGTTTTTTGTCACCCAGAACCCGATTGATATCCCAGAGAAGGTTGCGGGCCAGCTGGGCAACCGCGTGCAACACGCCTTGCGCGCCTTTACTCCGCGCGATCAGCGCGCGATCAGGGCGGCGGCTGAAACCTTTCGCGTCAACCCCGATCTGGACGTCGAAACGGCGATCACCGAGCTGAAAGTGGGCGAGGCGCTGGTGTCCACGCTCGACGAGAAGGGCGCGCCCACCATCGTCCAGCGCACCCTGATCAAGCCGCCGCGTTCGCGGCTTGGCCCGGTGACGCCGAAAGAGCGCGCTATCATTCAATCCGTCAGCCCGCTGGATGGCAAATATGATACCCTGATCGACCGCGAAAGCGCCGAGGAAGTGATCGCCGCCAAAGCCGCCGATGCCGCCGCCACCGCGGCCGAGGTCGAGGCGCGCGGCGAGGAAGAAGTGCGCGGCCAGCCTCGCAAAAGCCCCAGCCTGTGGGGCAAGGCGGTGTCGCGCGGAACCAAGGTTGCAATTGGCGGCGCGGCGGGGATGGCGGCGTCGAAAATCCTCGGCAAGAAAAGCCGGTCGAACCCGGTTGCCTCGGGCGTTACATCGGCCGCCGGGTCGATCGCGACCGATCTGGCCGGGCCGATCGTGGGCCGGTTTGTGCGCAACCTGATCGGCGGGCTGATGCGTTGAACCTGCGCCCACCCGGCCCGATGTTCCACGTGAAACATCGGACCAAGGCGGGGTCTGGAGCGATCAAGGCGGGGTCTGGCCGAGCCTAGGCCGATAACCGCGCCCCTCAATTTTCGGCAGGCGCAACCATGCAAAAGGCGTTGAGCTTGTTGCCATCGGGATCGCGGAAATAACCGGCGAAAAATCCGTCATCGCCGCGCGCACCGGGCGCGCCTTCGTCGCTGCCGCCATGCGCCATGGCGATGTCGTAAACCGCCCGAACGGCTTCCGGCGTCTTGACCTCAAGCGCGACCATCACCCCGTTGCCCACCGTGGCAGGCTGGCCATCGAACGGCTTTGTCGCGGCAATCCCCGGCGCTCCGCCCCATTCGCCCCAGGCGATGAAGCTTTCCGTGTCCATCATCCGCCCGACGCCGAAATGCGCGGCCAAGGCGTCATAGAACGCCGCCGCGCGCGGCAAATCATTGGTGCCAACCGTAACGTAACCGATCATCCGAAATCCTCCCATCCGGCGCGATTCGCCGATTTGTGAACATTACAGGAACATTGTTATTGCAACAAGCGCGATCACAGCGCCTCGGTTTCACGCTCCAGCCACGCCAGATCATCACCCGTGAGCCGGGGGGATAACAGCGCGCGCACCTTGGCGTGATATTCATCGACCCACGCGATTTCGTCTGCGGTGAGCAGTTCGCGCGCGATCAGCTTGCGATCGAGCGGCACGAAGGTCAGCGTTTCGAACCCAAGGTAACGCCCTTCTGCGCCCGCGATTTCGCGTTCTTCGACCAGCACCAGATTTTCGATCCGGATGCCGAATGCGCCCTGTTTGTAATAGCCCGGCTCGTTCGAAAGGATCATCCCGGCGAACAGTTCCTGCCCCGTGCCCGCCTGCCCCCCGCCTGGCTTGGCGATCCGCTGCGGCCCTTCGTGCACGCCAAGGAAGCTGCCGACCCCGTGCCCGGTTCCGTGGGCGTAATCGACTCCAGCTTCCCACAGATATTGCCGCGCCAGCACGTCGAGCTGCCCGCCGCAGGTGCCTTGCGGGAACACCGCACGATCAATCTGGATGTGGCCTTTGAGCACGCGGGTGAAGCGGTCGCGCATTTCGGCGGTCGGTGCGCCTAAGCCATCGGGCGTGCCCACCCACACGGTGCGGGTGATGTCGGTGGTGCCGCTACCGTCCCCGGCGGCATATTGCCCTCCTGAATCAACCAGATAGATCGAACCCGGCGGGATCGGGATATTGCTGTCAGCGTCGACCTTGTAATGCGGCAGCGCGGCGTGACCGGCGGCGGCCGAGATAGTGTCGAACGACAGATCGCGCAGGCCGGGGTCTTGTTCGCGGAACGCCTGCAACCGCGCGGCGGCGGTGAGTTCGTCCACGCCGCCCCCCGGCGCTTCAATCTCCAGCCAGCGCAGGAACCGCGAAACCGCCGCTCCGTCGCGCGCCTGTGCATCGCGGTGGCCCTGTTGTTCGCGGGCGTTCTTGACCGCCTTGGCAAGGATCGTCGGGTCGCGTTTAAAGGTGAACTGCGCGCCGCCCGCCCGCAGCGCCTGCGCAATGCCGACTACCGCGAAATCGGGATCGAGGCTGATGCTTTTGCCGGAAAGCTCTCCGAGGGCGCTCTCAAACGCGGCACGATCCCGCACTGTCACGGCGTTGCCAAGATGGCGGGTGAGTTCGGGCGTGACTTTCTCTGGCGCGATGAACAGCTCGGCGCTGCCATCCCTGTGCGCGATCACATAAGACAGCGCGACCGGCGTATGCGCCACGTCGGCCCCGCGAATGTTGAGCAGCCACGCAATCGAATCGAGCGCCGGGATCACCACCGCATCATGGCCCTCTTTCGCCAGCCAATCGGCCACCGCAGCGCGCTTTTCCGCCGAGGATTGCCCGGCTTGGCCGTCGTCATGAACCATCGCCGCCGCAGGCGAAGGCGCAGGGCGATCCGTCCACACCGCGTCAATCGGGTTGCCGGGGGCGGGCACCATGGTGATCCCGCGCGGGTTCACCTGGCCCTCCAGCGCCTCAACCCAGTTCCAGGTGTGCAGCCACGGATCATAGGCGATGCGCGCGCCGCTTTCGCACACTTCGGCCAGCCAGCCGCCAAGGCTGTCGGCGGGCACGCTCTTGTAATCGAACAGGTTTCCGTCAACCTGCTCGCGCACCTGCACGGTGTAGCGGCCATCGACGAAGATTGCGGCGTGATCCAGCGTTACCGCAGCATAGCCTGCCGATCCGCCGAACCCGGTCAGCCAGTTCAGCCGCTGTGCGTAATTGCCGACATATTCGCTCATATGTTCATCGCTGATGGGGATGATGAACCCATCCACCCCGCGCCGCTTCAACTCCCCGCGCAGGGCGGCAAGGCGGGCTTCATGAGTTTGCATCAGCATCGGTTCAATCCTCAGGCGTGGGCGCGGGCACTTGTCGCGCGCGAATGTGTCGTTAGAACCGCCAGCATAGGCTGATCGGCCTGTTCTTTCCACCCAGACCTAAGACGGGGACTTGCGACCAATGACCACAAGGATCAGCCGCTACGCTCTTGCCATGGCTTTGGCCGCTACCAACTTTGTCCCTGCCGCAGTCCGTGCGGCCAATAGTGAGGATTCGACCCGCGTGACCATTTCTGCTGCCGCCGCTGCCGCTACGCCTGCCGCCGAGATCAAGCCCCCTGTCGCTGAAAAACGCCCCCATTCCTACACCCACCACGGGATCACCATCGAAGACCCGTATGACTGGCTGTATGACAAATCCTACCCGGTGGTGGATGATGAGGACGTGCTCGATCACGTGAAGGCCGAAAACGCCTATTTCGAAGCGAAAATGGCCGCGCAGGCTCCGCTGACCGAGGCGCTGTTCACCGAAATGCGTGGCCGCATCAAGGAAGACGACAGCACCGTTCCGCAGAAGGATGGCGAGTTCCTCTACTGGAGCGAGTTCGAGGAAGGCGCGCAATATCGCAAGCATTGGCGCAAAGCGGCGGCAGGCGGCGAGGCGGAACTGCTGATCGACGAAAACCAGTTGGCTGAGGGGCTGGAATATTTCCGGCTCGGCGCGGCGTCGATCAGCCAGAACGGGCGCTATCTCGCTTTTTCCACCGACACTTCGGGCGGTGAACGCTATACCGCGCGGATCAAGGATTTGCAGACCGGCGAGCTGTTGCCCGATGAACTCACCAACCTGCGCGGCGGGCTGACCTGGGTCGCGAATGATACCGCGCTGGTTTACGGCCCTTCGACCGAGGAATGGCGCACGCTGGAGGCCAGGCTGCACGTGATCGGCACCCCGGTGGAAAGCGACGTGACGCTTTACAAGGAAGAAGACCAGAGCTTTGGCGTCGGCGCGGGGCTTTCGGCGCAGGAAGACTGGCTGATCATCGCCACCGGCGACAATGAAACCAGCGAAGTGCGCTGGTGAAGGCGCGCCACAAGGGCGTCGAATATTCGGTCGATGTCAGGGATGGCGCATTATGGGTGTTGACCAATGATGACCACATCAACTTCCGCCTCGCCAAGGCTGATCTGAAAACGCCCGGCGATTGGCAGACGGTGATCGCGGGGTCTGACGAGTTTTACCTGACCGAGTTTGACCTGTTCAAGGATTTCTTCGTCACCGAAGGGCGATTGGGCGGCCTCGACCAGATCCAGCTGCGTTCTTACGCCGACCCGGCGAAAATCACCCCGATCACCTTTCCCGAGGCAAGCTATACTGCCGGCCTTTCGGACAATCCCGAATATGCGGTGAGCAAGCTGCGGCTGTCCTATCAGAGCATGGTCACGCCCAGCACGGTCTATGATTACGACGTCGCGACGGCGAAGCTGACGACATTGAAGACGCAGGAAATCCCCAGCGGTTACGACGCCAGCCTCTACACCACGCAGCGCCTCACCGTGCAGGCGCGCGACGGGACGATGGTGCCGGTCAGCATCGTGATGCGGAAAGATCGCGCCGAAATCCTCAAGAGGGCCGGGATCGAAGGGCCGGGGCCGCTGCACCTTTATGCTTACGGTGCCTATGGCTATGCCGTCCCGCCGGGCTTTTCGACCACGCGCCTCTCCCTTGT
>PHEL01000143.1 GCA_002842925.1 Alphaproteobacteria bacterium HGW-Alphaproteobacteria-14
TGGAAGACTGTCCGGGGCGCTCGGTTTGATAGGAACACATCACGATGAAACCCGCATTGCTTGCCGCCCTTTTGCTGACCGCCGCGATGCCCGCTACGGGGATGGCGCAGGATCTTGGTGCGCCGATCAGTGAAGATGGCCGGGTGGAAACCACCGCCACCGATGCTTCTGCGGCGCAGGCGGAAGAAGGCATCTCCTTCACTGTCACCGATGAAAGCGCATGGTCGGACATCGGCATCGCCATCCCGGCCTTTGCCACCGACCGCGAACGCCCCACCCCCGCCAATGCCGATGGCACCGGCGCGCTGGGCCGCGAAGTTGCGCGCGTCATCACCGCCAACCTGCGCAATAACGGGCTGTTCAAGCCGGTCGGCCCCGACAGCCTGCCGCAGCCTGCCTTCAACCAGATCACCGCACCGGCCTTCTCCACATGGAGCGGGCGCAGCGCGGAAATGCTGGTCCACGGCTATGTCCGCGCGCGCGATGATGGCAAGCTGGTGGTCGGCTGTTACCTTTATGACGTCGCCTTGCAGGATGAACTGGTGCGCGAAGGCTGGGTGGTCGGCGCGGCGGACTGGCGGCGCGCGGCGCACAAGTGCAGCGACCTGATCTTTTCGCGCCTGACCGGGGAAAGCCCGTTCTTTGACAGCCGCATCGCCTATATCGCGGAAACCGGGCCGAAAGATCGGCGGGTGAAGCGGCTGGCGATCATGGATAGCGACGGGGCCAACCATCGCTTCCTGACGCTGGGCAGCGCCACTGCGCTCACCCCGCGTTATTCACCCGACTATTCGAAGATCCTCTATCTGTCCTATGTCGACGGTAATCCGCGCATCTATGTCTATGACATCGGCAGCGGCAAGCAGATGCTGGTGACCGAAAACCGCAATCCGACTATCGCCCCGCGCTGGTCGCCCGATGGCCGCTACATCCTCTATTCGATGGCGGTGGCGGGCAATACCGACATCTACCGCGTGCCAGCCACCGGCGGGGCGAGCGTCAAGCTGACCGACAATCCCGGTATCGACGTGGGCGGTTCCTACTCGCCCGATGGCAGCAAGATCGTGTTTGAAAGCGACCGTTCGGGTAGCCAGCAATGCTATGTCATGAACGCTGACGGCACCAATCAGAAACGCATCAGCTTTTTCGGCGGGCGCTGCGCCACGCCTGAATGGAGCCCGCGCGGCGACCAGATCGCCTTCACCCGGATCGCGGGCGACTTCAACATCGCGGTGATGAACACCGCTGGCGGCAGTATGCAGGTGCTGACCCGCGGGTGGCAGGACGAAGCGCCGACATGGGCGCCCAATGGCCGTATCATCCAGTTCTTCCGCACGGAACGAAATACCGGACGTTCGGGCATTTGGCAGGTCGATCTGACCGGTCAGAACGAACGCCGCCTGCCAACCCCGGTTGATGCCTCCGATCCCGCATGGGGCCCGATCCGGCCCTGATATCACTGAGACGAATGAAAGGACTAAAGCGATGAACACCAAGCTTGCAACGATCCTGCTGCTGGCCTCGGCCACCACGCTGGCGGCCTGCGCCAAGAAAGCACCCGAACAACTGCCTCCGCCGCCTGAAACTGTGCCCACCACGACCCAGCCCACGCCGCCGGCACAGCCCAGTGGCCCGCAGGTCGGATCGCAGCAGCATTTCGCCGCTGCGGTTGGATCATCCACCACGATCTATTTCGATACGGATCGTTACAATGTCGATTCGCAGGATGCCGCCGCGCTGCAGGTGCAGGCGCAGTATTTCGCGCGCTATCCGCAAGTGACCTTCACCATCGAAGGCCATGCCGACGAACGCGGCACCCGCGAATACAACCTTGCGCTGGGTGAACGGCGCGCGACAGCGGCCAAGAATTTCCTCGTCAGCCTGGGCGTCGATGCGAACCGCATTTCGGTGGTCAGCTACGGCAAGGAGCGCCCGGTGGCGCTGGCATCGAATGAAAGCGCGTGGGCGCAGAACCGCCGCGCCGCCTCGGTCATCATTAACTGAGGATCAGAGTGAATGCAGGCCGGGCGCAAGCTCGGCCTGCACCACATAGGGCGCAGCCGCAGTCGGGGCGTCGAACCCGGCAAGATCGCGCGCGCTTGTCACCACGCACAGGCCCGCCAGCGCAAGCACCGAAACCAGGCTGGAGAGGGTCAGTTGCAGGCTCATCCTGAAGTCTTTCCTGATCGAATGGCGAACCATCATGTTCAGCCTATTGCATTGCAGCATTTCACATTGCAACTGATTTTTCTTGTCTCATCGCTTCCCAATTCCCGCCACCTCGCCTAGATTGACCGCCCAATGCCATCGACCAACGACATTTGCCGCCGCCGCCCCGGTGCCCCGCGATGAGCCGCGCCAAGCGTTCGCTCGACTGGGGGTTCCCGCGTTGGCGGGCCTATGGCTCCTCGCAGGAAGCCACGCAGCTGCGCATCTGTGACCGGCATGGTTGCGACGAACCGGGCAATTGCCCTGCGCCCAAGGCCCCCAACAGCCGTGATCGGTGGTATTTCTGCCAAAAACACGCCGCAGAATATAATTCCGGCTGGGATTATTTCGAAGGGTTGGAACAGGCCGAAAAGGACGAACGCACCCGCGCCGAACAGCGCGAAAACGCAGGATATGCCGAATCTGCGCATTACGGCTGGGCAAGTTCGGGCGATGGCTCGCGTTCGTCCGATGAAATGCGCGCGCTTGAGGTGCTTGGGCTTGAATCGGACGCAGATTTCGATGCGGCCAAGAAAGCCTACCGTGCCCGCGCCAAGGAAGTGCACCCCGATGTAAAGCCCGGCGATGCCGAAGCGGCCAAGCAGTTTCAGGCAATTCAGGTCGCCTACGAAGTGCTGCGCGCTGCCGAGGAACGCCGCGAGTGGCGGGGATAGTCCGCTCGATCTCAGAAGGTTAGCGTCGCACCAGCCAGTGGCCCGCTGAGATTTCCGTCGAACCTGGCCCCGCCTGATGACCGATCAAGATAAAGGTGGCGGTAGCCTGCTGACAGGTAGAACGATTTTCCCGCTCGGTAATTGAGTGTCGCAACGCCTTGCCATGTCAGATCGGAACCGATCCCGAACCCGCCGACATCACCATAGGCCAGCAATGACAGGCGCGGCGCGATCTGGCTGTTGAGCCGGATTGCGGCGACGGGGTCGACAAACGTGTCTTCCGGCGCAAGCGCGATACCGGCAAGCGGCACATCCACCCTGCCATCAAGGCTCCATAACCGCGCGCCGCCGAGCACATCGATGGTGGTCGTATCGCTCGCCTCAAACCGCTTGCCGCCCAGCAATGAGAACGAGCGGATCGCAACTTTGCCTGCGGCGGGAATGCCGGGCGGCACAAGGCCGTCTTTCGAACTCTTGGTGTAACTGAAATCGGTCAGCAGCACCAAATCGCCTTTGCGCGCCAGTGCCGTAGCGAAAATGGCCGCATCCAGATCTTCCAGCACCTCACCCAGCGATTTGTCGAACTCCAATGTTGGCCCGCCTGTGAAGGGGGTGAAGTCGCCGCCGATACCCGCCCCCCAGCCATAAATGGTGACTTGCCCAGACCAGTCATCATCAGCCGATTGGGTGGCAGTCTCCTGCGCTGCCAGCGGAGCGGTCAGCATCGCCGCAACAGCCAGCACGGCGATTGATACCCGCATCACGCCAAATTCTCCTTGAACACGCGCCCGCCCTTCATCACCAGCTTCAGGTTGCGTGCCGGATCACCGATGAAATCGAGGCCGGTTGCCGGATCGCCGTCCCACACCAACAAGTCGGCCAGCGCCCCCGGTTCGATCACGCCCAGCTTGCCCGGATAGGGCGCGCGTTCGCCCGACAGGCCGAGTAATTCGCCCGCCGCGCCGGTTGCCATGCGCAGGGCTTCTAATGGAGCCATGAAACGCGTGAGCTTGGCCAGTTGCCGCCCCTGACTGGCCGAACCGCCGGGGTTCATCAGGATATCCGTGCCGAACGCCATCTTTACCCCCTCGGCGCGGCCCTGCTCGAACGCCTGCACCGTGCCGCGCGCGACCTGTTCGCCCTTGGCCTGCTGGATCGGATCGGATCTGGGGTTGGAATCTTCATCGGAAAGGAAGGGCTGGATTGACCACCATGCGCCTTCAGTCCGCATCATGCGGATGGTGGCGATGTCGGCCAACTGGCCATGCTCGATCGACTTGACCCCCGCCCGCAGCGCCCGCTGGATGCCTTCGGGTGTGTAGACGTGCGAACAGACATAGGTGCCCCAGTCCGCTGCCGCCCGCACGGCGGCACGCATTTCCTCTTCAAGGAATTGCGCGGTGTCGAGCGGGTCATACAGCGATGTGACTCCGCCGCCCGCCATGATCTTGATCTGCGATGCGCCCTTCATCAATTGTTCGCGGGTACGGCGCAGCACTTCGGCCTCGCCATCGGCAATCGCGGCAACGCCGGTGCGTTCAGTGTAGTCGGCCGGATCGCTGTCCATCCGCGGGAGGGTGTTCAGGAAGCGGAAATCGCCATGGCCCGAGGTTTGGGAAATCATCGCGCCCGATGGGAAGATGCGCGGGCCAGCCAGCACGCCGCGATCGACCGCCTGTTTCAATCCGAATGCGGGCCCGCCCGTGTCGCGCACAGTCGTGAAGCCGCGCATCAGGGTTGCGCCTGCTTCCTGCCCGGCGATCAAGTGGATGAAGGCGATATCCTGCGTTAGGGCGGCCAGCTGGCTGACGCTGGCAAGGGTGGCGTGCCAGTGGCTATCAATCAGCCCCGGCGTGACGCTGCGCCCGCCGCAGTCGATCCGATCCGCGTCTTGCGGCCCGGTTCCGGCATTGACGATCGCGCTGATCTTGCCACCTTCGACCACGATTTCGCGGCCCTGCTGCATCCGCAAGGTATTGCCATCAAAATAGCTGCAATTGGTCAGAACCGTGGGCCGCCCCGGCGTCTGCGCACGAGCGAAGCTGGGGGCGAGCCCGAACCCGGCGAACATCCCCAGCACCGCCGCCGTGCCGCCCAATGCCTGCCGCCGCGAGATATCAGCCTCAATCCGG